>NZ_BQWE01000057.1:0-320294 GCF_023706025.1 Sphaerotilus sp. FB-3 | reverse complement strand
CTGGGCGAGGCGCTGGCGCAGGCCCTCGAGGGCCTGCGCCAGCACACCGGCGCGTCCGGTGGCAGCGTGCTGAAAGTGGAGGACGCACAGCCGGGCTGCGTGCTGCTGCGGCCCTGGCCGCTGTCGTCATGGCCGGACGAGGACCGCATCGATCTCGACCAGCTGGCGCCCT
Source organism: Sphaerotilus sp. FB-3 (assembly GCF_023706025.1). Classification (NCBI taxonomy): domain Bacteria; kingdom Pseudomonadati; phylum Pseudomonadota; class Betaproteobacteria; order Burkholderiales; family Sphaerotilaceae; genus Sphaerotilus; species Sphaerotilus sp. FB-3. Next base: position 320,122 of record NZ_BQWE01000057.1, on the reverse strand, counting down.
GTGCGCCGGGCCAGGGCGTGCTCGGTCAGGCCCTGTCCACGCTGGCGCCGGCCCAGGGCCGGATCTGCCCCGATGCCCTCGTGCCGATGCCCTGGTGGCCGCCGGGCCTGAGCGCTCTGCTGGTGCTGCCGGTGGTCTGCGCCGACCGCGCGGTGGCGGTGCTGGAGCTGCACCAGCCGCGCCCGCTGGCCGCCGAGGCCAGCCTGGAACTCGAATGGCTCGGGCAGACGCTCGGGCTGCTGGCCGAGCGTGACCGCCAGCGCGAGCGGCTGGCGCAGGCGGGCCGGCGCGAGGCCCGGCTGCAGATGCTGGCCTCGCGCATCGGCCAGGGCGTGCTGATCACCGATGCCCAGGGCCGGGTCGAGTGGGTGCATCCCGGCTTCGCCCAGGTGAGCGGCCATGCGCCGGAGCGCCTGCAGGGCCGGTGGCTCTGGGAGATCCTGCCCGGCACGGGGGGCGAGGACACGCGCGCCGCGCTGATGCTGCGCGACAGCCTGCTGCGCGGCGACGACTTCGTGCGCGAGATGGTGGCGCTGCGCGGCGTCGACGATGTGCTGCCCGGCGGCAGCTACTGGCTGGAGATCGACGGGCGTGTCGTCATCGATACCGTCGAGTGCCAGCCGCGGCGGGTCTGCGTCTGCCGGGATGTGACCGACCGCAAGGAGCGCGAGTTCGGCATCGACGAGGGGCGTGCGCTGCTGGCGGTGCTGACCGAGCACATTCCGATCAGCCTGGTGGTGCTGGATGCGCAGCAGTTCCGTGTGGTGTCGCTGAACCAGCAGGCCGAGCTGGAGTTCTCGGTGGCGGGCGAGCAGGCCAGCGGCTGGGGGCTCGACGAGCTGCTGGGCGCGCCGGTGGAGGAGCGTCTGCGCCCGCAGCTGGTGCGTGCGCTGGGCAGCACCGGCTCGGTCGAGCATGAATTTTCCTGTCCGGGCGGCGCAGACGGCGAGCGGCTGTTCAGCGCCCGCCATGTCGCGGTGCGCAACCGGCTGGGCCGTCCGACGGTGCTGATCTGCCAGCTGCGCGACATCACCCAGCAGCGCCGCGACGCGCAGCAGCTGCGCGAGTCCGAGGAACGCTACCGCGAGCTGGTCGAGGCGATCGACGAGGGTGTCTTCGTCACCAGCAACCGCAGTGCGGAGCCGAGCTATGTCGGCGCGCGGGTGCTCGACATGCTGGGCCTGCCGGGCCAGCCGCCCTGGCCGGCCGACGGGCTGCTGTCGCTGCGGGTGCTCGAGCAGGACCGGCCGCTGCTGGCGCGCCAGCGCGAGCTCGAGCGCCAGGGCAGCGCCAGCGACGTGACGCTGCGCATCCACCACCCGGTGCACGGCCTGCGCTGGCTGCGTCAGCGCACCCGGGTGCGCCAGCTGCCCGGCGGCGAGGTGCGTGTCTACGGCCTGCTCGACGATGTGACCGAGGAGCGCGAGCGCGAGCTGCAGCTGCAGACCGCGCGCGATGCCGCCGAGAGCGCCAGCCGGGCCAAGAGCCAGTTCATGGCGACGATGAGCCATGAGATCCGCACGCCGATGAACGGCATTCTCGGCATGACCGAGCTGCTGCTTGGCACCCGGCTCGACGACCGCCAGCGCCGCTTCGCGCAGGCGGTCTACCGCTCGGGCGAGTCGCTGCTGGAGATCATCAACGACGTGCTGGACTTCGCCAAGATCGAGGCCGGCCGGCTCGAGCTGGTCACCACCGAGTTCGGCCTGCATGCGCTGCTCGACGACACGCTGGAGCTGCTGGCGCCGCGGGCGCACGAAAAGGGACTGGAGCTGATCGCGCAGGCCGGTGATGAGCTGCCGCCGGTGGTGTGTGCCGATGCGCTGCGGCTGCGCCAGGTGCTGAGCAATCTGGTCTCGAACGCGATCAAGTTCACCGAGCGCGGCGAGGTGACGGTCGATCTGCGTCTGCTGTCGCCCCCCCAGCCCTCGCACGGCGATCCGGCTGACGGTGTGCGCCATGACCTCGTCTTCGAGGTGCGCGACACCGGCATCGGCATCGCGCCGGAGGCGGTGCCGCGGCTGTTCACCGCCTTCACCCAGGTGCATGAGGGCATGGCGCGGCGCTACGGCGGCACCGGCCTGGGCCTGGCGATCTCGCGTCAGCTCGTCGAGCTGATGGGCGGCACCATCGAGGTCGAGAGCCGGCCCGGTCTGGGCTCGGTCTTTCGTTTCACGGTGCCGGTCGGCCTGCCGGCAGCGGGCGCGCCCGGCCCGGCGCCCGAGGTCGGGCCGGCTGCCGCTTCGCCGCCGCAGGATCCCGCCCTGGGCGATCCGGCCGAGACGGCCCCGCTGCCGGGCCTGTCGGTGCTGGTGGTCGACGATCACGAGACCAACCGCACGGTGCTCGACAACCTGCTCGGCGCCTGGGGACTGCGGGTGACGCTGGCCGGCGGCGGCGAGCAGGCGCTGGCGCTGCTGCGCCAGCAGGCGCAGCGCCCGGGCGAGCTGCCCTTCGACCTGCTGCTGATCGACTGGCACATGCCCGACATGGACGGCATCGCGCTGGCGCAGCACCTGCGGCAGCAGGGCCTGGCCCGGCAGGCGCACAAGGTGCTGCTGTCGTCGGTGGCGGCACCTGACGACGCACGCATCGCCCGCGACGCCGGCTTCGATCTGTTCCTGCACAAGCCGGTGCGCCGCACCGAGCTGCGCCAGCTGATCCTGGGCCTGGGCGCCGAGGCCCGGCCGGCCGGCGAGGTGGTGGCGCCGCAGTTCGGCGCGCAGGTGCTGGTGGTCGAGGACAACCCGGTCAATCAGGAGGTCATGGGCCAGATGCTGCAGCGCCTGGGCTGCGCGGTGCGGGTGGCCGGCTCGGCGATGGAGGGCCTGCGCCAGCTCTGCGAGCGCCGCTTCGACCTGGTGCTGATGGACATCCAGATGCCGGGCATGGACGGCATCGAGGCGCTGCGCTGCCTGCGCAGCGGCCCGGATGCGCGCTGGCGCTTCGTCACGCCGCGGCGCACGCCGGTCATCGCGGTGACCGCCAATGCGCTCGCGGGCGACGAGGACCGCTTCCTGTCGCTGGGCTTCGATGCCTATCTGGCCAAGCCCTATCGCCAGACCCAGCTGCTGGCGCTGCTGGCACGCTTCCTGGGCGATCGGCTCGGGCCCGAGGGCATGGCCGAGGTCGAGGCGGCGGCGCACACCGCGCCGGGCGAACTCGCGCCGGCACGCGTCGATTCCGAACTCGAGCGCATCGAGCATTCGCTGCGGCTGGACCTGCCCGAGCCGGAGCCGGAACCGCCGCCCGAGCCGCAGCCCGAACTGCTGGATCCGCAGGCGATGAAGCGCCTGCAGGATCTCGACCCGGGCGGGCGCAACCAGCTGGTGCGCCGGGTGATGCAGGCCTTCGACGCCTCGATCGGCCGGCTGCTGCCGATGCTCGAGCCCGGGCCGCTCGGACATGATCCGGCCGCGGTGCGCCATGTCACCCATACCCTGCGCTCGTCGGCGGCCAGCCTCGGGGCGCTGCGGCTGGCGGCGCTGTGCGGCGAGTGCGAGCAGGCGCTGCGCCAGGGCCAGGATGCCCGGACCCTGGCGACGATGCTCCAGGGCCTGAGCGAGGAGATGATCCGCATCCAGACCGGGGTGCGGCAGCGGCTGGAGACGATGACGGCGGCGGCCCCGGTCAAGGCCGCGCAGACAGGACGATTGCAGTGAATCTTCGACACATGGACAGGGACAGGGGCAGGGGCAGGGATCTTGGCGATGAGCTGGACATGCCCGACCTCGGGCAGGGCGACCGCGCGCCGCGTGTCCTGCTGGTCGACGACGATCCGGTCAATCTGCTGCTGACCGCCGCCGCGCTGCGCGATCGCGGCTTTTCCGTGAGCGAGGCCGAGGGCGGACTGGCGGCGCTGCGCCAGCTCGCCGACTGGCTGCCCGACGTGATCGTGCTCGACGCGATGATGCCGGGCATCGACGGCTTCGAGACCTGCCGCGAGCTGCGCGAGCTGCCCGGCTTCGAGCTGATGCCGGTGCTGATGCTGACCGGGCTGGAGGACGAGGGTTCGATCGAGCAGGCCTTCGAGGCCGGCGCGACCGACTTCTTCGTCAAGTCCCACCAGTGGACGCTGCTGGCGGCACGGCTGCACTACCTGCTGCGCTCGGCCCGGGTGCAGATGGAGCTGCTGCGCAGCCAGGCGCGCCTGTCGCGGGCGCAGGATCTGGCCCGCATGGGCAGCTTCGAGTGGCGCGACGGCCAGGGCCTGGTGCTCGAGCCCGAGGCCCTGCGGGTGCTGGGGCGCAGCCATGCCGGCGCGCTGTCGCCGGTGGAGGTGCTTCATCTGGTGGTGCCGGCGCAGCGCCGGCCGATGCTGGCGCGCCTGCGCGAGGCGGTGCGCCAGGCCTGCATGATCGACTGCGATGTGGCGATCCGCGGCGAGCGGGTGCTGCATGTCGAGGCCGAGCCGCAGTTCGACGAGCAGGGCCGGCTGGCCGGCTACGGCGGCATCCTGCAGGATGTGACCGAGCGCCGCCAGGCCGAGGACAAGATCCGGGTGCTGGCCAACTTCGACTCGCTGACCCAGCTGCCCAACCGCCACCAGCTGATCTGGCGTGCCGGCAAGGCGCTGGAGAGCGCGCAGCGGCTGGGCCACACCTTCGCGCTGCTGCTGATCGACCTGGACCGCTTCAAGACCATCAACGACACCCTCGGCCATGCGCGCGGCGACGACCTGCTGGTGGAGATCGGCCGGCGCCTGCGCAGCTGCGTGCATCACTGCGACCAGATTCTCGATCCCGGCATCGACAGCGCCACGCTGCGCTCGCACCGCGCGCTGGAGGCGGTCGGCCGGCTCGGCGGCGACGAGTTCGTCGCGCTGCTGCCCGAGGTGGCCGACGAGGCGCAGGCGGTCGCGGTGGCCGACGCGATGCTGCAGGCGCTGCGCGAGCCGGTGGTGCTGGCCGGGCGCGAGTACTTCGTCACCGCCAGCATCGGCGTGGGCCTGTATCCGCGCGACGGCGTCTCGGTGGTCGATCTGCTGCGCAATGCCGACATGGCGATGTACGCCGCCAAGGCCGACGGGCGCAATGCCCGCCATGTCTTCCATCCCGATCTGGTCGGGCGCGGCCGCGAGAAGCTCGAGATCGAGACCGCGCTGCACAAGGCGCTCGAGCGCGGCGAGCTGGTGCTGCACTACCAGCCGCAGGTCGACGTGATCGATGGCCGGGTGCGCGCGGTCGAGGCGCTGATGCGCTGGCGGCGGGACGGCGGCGGCCTGGTCCAGCCGGCCGACTTCATCCCGGTGGCCGAGGAGACCGGCCTGATCGTGCCGATGAGCGAGTGGGCGATCGGCGAGGCCGCGCGCCAGATCGCCGCCTGGCGCGACCATCACGGCATCGAGCTGGTGGTGGCGGTCAATCTGCCCAGCCGCGCCTTCGAGCGCTTCGATCTGGTCGAGCAGGTGCGCGAGGCCGCGCAGTCCGCCGGGCTGCCGGCGCGTGCGCTGCAGCTCGAGATCACCGAGACCGGGCTGATGCGCAATCTCGACCAGGTCATCCCGGTGCTGCACCGGCTGACCCAGGCCGGCATCGAGATCGCGATCGACGACTTCGGCACCGGCTACTCCTCGCTGGCCTATCTGACCCAGCTGCCGATCCGCGAGCTCAAGATCGACCGCTCCTTCGTGTGCCATCTCGGCGAGCGCGAGCAGAGCACCGCGGTGGTGACGGCGGTGGTGGCGCTGGCGCGCTCGCTGCGGCTGCGGGTGGTGGCCGAAGGGGTGGAGACCGACCTGCAGGAGCAGGTGCTGCGCGGGCTGGGCTGCGACACCCTGCAGGGCCGGCGCTTCGCGCATCCGATGCCGGCCGACGAGGTGGTTCGCTGGCTCAGGCGCCGAGCCGGGCGCGGCGTCTGAGCCACAGTGTGGGTGGCATCGTCGGTGGTGCGGCGAGATTCCGCGGTATTCCGCGGCAATCGTGCCGGTTCGGCGGGGCTCGACCTGGAAACCCGAGGTTCCATGGCGACAGAATCCGGGCAGGCCCGGGGTGCATTAGGATCGCGGGCGCTTCGAGCCAACCGACCGAATCGACAGGGACCGCCCCCATGAACCGACACGCTGCCCGCCTTCTTCCGCTGACCGCCATGCTGCTGCTGGCCGCCCAGGCCGCGCAGGCCGAGACCAGCCCCTGGTACGTCGGCGCCTCCCAGGCCTTCACCCGCAACAGCAATGTCTTCTACGGCGTCGACGACAAGGCGCTGTCGGACACCATCTCCTCGACCGGCGTGCGCCTGGGCCTGGACCAGCCGATCAGCCGCCAGCGCCTGTCGGCCAGCCTGAGCGCCAACCACAACCGCTACAGCAGCCTCGACTACCTGAACAACACCGACTATGCGCTCGACGCCCGGCTCGATCTCGAGACGGTCGAGCGGGTGTCCGGCGTGGTGGTGCTGCGTGCCGCGCAGAGCCTGCCGACCGATTCCAACTACCTGACGACCGGCCAGCGCAACCTGCTGAGCACCCGCTCGCTCAATGCCACCGGCCGGGTCGGTCTGGTGACGATGTGGACCTTCGAGGCCGGCGCGGCCGCCAGCCAGACCCGCTACAGCGCGACGGCCTACCGCGGCTCCAATGCCGACCAGACCTCGTTCAACGCCGGCTTCCGGGTGCGCCCGGCCAGCGGCCTGACGCTGGGCGCCAGCCTGCGTCATGGCAAGGTCGACTATGTCGATGTCGGCAGCGAGGTGGGCCGCAACGACCTGGACCTGCTGGCCTTCGTCAATCCGGGTGGCGCCAGCAGCTACGACGCCCGCCTGAGCCTGACCCGCGAGGCCTACACCTATGCCACCGGCCTCGAGCGCGACCGCAATGCCTGGACCGGCTCGCTGGGCTGGAACTGGAGGCCGACCGGCAAGTTCTCGACCCAGCTGCGTCTGAGCCGCGACACCAGCAACGCCAGCTTCGACTATGTCAGCAACCTGCTGCGCGCCAACACCGACCAGGCCCAGAACACCACCTCGCTGCGGCTGGGCGCCAACTGGCAGGCGACCGCGAAGATCGGCGTCGATGCCGGCCTGACCTACGCACGTCGCTCGCTCGAGCAGGGCCTGATCAGCGGCAGCGACCGCACCACCGGCCTGTCGCTGAATGTCAGCTACGCGCTGATGCGCAACATCGATCTGGGCTGCGGCCTGACCTGGGCGAACCGTTCGGTGTCCTACGCCACCACCAGCCAGCTGTCGACCCAGTACAAGGTCACCACCTACAGCTGCTCCGGCCAGATCTATCTGCGCTGAGGAGCGCACTGAGCGCGCCGAGCGCATGCCGGATGCATGAAGAAGGGGCGCCGCGGCGCCCCTTGTCGTTGCGGGCCGACTTCGGCCCGCGCTCCGGCGTCCGGACGCTCAGCGCCGGCCGATCGACAGATACTCCAGCCCGAAGGAGCGAATCAGCTCCGGCTCGTACAGGTTGCGGCCGTCGAAGACGATCCTGTCGCGCAGGCTGGCGGCGATGCCTTCGAAGTCCGGCGTGCGGAATTCCTTCCACTCGGTGACGATCACCAGCGCGTCGGCGCCTTCCAGCGCCTGCTTCTGGCCTTCGGCATAGCTCAGGCCCGCCCAGCCCTCCATCACCCGCTGCGCCTCGGTGGCCGCCACCGGGTCATAGGCCTGCACCTTGGCGCCGCGTGCCAGCAGCTCCTTGATGATCACCCGGCTCGGCGCTTCGCGCATGTCGTCGGTGTTGGGCTTGAACGCCAGGCCCCACATCGCGAAGGTCTTGCCCGACAGGTCCTCGCCGTACCGGGCGACGATCTTGTGCACGAGGACCATCTTCTGCTCCTCGTTGACCTCCTCGACCGCTGTCAGCATCTTGCTCGGCATGCCGTTCTCGGCCGCGATCATCGCCAGCGCCTTCACGTCCTTCGGGAAGCAGCTGCCGCCGTAGCCCACGCCCGGGTACAGGAACTGCGTGCCGATGCGCGGATCCGAGCCGATGCCCACCCGCACCATCTCGATGTCGGCGCCCACCTTCTCGGCCAGCCGGCTCAGCTCGTTCATGAAGCTGATGCGCGTGGCCAGCATGCAGTTGGCCGCGTACTTGATGAACTCCGCCGAGCGGATGTCGGTGATGATCATCCGGTCGCGGTTGCGCACGAAGGGCTGGTACAGCGCCTTCATCAGCAGGATCGCGCGCTCGTCCTCGGCGCCCACCACGATGCGGTCCGGGCGCATGAAGTCCGCCACCGCCGCGCCTTCCTTCAGGAATTCGGGGTTCGAGCACACCGAGAACTCCATCTCCGACAGGCCGCGCTTGGCCAGTTCGTCGGCCACCGCCGCACGCACCTTGTCGCCCGTGCCCACCGGCACCGTGCTCTTGTCGACGATCACCTTGTGGTCCGTCATCAGCCGGCCGATGTTGCGCGCCGCCGCCGTCACGTATTGCAGGTCCGCCGAGCCGTCCTCGTCCGGCGGCGTGCCCACCGCGATGAACTGCAGCGTGCCGTGCGCCACCGACTTCTCGATGTCGGTGGTGAACTCCAGCCGGCCCGCCGCCACGTTGCGCCGGACCACTTCCAGCAGCCCCGGCTCGTGGATCGGGATGCCCCCGTCGTTCAGGATCCTGATCTTGGCCGGATCCACGTCCAGGCACATCACATGATTGCCCATTTCCGACAGGCAGGCGCCGGTCACAAGGCCCACATAGCCGGTGCCGATGACGGTGACTTTCATTGCTTGGATGTCCTCAAAAACGAAGCGCCCGACAGGAGCGCGAAAAGAAGTGCGAAATGGTGTTCAGGTTGCAGACTGGACGCCAGCATTGGAATCCAGATCCCAGCGGTCCGCCTTTTTAGCGGATGAGCCAGGCACGGATGCTGACGCCACCAGGGTTGACCCGCATTGTCAGGGTTGATCGTGCTTGGATTCTGTTAAGAATGCTCTGCAGAACTTGCGGCGCGATGTACATAAGTCATGAAATCGAGGGTGTCTGATGCCTGCCACACCCGAACCGGGCATCTCCTGCGGCTAAGCGTGACCTGGGCCTCGCGGGGCCGCCCCCAGATGCCCCGCCATCCACCCCGCCAGCGCCTCGGGCTGGTCGTGGTGCAGCATGTGGCCGCAGTCGTCGAGCGTGGCGCGCGCGAGCTGCGGCACGGCGGCCAAGCGTGCCTCGAAGTCCTCGCGCGGGTAGCGGTCGCCCCACCACTTGCTCACGTCGGTCTGGCTGCCCTCGACCCACAGCACCGGCGCGGTGATCCGCGCCCAGCAGGCCACGGCCTCCTCCTTGCGGTAGAGCACCGGGTTGAGCTGCTTGTGCGCGGGGTCGCCGAGGATCTCGAAGCGTCCGGCCTCGTTGCGCCGTGACCAGTGCGGCGCCAGCCAGTCGGCGAAGTCGGCGCGCAGGCGCGGGTTGTTCTTCCTCAGCCGCGCGGCCACCGCGTCCAGGCTGTCGTAGTCGCGCAGCGTGGCGGGTTCGCGCAGCTGGTCGAGCCACTGCGCGTAGCGGCCCGGCGCCTGCGCCGGGTGGCTCTGCGGCAGGCCGAAGCCCTCCAGATTGACCAGGCGGCGCACCCGCGCCGGGCGGATGCCGGCATACATCATCGCCACATTGCCGCCCATGCTGTGGCCGACCAGATCGACCACCGGCTCGTGCGCCAGCCCCAGGCCGGGCGCACGCAGCAGCGCGTCGAGGTCGGCCAGGTAGTCCGGGAACCAGAAGGTGTCGGTGCGCTGGCCGCCGGGCGCGCTGTCGCTGCGGCCGAAGCCGCGCCAGTCGGGCGCGATGATGAAGCGCGCCGCGCCGGCGCCGTGCCGGGCCTCGAGCGCGTCGAGCGCATCGACCAGGAACTGGAAGGAGGCGCCGACGTCCATCCAGCCGTGCACCAGCACCAGCGGCGGCCGCTCGGGCGTGGCCAGCGCGGGCTCGCCCCAGGTCATCACATGGCAGCGCAGCCCGCGCAGCGGCACGAACAGCGAGCGCGCGCGCCGGCGCGGGACGTAGGGCAGGGCAGGTGCGGGGGTGGCGGTGGAGGTGTGCATCCGCGCCACTGTAGGGGCTGGCCGCCCCGGCCGGGTGTCCGGCCGGTGACGCCCGCCGTGTCCGCCGGATCAGTCCGGCACGCTGACCGTGCCGGCGGCGAAGTCGATCTGGTCGGCGCTGGCCGGGCTGGCGCTGATGGCGGGCAGATTGGCCGCGGTGATCGCCGGCGCGGCGCCTGCGGTGCCGCCGCGCGGCGTGGTGCGCACCACCTGCGAGGGCGGCAGCGCCTTGCCCGAGCGCAGGTGGTCCCACATCCAGTTCAGCGCCTGCAGGTTGTAGTGGTGCAGCGGCACGAAGCGGGTGTCGTAGCCGGGCAGCAGGCCGATGAAGGCGTCGAAGTGCTGCGCGTGGGTCACCTCGATGTAGCTCAGCCGGCTGGCGCTGCCGTCGACCTGGCGGCTCAGGCCGAAGTAGGGCCGCGAGCTGTGGTTGACCGGCACCAGCGTGTCGGCGCGGCCGTGCAGCATCAGCGTCGGCTTGCCCTGCAGCCGGCCGCTGCGGCGCACCTCGTCGATGCCGGCGGCCAGCGTGGCGTCGCTCAGCTTGTCGCGCAGGCACCTGGCGCCGTCGAAGTCCAGATCCTCGGTGTTGCTCGAGGCGGACCGGGCCAGCAGGTAGTTGATCGCGCCGCCGGGCGCGTTGTCGGCGATCAGCGCGATCGAGCTGGTCGGCGGCACGCCGTTGCCGATGCTGAAGAGGGTCGTCATCGGGCTGGTGGCTGCCGTGGCCGGCATGCCGGTGGCGGCGGCCACCGTCGCGAAGGAGTAGCCGCAGACCGCCGAGTCGACCCGCGCGCGGCTGTAGGCCTGCGCATAGGTCGCCGCGACGCCAGCGGTGGCGTTGGTCGCCCAGTGCGAGGCGTGCAGCAGGTCGGTCTCGGCCTCCCAGCCGGCGTCGCGCAGCTTCTGCCGGGCTTCCTCGGCCTGCTCGGCGGTGGTGGCGGCGCTCAGCAGGCCGGCACTTTTCAGGCTGGCGCAGCGGTTGGCCGCACGGGTGGCGTTGATGGTGTTGAACGGGCTGGCGGCGTTGGACGCGGCGATCGCGGCGCAGGGCTGGTAGAGGTTGGCGGTGGTGAAGTAGTCGTAGAGCGGCCGGCCGGAGGCGCTGACCGCCATGCCGCCGCGGCGCACCGCGATGCTGGCATGGGCCGGCAGGCTGACCTGCGGCTCGGTGGCGACGATGCCGTCGATCAGGCCGCCGCTGTCCTGCTCGGCCGCCGCCAGCACCGCGCCGCCGCCGTTGGAGACGCTGGCGGCGATCACCAGCGTGTTGTCCGGGCGCAGCCGCACCTTGCGCCGGTCCTTCGCATCCAGCCCGGCGTAGGTCTCGTTGAGCAGCCAGAAGGCGGTCTGGATCGAGCGCAGCGTCCACAGGCCCCAGTCCTTCTCCGGGTTGCGCTGCGAGTGCGCGTGCTTGAAGGCGTAGCGGTTCGGCCGGGCGGTGTTGACGGCCGCGCGCTCCGCGGCGCTCAGTCCGGCATTGAAGTGCGCGGCACTGCCGGCGGCCGAGGCCGCGGCGGTCGTGCCGTCGAGCCGGGTGACGGTGTCGGTGGAGAGCTCGTGCGCGCCGCTGCCGGTGCCCTTGTCGGTGTAGGCGACCGCGCAGCCGCGCTTCAGGCCCCATTCGCCGGTGGTGCCGATCGCGCCGTAGATGCCGCGCGAGCCGCTCGAGGGTGCCGCGACGATGCACGGCGCATCCGGATTGAAGCTCGCCGGCACCTGCACCATCACGCCGACATTGTCGCGTCCGGAGCCGTCGTCCATCAGCGCGCGGTACTCGATGCCGGCGATCCGGCCCTCGCCGAGCGTGTCGTTGCCGGCCAGGTCGATGTTCGGACCGTAGAGCCGGCCGTAGCCGCCGTTGGCGGTCATGTCGGCCAGCGCGCGGTAGTTGGTGTGGATGGCCAGGCGGCGCAGTTCGGCCGCGGTCGGGGCGGTCGGCGTCGCGAAGATCGGCGCGGTGGCCGAGCCCAGGCCGGTCTTGCCCAGGCCGGCGGTCAGCAGGTCGTCGCTGCTGCCGTCGTAGGAGGCGGCGCTGACGCTGCCCAGCCAGCTCGGGCGGGTGTTGATCTCGTCCTCGTCGGACAGGCTGCCACAGCCGCTGGTGCCCAGCGCGGCCAGCGCGGTGGCGGCCGCCAGCGCGATCGGGGTTCGGGTTCGCATCGGGTGTCTCCTCCTCGGGTGTCGGCGATGATCGGGCGTCGCGATCCGTCGATCCATCATGCAGATGCATCATTCATCGCCCCCCACGAATCCGTCCGATCTGTCGCTGCTTCCGGTGCTGCCGCTGCTGGCGCTGTTCGACTGCGCCGGCGACGAGCCGCTGCCGCGCTTCGAGCGCCAGGCGCTGCGCCTGCTGGCCGATGCGCTGGACTGCGACGGCGCGGTCTGGGGCTGGGGCCGGCGCGAGGGCGGCGCGATGCGGATCCGGCATGCGGTGGTGCACCAGCGCCCGGACGGCCTGCTGAGCGACTATGCGGCGGTGGCCGCTTCCGATCCGCTGACGGCGGCCTTCATCGCCGCGCCGCGGCCGGTGCGCGGCGGTGCTGTCGACGGGCCGCTCGGCCTGTACCGGTCCGCCGGCCACGCCGACCTGCGCGACTATCTGGCGCAGTACGACATCGCCCAGCTGATGCTCGGCGGCCTGGAGGAGGGCGATGGCGACGATCTGGTCTGGCTGACGCTCTACCGCGCCGAGGCGAACCGGCCGCTGGGTGGGCGAGAGCAGCTCGCGCTGGCGCAGGCGCTGCCTTTCTGGCGTCAGGCGCACCGGCTTGCGACGCGGCTGGCGCAGGCCGAGGCCGCCGGCCGGCCCGCGCCGCCATCCTGCCTGGCGCGGCTCGGCGCGCGCGAGGCCGAGGTGGCGCGCCGCTATGCCGCGGGCGAGTCCTACAAGGTCATCGCCCGGGCGATGGGCGTGGCGCCCGACACGGTGCGCAGCCAGCTGCAGCAGGTCTACCGCAAGCTCGGCGTGCACGACAAGATCGCGCTGCTGCGCGCGATCGATGCCGGCGCCGGGGGCACCGACGCCGGTCCTCAGGCCGAGGGCGGGTCCTGGAAGCCGCCGGCGCGGTAGGTCAGCACCAGCGTGTCGCGCCAGCCGCGATCGCCGTCGGGCTGGATCGGCGTGCTCTCGTGAATGACCCGCGGATCGTCGAGCAGCAGCGCGCTCCAGGGCTCGTCGAGCGTGAAGCGCACGCCGTGCGGGCCCTCGGCCTCGAAGACGCGCGTCTCTCCGCCGCGCACGCCCTGGCGGTCGACCAGCACCACCGCGACGAAATTGACGCCGTCGCGGTGCGCGCCCTCCGGCGTCGGCCGGCCGACGCCGCCGGTGGTGTCGATGCGGAAGGGGTGGGCCTCGATGAACCAGCGGCCGTCGAAGGCCGGCTCGGTCGGCGTGTCGTGCGCGGCCGCGGCGAAGACCTCGCCCAGCCGCGCCACCAGCGCCAGGAAGGCGGGCGAGGCGGCCATCGCCGGGTCCAGCGGCGCGAAGTGGCGCAGCATGCCGCCGTGCAGCGCGTTGTAGGTGGTCGGCTGCCAGTGCGGGCGGTGCGGCACCGTCTCGAGCCGGCCGGTGCGGGTGTCCTGCACCAGGCTGCCGTGGCGGCGGCGGCGGTAGCGGCCGCCGTCCTTCAGATGCTCGTCGGCGGGCAGCTCGCGCCAGCTCGTGCCGAGCGCCTGCAGCGCCTCGCTCGGGGTGCCGGCGATCTCGGCCAGCGCGGCGGCCGACAGCCGCACGAAACCCTGCTCGCGCAGGCAGGAGGCGGCGCGCTGGCTGTCAGCGCGCTGCAGGGCGTCGGGATGGGGAAAGGTGACGGACATGATGGGGCGCGATTGTGGGTCGCGATTGTGCCGCGTCGCCCTGAGCTGTCCTTGATCCGGGTGAAGCTCAGGGCGAAGCCGCGACAGGCTTGTCCTGTGCCTTCGGAACCTCCGGTGCCTCCGGCGTCTTCGGCTCGCGCTGCCACTGCGCCAGCAGCATCGCCGCCAGCAGCAGGCCGGCGCCGCTCCAGCCGCGCAGCCCGATGCTTTCGCCCAGCACCAGCCAGCCGCCGATGGCGGAGAACACGCCCTCGCTGCTGTAGATGATGGCGGCGTGCGAGGCCTTGGCGTCGCGCTGCGCGATCACCTGCAGCGTGTAGGCCACGCCGATCGACAGGATGCCGCCCCAGGCGATGGCGCCGCCGGCCTGCAGGATGCCGTCGAGGCTGACCGGCTCGCGCACCAGCGCCGCCACCCACGACAGCGCGCCCGCCACCAGGTACTGCAGCACCGACAGCCGCAGCGGATCATGCCGGCGCGCCAGATGCCCGACCAGCAGCACATGCACCGCCCACAGCATCGCGCCGCCGAGCTGCAGCCAGTCGCCGGCCGCGATCGAGGCGTCGGGCTTGACGCTGAGGAAATACAGGCCGGCCGCCGACAGCGCCACCGCCCCCCAGACCTGCGCCGACACGCTCGCGCCGCCCAGGCGCATCAGCACCGGCACCACCACCACATACAGCCCGGTGATGAAGCCGGCATTGCTGACCGAGGTGCCCAGCAGCCCGACCTGCTGCAGATTGATCGCGATGAACAGCACCAGCCCGAGCAGCACGCCCGCGCCGATGCAGCCGCGGCTCTCGACCACCGGCATGGCCGCGAACGGCCCGCCGCGCCAGAACCACAGCGGCGCCACCAGCAGCGCGCCCAGCAGCAGGCGCGAGGCGGTGTAGGTGAAGGGCCCGACCGAGTCCATGCCCATCTGCTGCGCGACGAAGGTCGAGCCCCAGATGGCGGCGGTCAGCAGCATCAGCAGATCGGTGCGCAGCGTGCTGCGCGAGGCGGAAGAGGGCAAGGCGGACATGGAAGCGGACGAGACGGGCAGAAATTGCGCAGAATGCTGCGCATCACGAGAGACCCCGAGCGTATGAGCAGAATATTGCGCAGTCAACCCGAGACCGAAGCCGAGGCCCGCGAGGTGCCGGTGCTGGCGCATGTCGGGGCCAATCTGCGCCGGCTGCGTGCGGCCGCCGGGCTGAGCCAGGCGGCGCTGGCTGCGGCCGCCGGCCTGAGCCGGCGCACCATCGTCGGGCTGGAGGCGGGCGAGGCCAACCTCAGCCTGGCCGGCCTGGACCGGCTGGCGCGTGCGCTGGGCACCGACTTCGTCACGCTGGTGGCCGCGCCAGGCGCCGCACACCAGCGGGTCGACGCGCTGGCCTGGCGCGGCGTCCACGCCGAGAGCCGCGCGGTGCTGCTCGGCAGCGCGCCGGCGCGCAGCAGCGTCGAGCTGTGGTCCTGGACGCTCGGCCCCGGCGAGATCTACCGCGCCGAGCCCGACCCGCCGGGCTGGCACGAGATGATCGTCGTCACCGCCGGCTGCCTGCTGCTGCGCTTCGACGACGAGGTGCTGCGCCTGGAGGCCGGCGCGCACGCGATCTACGACAGCGCCCGCGCCTACGCCTACGAGAACCCGGGCGAGGTCTGCACCCGCTTCGTGCGCAGCGTGGTAGGCTGAAGCGGCGCGCGGCAGTGTCGCCTAAGATCGGTGTCCTTCCTGCAGGAGTCCTCCCGATGCAATCCGTTTCCCTCGGCCGCAGCGATCTGCGCGTCTCGCCCGTCTGCCTGGGCACGATGACCTTCGGCGAGCAGGTCGACGAGGCCGGCGCCTTCCGCATCCTGGATCGTGCGCTCGAGCTGGGCATCGACTTCATCGACACCGCCGAGATGTACGCGGTGCCGCCGCGGCGCGAGACCTTCAACGCCACCGAGATCATCCTGGGCCGCTGGCTGGCGGCGCGGCCGGGCGTGCGCGAGAAGCTGACGATCGCCACCAAGGTGGCGGGCCCGTCGCGCGGCATGGACTGGGTCCGGGCGGGCAGCGCCGACCTGAGCGCCGACGACATCGTCGCGGCCTGCGAGGGCAGCCTGCGCCGCCTGGGCGTCGAGACGATCGACCTGTACCAGCTGCACTGGCCGACCCGGCCGGTGCCGATGTTCGGCGCGACCTACTTCGATCCGGTGCGTGCGGCGAAGGCGCAGGTCACCCCGATCGAGGCGCAGCTGCGCGCGCTCGACCGGCTGGTGCGCGAGGGCAAGGTGCGCGCGATCGGCCTGTCGAACGAGACGCCCTACGGCGTGTGCGAGTTCATCCGCCTGGCCGAGCAGCACGGTCTGGCGCGGGTGGCGACGGTGCAGAACGCCTACTGCCTGGTCAACCGCGTGCCCGACAACGGCCTGGACGAGGCGATGCACCAGCACCAGGTCTCGCTGCTGGCCTACTCGCCACTGGGCTTCGGGCTGCTGACCGGCAAGTACGACGAGGTCGGCCTGCACGATCCGGCGCGGCAGCCGGGCCGGCTGGCGCTGTTCGACAGCATGAAGAAGCAGCGCTGGGCCCGGCCCGAAGCGCTGGAGGCCGCGCGTGCCTACAACGCGCTGGCGCGCGAGCACGGCCTGACGCCGACCGAGCTGGCGCTGGCCTTCTGCTACCGCCGCTGGTCGGTGGCCAGCACCATCATCGGCGTGACCAGCGTGGCGCAGCTCGAGGAGAACGTCGCGGCGTGGAACGTGGCGCTCGCGCCTGAACTGCTCGAGCGCATCGACGCGCTGCGCCGCCGCCACTGGGATGCGGCGGCCTGAGGCCGGCGGGAGCCCACGAGCGTCAGCGCGCCGCTGCCAGCGCTTCGGCCACCTGGCCCGGGTCGAAGCCCAGCCGCGCCTGGCCACGCACCAGCACCGTCGGGGTGCCGGCGGCGCCGCGGGCGCGGTACTCGGCCAGACAGGCGCTGTCGCGCTCGATGAAGCATTCCTCGAAGGGAATGCGCTGCTCGGTCAGGTACTGGCGCGCGCGGGTGCAGAACAGGCAGCTGGTCGAGGAGATCAGCTTCAGGTCGCCGGGCTGGACGAGCTGGCGCAGCGTCTCGGCATGGCTGTCGCGGGCCTGCTGCTGGACCAGACGGCCGACGCCCCAGGCGGCCACGCCGATCACCAGCGCGGCGATCAGGCCGCTGTGGCGGGCGCGGGCCCAGAGGCTCGGGCGGGGGGGCGACGTGTCGCTCATCGGGCGGCGTGCGCGTGCGCGGTTCAGGCCACCGCGGCGGTGGCGACGATCTCGATGCGCCAGTCAGGCCGTGCCAGCTTCGCCTGCACGGTCGCGCGCGGCGGCGTGTGGCCGGCCGGCACCCAGGCGTCCCAGACCGCGTTCATGCCGTCGAAGTCGGCCAGGTCGGCCAGATAGATCTGCACCATCAGCAGCCGGGTCCTGTCGGAGCCGGCGCGCTCGAGCAGGCGGTCGATCATCGCCAGCACCTGCGCGGTCTGGCCGCGGATGTCCTGGCTGGCGTCGTCGGGCACCTGGCCGGCCAGCCAGATCGTGCCGTTGTGGATGGCCATTTCCGACAGGCGCGGGCCGACGTCGAAGCGCTGCAGCGGGGCGGGGGAGGCGGTCGTCATCTCTCGAGGTCCGGGTCAGGGGTGTTGGGGCGGCAGGCTCAGTGCGTCTTGCGCTTGGCCTGGCGGGCATTGCGGCGGCGTTCGGCGCGGTTGGCCGGTGCGGCGACCGGGGCCGCGTCTGCCGCTGCGGCGCCACCGGCCTCGGCCGGTTTCGCCTTCTGGCCGATGCGGCTCTCGGTGCCGTTGATCAGCTTGGCGATGTTGCTGGCGTGGCGCCAGATCAGCAGCAGCGACATCACGAAGATCGCCAGCGTCGCCGACGAGCCGCCCCAGAAGATCGCGTGCAGCAGCGGCGCGACGCCAGAGGCGATCAGCGCGGCCAGCGAGGAGTACTTCGTCGTCTTCGCCACCAGGATCCAGATCGCCAGCACGCCCAGGCCGAGCAGCGGCTCGAAGCCGAGCAGCACGCCGGCGGCGGTCGCCACGCCCTTGCCGCCCTGGAAGCGGAAGAACACCGGCCACAGGTGGCCGAGCAAGGCGCCCAGGCCGACCAGCATCGCGCTGCCCTCGCCCAGGCCGACGCGCTCGCCGAACAGGCGCACCAGCAGCACCGGGATCAGGCCCTTGACCGCGTCGAGCAGCAGCGTCAGCACGGCGGCCTTCTTGCTGCCCGAGCGCAGCACGTTGGTCGCGCCGGGATTGCCCGAGCCGTAGCTGCGCGGGTCGTCCAGGCCCATCGCGCGGCTGACGATGACGGCGAACGAGAGGGAGCCGATGAGGTAGGCGGCGACGAAGGCCGCCGCGATCCAGAGCGTGGTCATGGTGTACGGGAACGGGTGCGTGTCGTTCGGAGGAACAGCCCGCCAGTGTAAGCGCGCGGCTTCAGCCGGCCGACGCCGGATCGGCGGCCTGCACCGGCCGGGCGCCCAGCACCTCGGTCAGCACCGTCGGCGCCAGGCCGACCAGGAAGCCGCGGCGCCCGCCGTTGATCCAGATGCGCTCCAGCGCGAGGATGCTCGACTCCGCGTAGACCGGCATGGCCTTGCGCAGCCCGAAGGGCGAGGTGCCGCCGACCAGGTAGCCGCTGTGGCGCTGCGCGACCTCGGGCCTGCAGGGCTCGACCTTCTTCGCGCCGATCTGGCGCGCCAGGTTCTTGGTGCTGACCTGGCGGTCGCCGTGCATCAGGATGATCAGCGGCTTGGCGTCCTGGTCCTGCATCACCAGCGTCTTGACCACCGCGTGCTCGTCGACGCCGAGCTGGCGCGAGGACTCGGCGGTGCCGCCGTGGTCGACATAGTCGTAGGGATGCTCGGTGAACTCGACGCGGTGGGCCCGCAGCCACTGGGTGGCGGGCGTCTCGCTGACATGGGCGGTCTTCTTCGCCATCGTGCTGATCTTGAGGTTCCTGCGGTTCTTGCTGCGCTCAGGCCAGGCCGATGGCGGCCAGGTCGCCGCGGCCGGCGCGCACCACCACCGGCTCGCCGCCGCTCAGGTCGATCACGGTGGTGGGCTCGGCCGGGCAGGGGCCGGCGGCGACGATGGCCTGGATCTGGCGCTCGAAGCGCTCGCGGATCTCGTCGGCGTCGTTGAGCGGCTCGCGCTCGCCCGGTGGAATCAGCGTGGTGCAGATCAGCGGCTGGCCGAGCAGGCCGAGCAGCTCCTGGGTCACGCCATGCTCGGGCACGCGCAGGCCGATGGTGCGCCGCGACGGATGCGAGACGCGCCGCGGCACCTCCTTGGTCGCCTCGAGAATGAAGGTGTAGGGCCCGGGCGTGGCGCTCTTGAGCAGCCGGTACTGGCGGTTGTCGACGCGGGCGTAGCTGGCCAGCTCGGACAGGTCGCGGCACAGCAGCGTCAGGTGGTGCTTGTCGTCGACGCCGCGCACCCGGCGCAGCGCGTCGGCCGCCGCCTTGTCGTCGAGGTGGCAGACCAGCGCGTAGCTGGAATCGGTCGGGATCGCCGCGATGCCGCCGGCCGACAGGATCGCTGCGGCCTGGCGCAGCAGCCGGGGCTGCGGGTTGTCGGGATGGACTTCGAAGAACTGGGCCATGGTGGCGGCATTGTCCGCCAGATGGGTCGGTGCCCGTGTCTTCTCAGGCCGCTTGAGGCGGCAGCGCGACACGCTCCTGCAGCAGCGACCAGACCGGGGTGAGCTTGCCCGGCAGCATCGGCAGCCGGCCCAGGTCGGTGCGGCTCTCGGCCGGCGAGTGGAAGTCGCTGCCGCGCGAGGCCGCCAGGCCGAACTCGATCGCCATGTCGGCGTACTTGACGTACTCGGCCGCGGTGTGGCTGCCGGTGACCACCTCGACGCCCTGGCCGCCGTGCTCGCGGAACTCGGAGAACAGCGCGTATTCCTTGGTGGCGTCGAAGCGGTGGTAGCGGCCCGGGTGCGCGATGACGGCCACGCCGCCGGCATCCCGGATCCAGCGCACCGCATCGCCCAGCGTGGCCCAGCGGTGCGGCACGAAGCCGGGCTTGCCGTCGGCCAGGTACTTGCGGAAGACCTCCGCGGTGTCGCCGCAGGCGCCGACCTCGACGATGTAGCGCGCGAAGTGGGTGCGCGAGATCAGGTCCGGGTTGCCGACATATTTCAGCGCGCCCTCGAAGGCGCCGTGAATGCCGACCCGGGCCAGCTCGGCGGCCATCTCGCGGGCGCGGCCCTCGCGCCCGCCGCGGGTCGACTCCAGGCCGCGGCGCAGTCCGGGGTCGTTCTCGTCGAAGCCCAGGCCGACGATGTGCACCGTCTCGCCGGCGAAGGTCACCGAGACCTCCACGCCGCTCAGGAAGGCCATGCCTGCGGCGTGGGCGGCGGCGCGGGCGCGGGCGATGCCGCCGATCTCGTCATGGTCGGTCAGGGCCCACAGCTCCACCCCGTTGGCGCTGGCCCGGGCGGCCAGATCCTCGGGGCTGAGCGTGCCGTCGGACACGATCGAGTGGCAGTGCAGGTCGGCGTTGAGGAGGCAGGTGCTGTTCACCGGGCGATTGTAGGAGCCAGCCTCAGGATGCGTCCTTCAGGGGCATCGGTCAGCAGGTAGATCCAGCCGTCCGGACCCTGCCGGATGTCACGAATGCGTTCTTCCAGATCGGTCAGCAGCCGCTCCTCGCCGGTGATGCGCTCGCCGTCGAGCGTCAGCCGCACCAGCGCGCGGGCCTTGAGCGCGCCGACCAGCACGCTGCCCTTCCAGCCGGGATAGCGTTCGGAGGTGACGAAGGCCAGCCCCGAGGGCGCGATCGACGGCACCCAGCGTGTCTGCGGTTCGGCCAGGCCGGCCACCGATTTCTCGCCGATGCGAAAGCAGGTCACATATTCGCAGCCCCAGGTCGCGCGCGGCCAGCCGTGGTTGGCGCCGGCGCGGGTGAGGTTGAGCTCGTCGCCGCCCTGCGGGCCATGCTCGTGGGTCCAGAGCTGGCCGGTGAGCGGATGCAGCGCGGCGCCCTGCACATTGCGATGGCCCCAGCTCCAGATCTCGGGGCGCGCGCCCGCGCGGCCGACCAGCGGGTTGTCGGCAGGCACCCGGCCATCGGCCTCGATGCGCACCACCTTGCCGTGGTGGTTGTCGAGCGTCTGCGCATCGTCGCGGCGCCAGAAGCGGTCGCCCAGCGTGACGAACAGCCGCCCGTCGCCGGCCCAGGCCAGCCGGCCGCCGAAATGCAGCCGGCTGTCGAGCGCGGGCTGCTGGCGGAAGATCACCTCGACCTCGACGAGGCGCTCGCCGTCGAGGCGGCCGCGGGCGACCGCGGTGGAATTGGCGCCCCGGCCGCCCGGCGCAGGCGCCGCATAGCTCCAGTAGAGCCGCCGGCTGCTGGCGAAGTCGGGCGAGGGCAGCACGTCGAACAGGCCGCCCTGGCCGCCGGCCACCACCGCCGGCAGGCCGGCCAGCGGCGGGCCGAGGCGGCCGTCGGGCTGAACGATGCGCATCCGGCCCGGGCGCTCGGTCACCAGCATGCGGCCATCGGGCAGGAAGGCCAGCGACCAGGGATGCTCCAGGCCGGTGGCGATCGTCTCGACCTGCCAGCCGCCGGCCAGCGTCTGCACCGGACCGGCCTGCGCGGAGGCCGTCAGCGTCGTGGCCAGCAGGGTGGCCAGCGCCACGGCCTTCGGCCGGACGGGCCACGGGGCGGCCGCAGACTCAGATGTCGGGCCAGATCGTCTGGGCGAGGGCTTCATCGGCGTTCTCCGGCAGCGGGGACAGCCATTGTCGGGCGACGGCCGCCGGCGCGGGGCGACCGAACAGATAACCCTGCCCGGCCTCGCAGCCCAGCGCGATCAGCTGGCGGGCCTGCACCTCGGTCTCGATGCCCTCGGCCAGCACCGACAGGCCCAGGCCGCGGCCCATCGCGATCATCGCGCTGACCAGCTGCGCGCCCTGCGGGCCGGTCTCGCCGCCCAGGTCGGCGATGAAGCTGCGGTCGATCTTCAGCTTGCCGACCGGCAGCCGCCTGAGCCGCGCCAGCGAGGAGTAGCCGGTGCCGAAGTCGTCGATCGCCAGCCGCACGCCCATCTCGCGCATCTGCCGCAGCACCGGCTCGACCGCGTCGATGTGTTCCATCAGGCCGGATTCGGTGATCTCCAGCTCCAGCCGCGCCGCCGGCAGGCCGCTGTCGTCCAGCGCCTGGCTCAGCCGGGCCAGCGTCTGCCCGCGCCGCATCTCTGCGGCCGACAGGTTGACCGCGATGCGGCCGCAGTCCAGGCCCTCGTCCAGCCAGGCGCGCGCCTGCCGGCAGGCCTCGCGGGTGACCCAGGCGCCCAGCTCGACGATCAGGCCGCTGTCTTCCATCAGCGGGATGAACTCGGCCGGACCGATCGGCGGCAGGCCGGGCTGGTTCAGCCGCACCAGCGCCTCCAGCCCGATCAGATGGCGATCGGCCAGCCGGTAGAGCGGCTGGTACCAGAGCTCGAACTCGCCGCGCTCGAGCGCACGCCGCAGCCGGCCGTCGAGCTGCAGGCGGCTCTGCGCGGCCTGGGTCAGCGCCTCGGTGTAGTAGCGGTAGGTGCCGCGGCCGGCGTGCTTGGCCTGGTACATCGCCGCATCGGCATCGCGCAGCAGCTCCTCGACCTCATGGCCGTCTTCCGGGTACAGGCTGATGCCGATGCTGGCCTGGACCCAGACCTCGCTGCCGTCGATCTGGAAGGGCCTCTCCAGCAGCTGCAGCAGCTCGCGGGCGACCACCGCGGCGTCCTCCTGATCGCGCAGCGCCTCCAGCACCAGGATGAACTCGTCGCCGCCCAGCCGCCCGAGCGTGTCCTCGCGCCGGGTGCGCTGCGCCAGGCGCTCGGCCACGTCGCGCAGCAGCTGGTCGCCGCAGCTGTGGCCGAGGCTGTCGTTGACGGTCTTGAAGTTGTCCAGGTCGATGAACATCACCCCGACGCGGTGATGCTGGCGCTGCGCGGCCGCCAGCGCCTGGCGCAGCCGCTCGAGCACCCGGCGCCGGTTGGGCAGCTGGGTCAGCGGATCGACATGGGCGAGCTGGTGCAGGTCGTGCTCGGCCTGCTTCTTCGCGCTGATGTCGGTGAAGACGGTGACCAGATGGGTGGGCACCTGCTGCTCGTCATGCACCGTCGCCACCGAGGCCCACAGCGTCTGCAGGTGGCCGTCGCGGTGGCGGCTGCGGATCTCCCCGGACCAGGCGCCCTGGCTGACGACCTGCTCGAGCAGCGGACCGAAGCCGTCGACGCCACGCTCGGCGTCATCCGGCGTGCCGGGCTGCGCGCCGGGCTGCGGATCGAGCCGGCCGAGCGGCTGGCCGATCCAGTCCTCGCGCCGATGCCCGGTGATCGTCGAGAAGGCCCGGTTCACCGACACGATCCGCCCCGAGCGGTCGCAGACGATGACGCCGTCCTGCGTGCTCTCCAGCGCCGCGGCATGCAGGCGCATGCTTTCCTGGTCCTGCAGCCAGCGTTTCTGCTGGCGCATCTGCGTCAGCGCATGCGACAGATCCGAGCCGATCTCGTGGAACAGCGCGCGCTCCTCGGCATCCTCGCTCGAGAGCTGGTCGCGGATCAGCACCAGCACCGCGTGCATGCGGCCTTCGCAGGTGATCGGAATGGCCACCGCATGCAGCGCGCTGCCGCCGGCCGGCGTGTCCCAGCGCAGCTCGGCGCTGCGCCAGGTCAGGGTGACGACATGCTGAGGGTGCAGGTCCGGGTCGATCCGCGCCGCCTGCCGGCCGGCCGGCAGCTCGCGGTTGCCGGGGCCGACCGCCACCGGCACCAGCGAGCGGTTGTCGGGGCCGGACGCGGCGATCCAGGCGCCGCGGAAGCTGCCGTGGCTGAGCGCGACATCGCAGATGCGCTGCATCAGCTCCTGCGGCTGGCGGGTCCAGACGATGGCCTGGTTGACCTGGCTGAGAAAGCTGTAGAGCCGGCCCAGCGTGGCCACCCGCTGCTCGTTGCGCTTGCGCTCGGTCACATCCCAGCTGATCAGCGCCACCCGGTCCTGCTCGCCGGGCAGCGCATGGGTGCGGGCCTCGAACCAGCAGGCCCGGCCGTCGATCTCCAGGCTGTATTCGGTCCGGCAGACCTCGCCGGTCTCCAGCGCCCGGCGCACCGCCGCCTCGACCCGCGCGGCCGCGAGCGGCGGCAGCATCTCCTGGAATCGCTGCCCCAGCAGCTGCTCGCGTGTCGCGACCAGCCGGTCCCGGATGCCGTAGATCTCGATGTAGCGCCCTTCGGCATCGAGCACGAAGGACAGGTCCGGCACCGCCTCGGCAAAGGCCTGCATGTGGCGCTCGCGCTGCTGCAGCGCCTCGAGCAGCGCCTGGCGCAGATGGCTCTGGCGGTGGTGCAGCAGCAGCAGCAGGCCCACGCCCAGGCCGATCAGCGCGGCCATGCCCATGCCGAGACGTGCCTGGCGTCGCAGCCGCTCCTGGCGGATCATCTCGATGATCGCCTCCATCTCGCGCACCGCGCTGTCGATGCGGCCCTGCTGCAGATCGAGCGCGACCCGCGAGCGATCGTCCGGCGTGAGTGCCCGGTGGCGCAGGGTGTCGCGAATGCCGTCGATCGAGTCGACAAAGCCCCTGGCGAGCCGGCGCAGCCGGTCGGCATGCGCCGGCGTGGTCTGGATCCGCTCCACCTGGGCCACCAGCTGCAGACCGCCGAGGCGGGCGTTCTCCAGCTCCGCGTCGACCCGGCTCAGATCCCCATGCTCGCCCTCGTGGAGGTCGTGTTCCGCATGGGTGCGGGCCTGGCTCAGGTTCAGCCGCATCTGCGCCAGCGTGCTGCCGGGCAGCGTCGCGTCGGTGAGCGTCTCGTTCCAGAGCTGGTGGCTCCAGCCGAGCAGGCCCAGGCAGAGCATGCCGAACAGTGCCAGGGCCGGCAGCATCAGCGAGGGCAGCGAAGTCGGCGAGGACCGTGGCGCAGACCGGTTCATCGCGTTGCCGTGCCGCGCAGGCCTGCCAGCGGTTCGCCGCGCACCGGCGCGATCAGGCCTTCGTCGAAGCCGTAGACGCTGACCCGCTGCAGATGCTCCGGGCTGCCGATGTAGGTGGCCAGCGCCGCGTCGATCTCGTCGCGCAGCCGGTCGCCGCGGCGGAAGGCCAGCGCCGGATAGCCGATTGCTGAGCCGTCGGGACCGGACGAGACCCAGAAGGGCTGGGCCAGCTCGGGCAGATGCTGTGCACGTGTCTGGGAGGCGCTGCGTGCCTGCTGTTCCAGCTGCCGCACCATCCAGCGCAGCGAGGGCACCGACAGCATCATCGCCTGGACCGCACCCTGCTGCAGCTCGGTCAGGCAGCCGGCCGCGCTGGTGCGGGTGCGCAGCCGTGAATCCGGCAGACCGGCACGTCGGGCCATGTCCTGCTCGACCGACTGCTCCAGCACGCACAGCCGTGTCCGCGCATCGCCGACCACATCGGCCAGGCTGTGCAGCCCGAGCGGATTGCCGGCCGCCACCAGCAGTCCCGGCTGCACCGCGGCGGTGGGACGGGAGAAGGCCAGCCGGGCCGCCCGCTCCGGCGTGATGAACAGGCCGGAGGCGATGGCGTCGATGCGGCCCATGTCCAGCTCGTGCATCAGCGCGCCGAACTCGGCATGGATCCAGACCGGCTCCGGCCGGCCGATGCGGCGCAGCGCAGCGCGCATCATGTCGACGGCCTCGCCGTGCAGGCCACCGCCCGGATCGCGGAAGGCATAGGGCGCCTCGATCGCGTAGCCGACCCGCAGCGGACGGTCCGGGCCCGGGCTCTGCGGGCCGTCAAGCGCCGGGCTGCGACCGATCGACACGATCACCGCGACCGTGACCGTCATGACCAGGCCCAGCCAGAGGATCAGTCGCATGGGGTGAAGCATCTTCGGTGGGCATCGGTCTGGGATCGGTCAGGGGATCGGTCCGGGGGGCGGCGGGAGGTGCCGTGTCATTCTTTCAGATCCGTCGAGCGGGCGGCATGAAAAGTTTCACGATGTGTCTCCGCCTGCGCCGCCAGCCAGTCGCCGAACTCGCGCAGCAGCCCGTCGTCGGCATGTGCCTCCGGCACGACGTAGTGATAGGCCAGCTCGCTGTCGAGCGCGGCGGCCACGCCGCGCAGGCGGCCGTCGGCCAGCGCGGCGGCCGCGGCGAAGTCCGGCACCAGCGCCACGCCCAGGCCGAGCGCGGCGGCCTGCACGCTCATCGAGAACTGCTCGTAGGCGGGCCCGCTCTGGTCGTCGGCCACCCGCAGGCCGGCGGCGGCGAACCAGCGCCGCCAGGCCAGCGGCCGGGTGGTCTGCTGCAGGCGCGGCAGCCGCGCCAGCGCCTCGGCCGGCAGCGGCGGGCCGTCCGGCGCCAGGCCGTGCGCGGTCAGCAGGCCGGCGCTGGCCACCGGGATCAGCCGCTCCGACAGGATCGGCCGGCTGGTGCAGCCCGGCCAGTGGCCGTCGCCGGCGTGAATGGCCGCGTCCAGCCGGGTCTCGTCGAACAGGAAGGGGCGGGTGCGGCTGTGCAGGTTGACCTGCACCCGCCCGGGCCGGAAGGCCGGCAGCCGCGGCAGCAGCCAGCAGGTGGCGAAGGTGGGCACCACCGCCAGCTCGATCACCGGCACCCGCCCGGCGCCGGCCATCAGCTCGCGGGTGTCGCGCTCCAGCGTGTCGAGCCAGTCGGCCACCCGCAGCGCGTAGCCGCTGCCGGCCTCGGTCAGGCGCACGCCGCGGCGGGTGCGGCGAAACAGCTTGACGTCCAGCAGCGCCTCCAGCCCCGCGACCTGGCGGCAGACCGCGCTCTGCGTCATCGCCAGCTCCTCGGCGGCGCGGGTGAAGCTCTCGTGGCGCGCGGCGGCCTCGAAGACGGCCAGCGCGGTCGTGCCGGGCAGGCGACGGCGGGAGAGTTCGCTCATCGGGGACGATCTCGGAGTGCGTTCATGGAACAGATCGATGCATATTATTCGGTTGTGCCTGCAGGCTGGGCTCCCTAGGATTGCATCCATCGAACTTCAGAACCTTCGAGGAGCCTCCGTCATGGCCAGCACCCCCCGCACGTCCCGCGCTTCCTTCCAGTGGAACGACCCGCTGCTGCTCGACAGCCAGCTGCTCGATGACGAGCGCGCGGTGCGCGACGCCGCCCGCGCCTACTGCCAGGACCGGCTGATGCCGCGCGTCACCGAGGCCTTCCGCCACGAGCGCACCGACGCGGCCCTCTTCCGCGAGATGGGCGAGCTGGGCCTGCTCGGGCCCACGATCCCCGAGCCCTACGGCGGCGCCGGCCTGAACTACGTCAGCTACGGCCTGATCGCCCGCGAGGTCGAGCGGGTCGACTCGGGCTACCGCTCGATGATGAGCGTGCAGTCCTCGCTGGTGATGGTGCCGATCTTTGAATTCGGCAACGAGGCCACGAAGCAGAAGTACCTGCCGAAGCTCGCCACCGGCGAGTGGATCGGCTGCTTCGGCCTGACCGAGCCGAACCACGGCTCCGACCCCGGCAGCATGGTGACGCGCGCCCGCAAGGTCGACGGCGGCTACAGCCTGAGCGGCTCGAAGATGTGGATCACCAACTCGCCGATCGCTGATGTTTTCGTCGTCTGGGCCAAGGACGACGAGGGCCAGATCCGCGGCTTCGTTCTGGAGAAGGGCTGGAAGGGCCTCTCCGCCCCGGCGATCCACGGCAAGGTCGGCCTGCGCGCCTCGATCACCGGCGAGATCGTCATGGACGAGGTCTTCTGCCCGGAGGAGAACGCCTTCCCCGAGGTGCGTGGCCTGAAGGGCCCGTTCACCTGCCTGAACAGCGCCCGCTACGGCATCGCCTGGGGCGCGCTCGGCGCGGCCGAGTTCTGCCTGGAGACGGCGCGTCAGTACACGCTCGACCGCAAGCAGTTCGGCCGTCCGCTGGCGGCCAACCAGCTGGTGCAGAAGAAGCTCGCCGACATGCTGACCGAGATCGCGCTGGGCCTGCAGGGCTGCCTGCGCCTGGGCCGGATGAAGGACGAGGGCACCGCCAGCGTGGAGATCACCTCGATCATGAAGCGCAATTCCTGCGGCAAGGCGCTCGACATCGCTCGAACCGCGCGCGACATGCTCGGCGGCAACGGCATCTCGGACGAGTTCGGCGTCGCGCGCCACCTGGTCAACCTCGAGGTGGTCAACACCTACGAAGGCACGCACGACATCCACGCGCTGATTCTCGGTCGCGCGATCACCGGCATCGCGGCGTTCTGAGCATGGCCACCGCGCTCGATGGCCTGAAGGTGCTCGACCTGTCGCGCGTGCTGGCCGGGCCGTGGGCGACGCAGACGCTGGCCGATCTCGGCGCCGATGTCGTCAAGGTCGAGCGTCCCGGCGCCGGCGACGACACCCGCGCCTGGGGCCCGCCGTGGCTGAAGGACACGCAGGGCCGCGACACCCCGGACGCCGCCTACTTCTTCTGCGCCAACCGCAACAAGCGCTCGATCGTCATCGACATCGCCACGCCCGAGGGGCAGGCGCTGGTGCGCCGGCTGGCCGAGCGCGCCGACGTGGTGCTGGAGAACTTCAAGGTCGGCGGCCTGAAGGCCTACGGCCTGGACTTCGCCAGCCTGCACGCGCTGAACCCGCGGCTGGTCTACTGCTCGATCACCGGCTTCGGCCAGACCGGGCCCTATGCGCCGCGCGCCGGCTACGACTTCCTGATCCAGGGCATGGGCGGGCTGATGAGCGTGACCGGCCGCGGCGACGCGGAAGAGGGCGCCGGGCCGCAGAAGGTCGGCGTGGCGCTGACCGACGTGATGACCGGGCTGCATGCGGCGGTCGGCATCCTGGCCGCGCTGCGCCACCGCGACCGCACCGGCGAGGGCCAGCACATCGACCTGGCGCTGCTCGACGTGCAGGTGGCCGCGCTGGCCAACCAGACCGCCAACTGGCTGATCGGCGGCACGGTCCCGAAGCGCATGGGCAATGCGCACCCCAACATCGTGCCCTACCAGGACTTCCCGACTGCGGACGGCGACATGATCCTGGCGATCGGCAACGATGGCCAGTTCGCGCGCTTCTGCGACGTCGCCGGCCATGCCGAGTGGGCGAGCGACGAGCGCTTCGCGACCAACGCGGCGCGGGTGGCGCACCGCGCGGTGCTGATCCCGCTGCTGCGCCAGGCGACCGTGATGCGCACGACGCGCGAATGGATCGCGGCGCTGGAGTCGAAGGCGGTGCCCTGCGGGCCGGTCAACCGGCTCGACGAGGTGTTCGCCGATCCGCAGGTCGTCGCGCGCGGGCTGCGGGTCGATCTGCCGCACCCGGTGGCGGGCAGCGTGCCGGGCGTGGCCAGCCCGATCCGGCTGTCGGCCACGCCGCCGGTCTACCGCAGCGCGCCGCCGGTGCTCGGGCAGGACGGCGCGGCGGTGCTCGCCGACTGGCTCGGCGAGCCGGCGCGGGACTGATCAGGGCTGTGCCGTGCTGCGCGAGAGCCGGCGCGCGTTGGCGCCGGCACGCCGGCTGACCGGCTTCAGCCCGGCGCTGGCGACCTTCATCGGCGCATGGTGCATCACCTCCATCGCCCGGCTGGCCGGCGCTGCCGCCCATGGCGCCAGCCACCAGCCCAGGCCGGCGGCCATCAGGTCCTGCGAGATGCTCGCGCCCGCCCACATCATCGCCAGCCAGGACTGCTGGAAGGCGGTGACCTTCTCCAGCCCCATCGTCATGAATTCCTGGCGGTCGCGCGCCGACGGGTTCGGGCCGGCCAGTGCCATGCGCGTCAGCCGATGGTTGACGACGAAGGGCACCGAGAAGGTCATTTCGGTCATCTGACGGATCAGGTCGCCGGTGGCGGCGGCGGGCAGCGCGGGCAGGGCCGGCATCTGGGGAACGAGGGGCACGGGCACGCAGGGCATCGGGACATCCTTCCAGGATTGGCATCACGTCGTCGTCAGCCATGAAAAAAGGCGTGCCAGATCGTGGCACGCCTGGGGATGATCGCCGATCGGCCTGCGAGAGGCCTTACTTGAACAGGTCCTTGACCCGATCCGTCCAGCTCTTGGCGTTCGGCGAGTGCTTGTCGCCGCCCTTCTTCAGCGATTCGTCGAGATCCTTGAGCAGCTTGCGCTGGTGCTCGGTGAGCTTGACCGGAATCTCGACCTGGATGTGGCAGTACAGGTCGCCGGGATAGTTCGAACGGATGCCCTTGACGCCCTTGCCGCGCAGCCGGAAGGTCTTGCCGTGCTGGGTGCCCTCGGGCAGCTCGATCTCGGCCTCGCCGCCGAGCGTCGGCACCGCGACCGTGCCGCCGAGCGACGCGGTGATGATGCTGACCGGCACGGTGCAGTGCAGGTCGTCGCCGTCGCGCTCGAAGATGTCGTGCTGCTTGATGCGGATCTCGACATACAGATCGCCGGCCGGGCCGCCATGCGTGCCGGGCTCGCCGTGGCCGCGCAGCGCGATGCGCTGGCCTTCGTTGATGCCGGCCGGGATCTTGACCTCGAGCGTCTTGTGCTTCTGGATCCGGCCCTTGCCGCCGCAGGTGGTGCAGGGCTCGGGAATGATCTTGCCGCTGCCGTGGCAGTGCGGGCAGGTCTGCTGGATGCTGAAGAAGCCCTGGCGCAGATGCACCGTGCCCGAGCCATGGCAGGTGGTGCAGGTCTTGGCGCTGGTGCCGGGCTTGGCGCCGCTGCCGTGGCAGGTGTCGCAGTCCTCCCAGGACGGGATGCGGATCTGCGCCTCCTTGCCCAGGGCCGCCTCCTCGAGCGTGATCTCCATCGCGTAGGACAGGTCCGCGCCGCGGTAGACCTGCTGGCCGCCGCCTCGGCGGCCACCGCCGCCCTGGCCGAAGATGTCGCCGAAGATGTCGCCGAAGGCCTCGGCGAAGCCGCCGTTGCCGAAGCCCTCCGGGCCGCCCGGACGGAAGCCGCCCGCGTTCGGGTCGACGCCGGCATGGCCGAACTGGTCGTAGGCCTGGCGCTTCTGCGGGTCGGAGAGCATCTCGTAGGCCTCCTTGGCCTCCTTGAATTTCTCCTCGGCCACCTTCGCGCCTTCACCCTGGTTGCGGTCAGGGTGGTATTTCATCGCCAGCTTGCGATAGGCCTTCTTGATGTCGTCTTCGCTCGCGCCCTTGGCGAGGCCAAGGACTTCGTAGTAGTCACGCTTTGCCATGGAAGTGGTCCGGATTGCGACAGCGGTGAAACAGGAACGCCGCGCCGAGCGGCACCGGCCCGCGAAGGGCCGGCGACTCGAGCGCGGCGACAGGCACGGCGGACGCGGGCGCAGCCGGGTTCAGGCCCCGCCGCGGCGCGCGTCCGGCGCCATCACTTCTTGACTTCCTTGAACTCGGCGTCGACGACGTCCGCATCCTTCGGGTCGTTCTTCGGGGCCTCGCCGGCACCGGCCGCACCGGCGCCGGCTGCACCGGCAGCTGCGCCCGCGGCGGCCTGCTGGGCCTGCATGTCGGCGTACATCTTCTCGCCGAGCTTCTGGCTCACGGTCATCAGCGCGTTGGTCCTGGCCTCGATGGCGTCCTTGTCGTCGCCCTTGATCGCTTCCTCGACCTCCTTGATCGCGGCCTCGATCGCGGTCTTCTCGGCCGCCTCGATCTTGTCGCCGTACTCGGTCAGCGACTTGCGCACCGAGTGCACCATCGCGTCACCCTGGTTGCGGGCCTGGATCAGCTCGAGCTTCTTCTTGTCCTCGGCGGCGTTGACCTCGGCATCGCGCACCATCTTCTGGATCTCGTCCTCCGACAGGCCCGAGTTCGCCTTGATGGTGATCTTGTTCTCCTTGCCGGTGCCCTTGTCCTTGGCGCCGACATGCAGGATGCCGTTGGCATCGATGTCGAAGGAGACCTCGATCTGCGGCACGCCGCGCGGCGACGGCGGGATGCCTTCCAGATTGAACTCGCCCAGCAGCTTGTTGCCGCCGGCCATCTCGCGCTCGCCCTGGAAGACCTTGATCGTCACCGCCGGCTGGTTGTCGTCGGCGGTCGAGAAGGTCTGCGCGAACTTGGTCGGGATGGTGGTGTTCTTCTTGATCATCTTCGTCATCACGCCGCCCAGGGTCTCGATGCCCAGGGACAGCGGGGTGACGTCGAGCAGCAGCACGTCGGTGCGCTCGCCGCCCAGGACCTGGCCCTGGATCGCGGCGCCGACGGCCACCGCCTCATCCGGGTTGACGTCCTTGCGCGGCTCCTTGCCGAAGAACTCCTTGACCTTCTCCTGCACCTTGGGCATGCGGCTCATGCCGCCGACCAGGATGACGTCGTCGATCGAGCCGACCGAGACGCCGGCGTCCTTGATCGCGGTGCGGCACGGCGCGATGGTGCGCTCGATCAGCTCCTCCACCAGCGACTCCAGCTTGGCGCGGGTCAGCTTGATGTTCAGGTGCTTCGGGCCGGTGGCGTCGGCGGTGATGTAGGGCAGGTTGACGTCGGTGGCGGTCGACGACGACAGCTCGATCTTGGCCTTCTCGGCGGCTTCCTTCAGGCGCTGCAGGGCCAGCACGTCCTTGGTCAGGTCGACGCCCTGCTCCTTGCGGAACTCGCCGATGATGTAGTCGATGATGCGCTGGTCGAAGTCCTCGCCGCCCAGGAAGGTGTCGCCGTTGGTCGACAGCACCTCGAACTGCATCTCGCCGTCGACGTCGGCGATCTCGATGATCGAGACGTCGAAGGTGCCGCCGCCCAGGTCATAGACGGCGATCTTGCGGTCGCCCTTGCCGCCCTTGTCCAGGCCGAAGGCCAGCGCCGCGGCGGTGGGCTCGTTGATGATGCGCTTGACATCCAGGCCGGCGATGCGGCCGGCGTCCTTGGTCGCCTGGCGCTGCGCGTCGTTGAAGTAGGCCGGCACGGTGATGACCGCTTCGGTCACCGGCTCGCCGAGGTAGTCCTCGGCGGTCTTCTTCATCTTGCGCAGCACTTCGGCCGAGACCTGCGGGGGCGCGAGCTTGTTGCCGCGCACCGACACCCACGCGTCGCCGTTGTCGGCGGCCGTGATGGTGTAGGGCATCAGGTCGATGTCCTTCTGGACTTCCTTCTCGGTGAACTTGCGACCGATCAGGCGCTTGACCGCGTACAGCGTGTTCTTCGGGTTGGTGACCGCCTGGCGCTTGGCCGAGGCGCCGACGAGGATCTCGCCGTCTTCCTGGTAGGCGATGATGGAGGGCGTGGTGCGCGCGCCTTCCGAGTTCTCGATCACCTTCGTGGTGTTGCCTTCCATGATGGCCACGCACGAGTTGGTGGTGCCGAGGTCGATGCCGATGATCTTGCCCATGGTGTTGCTGACTCCGGGGAAATTGTCTGGTTGCTGCTGATCTGCGGATGGACCGGCGGGTTTCAAGGGCCCTGCTTGCCGGTCGCGCGCTTTTCTGTGTCTGGGACAGGGTCTGTTCAGGGGTGACCGGGCGGTGGCGTCACTTCGGCGCGGCCACCATCACCAGCGCCGGGCGCAGCACGCGCTCGGCGATCAGGTAGCCCTTCTGCAGCACGCTCACCACGGTGTTGGGGTCCTGATCGGCCGGCACCATGCTGATGGCCTGATGCTGGTGCGGATCGAACTTCGTGCCGGCCGGCGGATTGACCTCGACCACCTTGTTGCGCTCGAGCGCCTGCGAGAGCTGGCGCAGCGTGGCCTGCACGCCCTCGAGCAGCTGCTCGGGCGTGCCCTGGCCGGCGCTCTGCGCGGCGATGGCCGCATGCAGGCTGTCGCAGACCGGCAGCAGGCTCTCGGCGAAGGACTCGACCGCGAACTTGCGCGACTTGGCGACTTCCTCGTCGGCGCGGCGGCGGATGTTCTCCATCTCGGCCTTGGCGCGCAGATAGGCGTCGGCCAGCTCGACATTCTTCGCCTCGAGCTCGGCCACGCGGGCCAGGGCCTCGCTGGTGTCGGCCGGGGCGGCTGCGCCGTTCATCGAGGCCGGTTCGGTGTCGGGAAAGGGCGGGGTGTTCTGGGTGTCGGACATGGTCTCTTCCTTGGCCGCTGCGGCGGCATCCCGGTGCGACATGGGGTCGGCTCCAGGGGCTTCAAGAGGCTGCTGCATCGGCACGACAGGGCGGCACCGGGCGGCACGGTCACGGGTGCGTCGCGGTTTCATGCAAACTGTCACGCTGATCATGAGTCTTTCTCCCCCCGACCCCGATGCCGTCGACGACCCGGCCGCCGCCGTGCTGGCCGATGCGGCGGTCATGCTCGCGCCGATGGTGCGCTGGCTGCTCGGGCATGGCGTGCCGCTGGGCGCGCTCACGCGCACGCTCAAGCAGGTCTATCTCGACGAGGGCCGCCGCGAGCTGGAGCGCCGCGGCCAGCGGGTCACCGATTCGGCGCTGAGCGTGCTGACGGGCGTGCACCGCAAGGATGTGCGCCAGATGCAGACCGAGCTGCCGGGCCGGCCGGCGCTGGCGCCCACCCCCGCGGCGATGCTGTTCACCCGCTGGATCACCGATCTGTCCTGCCGCGATGCCGAGGGCCGGGCCCGGACCCGCCTGCCGCGCCAGGGGCCGGCGCCCAGCTTCGAGTCGCTCGCGCGCGAGGTCTGCAGCGACGTGCATCCGCGCACCCTGCTCGAGGAGCTGCAGCGCCTGGGCCTGGTGCGGGTCGAGGGCGAGGAGGTGCTGCGCCTGAGCGATCGCTTCGTGCTGCCGGGCCGCGACCCGGCGGCCGCGCAGGCGATGGCGGTCAATGTCGCCGACCATCTGGCCGCGGCGGTGCACAACCTGGGCTGCGACCGGCCGGGACGGCGCCTGCTCGAGCAGAGTGTCTTCGCCGAGGGCCTGTCGCCGCAGGCCGCCGTCGAGCTGGGCGCGCTGGCCCGCGCGATCTGGGCCGAGGCGCTCGAGCGCATGGTGCTCGAGGCCGAGCAGCGGCTCGACCGTGACCGCGACGCCGCAGCGTCCGCAGAGGCCGCGCCGGTCGCGCGCATGCGCTTCGGGGTCTACTACTTCACCGACATGGAGGATGCCGATGACGACAACGACGCGGGTCGAGCGCGACCGCGCCGCTGAATTCCAGCCCGAACGCCGGCGGCTGTTCGGCCGGGCGGCCGGTCTGGGTCTGATCGGACTGGGCGCGGGGCTGCTGGGCGGCTGCGGCGGCAGCGGCGTCGGCAGCAACGGCACCGGCAGCCCGGTGCTGCTGTCGCAGAGCGTGGGCACGGTGTCGGGCTTCGGCAGCGTCGTCGTCGACGGGGTGCGCAGGGACGACAGCGCCGCGCGGGTCGAGCGCGAGCGCGCCGACGGCGGGCGCGACAGCGCCGAGATGCTCCTCGGCCAGCGGGTGGTGCTGGAGTATTCGACCGATGCCGCCGGCACCGAGGTGCTGGGCCGCATCGAGGTGCGACCCTCGCTGGTCGGCCGGGTGAGCGAGCGCACCGCTGACACGCTGGGCGTGCTCGGCCAGACGGTGGTGATCAATGCCGATCCGACCCGCGGCCCGATCACCGTGCTGGGCGAGCGCTGGCGCAGCGCGGCCGACATCGCCCTGGGCGAGGCGGTCGAGCTGCATGCGATCGTGACCGGCGCGCCGGGCAGCACGCGCCGGCTGCTGGCCACCCGCATCGACACCCCAGCCTCGCCGGACACGCTGCGTCTGGTCGCGCCGGTGAGCGAGGTCCTGGCCGATCGTGCCGGTACCTCGCGCCAGCAGGTCCGCATCGGCGCGCTCACCGTCTGGCTGCCGGCCGGCGAGCAGGCGCAGGCCGGCCAGATGCTGACGCTGCATGCGCCCCCGGCCGACTTCGATGCCGCGACGCTGGTGCTGCGGGCTTCGCGCATGCAGGTCGATGCGGCTTCGACGCTGGTGGCGGCCGGATCGCGCATCGAGCGCGCCGGCCTGATCGCCGGCTGGAGCGGGCGCAGCCTGACGATCGACGGCATCACGATGGAGGTCGACGCCGCCACCGTGCTGAAGCCGGCCACGCTGCTGCCGGCCGACGGGCTGCATGCCCGGGTGGTGGCGCTGCGCAGCAGCGACGCGCTGCGCTGGCAGGCGGTCTCGATCGAGGCGGTCGCCACCACCGGCTCGGCGCTGCTGGTGGGCACGCTGTCGGACTGGTCGGCCGCCACCGCCGACAGTCCGGCCAGCTTCCGGGTGCGCGACACCCGGGTCACGCTGACCTCGGCCACCGTGCTGGACCTCGGCGACTGCACCGCCGCCGCGGCCACCGCGACGCTGGTCGACGGCCTGCATGTCGAGGTGACCGGCAGCGTCGGATCGCGCGGCATCGTGGCTGATCGGGTGCGCTGTCTGAAGGAGCCGCGAGACGGCACCGCGCAGATCACCCGCCAGGGCCGCATCCTGTCCTTCGATGTGCAGGCGCGCCGGCTGACGCTGCAGCAGACGACCGAGGACGGCGGCGTGCGCGAGATCGCGGTGAGCTGGAGCGAGTCCACCCACTGGCGCGATCCGGCGCGTGCCTCGACCGACCTGCTGGCGACGCTGGTGGCCGAGGGCCGGCGGATCGAGATCGAGGGCACGCTGTCGGCCGAGGGCCTGCTGCAGGCCCGGCGGGTGCGGCTGCACGCCTCGGCGGATCATCGGCACGAGCGCTCGCCCGGGCAGCCGGCGCCGGGCGACACCTCCGGGGACACCGCCGCCCGCCTGGCCGGCGTGCGCCCGGAGGCTCAGGCGAGGTCGTCGACCGACACGCTCCAGCGCTGCCAGTCGGCGAGCTGACGCCGGTCGGCCTTGGTCGGCCGACCCTGCTGGATGCTCAGCGCCGGGTCGGCGGCGTAGTGGCGCCGTTCGCGCCACTCGGCCTGGGCCAGCACGCTCTCGGGCGTCTCGCGGTAGAGCCGCTGCGCCTGCGGCGCCGGGCCGCGCACCGCCGACAGGCCGAGCACCTCGACCTCGCGCGGCGTCGGACAGTCGCCCTGGCGCACCGAGACGCGGTCGCCGGCGCGCACCTCGCGCGAAGGCTTGGCATCCTGGCCGTTGACGCGCACCCGGCCGCGCTCGATCTCGTCGACCGCCAGCGAGCGGGTCTTGAAGAAGCGGGCGGCCCAGAGCCACTTGTCGAGGCGCTGGCCGGCCGGGCTGCCGGCAGCGGGTGCGGGGGAGGAAGATCGGGCGGATCGGCTCATCGTGTCGGGCAGACGGCTCGGGAAATCGAACTCAGGAGGTTGAATGATGCACCGCGCCGGGCCCGGCCGGGTTGGCAGGCCCTGCCAGCGGCAGGCGCACCGTGGCATCCAGCCCGGTGATGCGGGAGCAGCGGATGCGGTTGTCCAGCACCAGCGTGCCGCCGAGCGAGTCGACGATGTCGCGGCAGATCGCCAGGCCCAGGCCGGAGCCGCCGCTCAGGTCGCCGCGCTCGGGGCCGGCGGCGAAGGGCCGGAACAGGCGCTCGCGCAGCGGCTCGGCGATGCCGGGGCCGCTGTCGGCGATCGTCAGCGCGGCGTGGTGGCCGTCGCGGTGCATCGTCACCGCCAGCATGCCGCCCGGCGCCGAGCACTTGATCGCGTTGTGCAGCAGGTTGCGGGCCAGCTCGCGCAGCGCCCACTCGTGGCCGCGCACCGTGGCCGGCACCGTCTCGACCGAGAAGTCCAGATCGCGCTCGGCGGCCAGCGCGGCCAGGTCCAGCGCGACATCGCGCACCAGCGCCTCCCAGTCGGCCAGCGGCGGCTGGCCCTGCTGGCGCAGCTGCTCGACCTTGGCCAGCGCGAGCATCTGGTTGGCCAGGCCGGTGGCGCGGTCGACGGTGTGCTCGATCTCGGCCAGCGCGGTGGCGCTGTCGGTGTCGCCACGCCGGGCCGACTGCACCTGCACCTTCAGCACCGCCAGCGGCGTGCGCAGCTGGTGCGCGGCATCGCGCACGAAGCGCTTCTGGTGCTCGAGCAGCCGCGCGCTGCGGTCCATCATCGCGTTGGTGGCCTCCACCAGCGGGCGCAGCTCGCGCGGAGCCTCCTCGGTCGCCAGCGGGGTCAGGTCGTCCTCGGCGCGGCGGGCGATCTCCTCGCTGAGCCGGCGCACCGGCCGGGTGGCGTGCTGCACCACCCAGACCACCACCAGCGCGATCACCGCCACCAGCGCCGCCTGGCGCCACAGCGTGCCGATCAGGATCTGCCGCGCCAGCGTGTGGCGCAGCTCCAGCGTCTCGGCCACCTGGATGGTGGCCATGCCCTGGCCGGCCTGGCCCGCCACCGGCTGCAGCAGCACCGCCATGCGCACCGGCATGCCACGGTACTCGGCATCATGGAAGTCGACCAGCGCGGCATAGACGCTGCGCTGCGGGATGCGGCCGTCCCAGCGCGGCAGGTCCTCGAAGCCGCTGACCATCTCGCCGGCAAAGCCGCTGACGCGGAAGAACATGCGGCTGCGGTTGTCCGCCTCGAAGGCCTCCAGCGCCGAGTAGGGCACGTCGGCCGCGACCTGCGCTCCGCCGCTGCCTGCGCGCACCTCCAGCCGCTCGCCGATGGCCTTGGCCGAGGCCAGCAGCGTGCGGTCGTAGGCGATGCCGGCGGCCTCGCTCGCCTCGCGGTAGAGGCTGACGGTGTGGATCACCACCAGCACCGTGACCGGCAGCAGGATGCCCGCCAGCAGCTCGGCGCGCAGCGACAGGTGCGCGATGCGGTGGGCCAGGCGCTGGCGCAGCCGCGCCAGCGGTCCCGGGGCGGCCGTGCTCATGCCGGTGCCGGTGCGGCCTTGAGCAGATAGCCCAGGCCGCGCAGCGTCACCAGCTGCACGCCGGTCTGCGCCAGCTTCTTGCGCAGCCGGTAGACCACCACCTCGATCGCCTCGGTCTGCACCTCGCGCTCGCCGGGAAAGACCAGCTCGAACAGCCGCTCCTTGGCCACCGCCTGGCCGGGCCGCGCCAGCAGCGCGCGCAGCAGCGCCAGCTCGCGCGCGGTCAGGTCCATCGGCCGGTCGTCATGGCAGATCGCGCCGCTCTCGGCGTCGATGCGCAGACCGCAGAAGGTGGGCGCCTGCGCGCTGGCGCCGGGCAGGGTCGGCGCCGCCCGGCGTGCCAGCGCGCGGATGCGCGCCTCCAGCTCGTCCAGGTCGAAGGGCTTGGCCAGATAGTCGTCGGCGCCGGTGTTCAGGCCCAGGATGCGGTCGCCGACCGTGCCGCGCGCGGTCAGGATCATCACCGGCGTGCGCAGCCCGGCGGCACGGGCGCGAGAGAGCACCTCCAGCCCGTCCAGCCCCGGCAGGCTCAGGTCGAGCAGCACCACATCGGGCATCGAGGCCTCCCAGCGGTCGAGCGCGCGTGCGCCATCCTCGCAGCCGATCACCTGCATGCCGCGGCGCTCGAAGGCGCGGCGCAGGGTCGTCTGGATCGTCGGGTTGTCTTCCACCAGCAGCAGTTTCATGGGCGCGAAGCCTAGCGCCATCGGCGCGGGCGCGCAGCCGCCGTGGTGCTTGGCGTTTCCCCTAGGGTCGTGGACAGCCGTTTGACAGCCGCCGACAGGAGCATCGGCGCTGTCCCCCTTTCCATCGAAAACCCTCCTGGAGACTGGTCCCATGCGTCGAGACACCTTCCTGAAGTCGCTGGCCGCGCTGGCCGCTGCCGGTGCGCTGCCGCTGCCCGCGCTGGCCAATGCCAACCTGAAGATGATGATTCCCGCCAATCCGGGCGGCGGCTGGGACACCACCGGCCGGGCGCTGGGCAAGGCGCTGCAGGATGCCGGTGCGGCCGCCTCGGTGCAGTTCGACAACAAGGGCGGTGCGGCGGGCGCGATCGGTCTGGCGCAGTTCGTCAACGCCAGCAAGGGCGATCCGAACGCGCTGATGGTGATGGGCGCGGTGATGATCGGCGGCATCATCACCGGCAAGCCGCCGGTGTCGCTGACCGCGGCGACCCCGGTGGCGCGCCTGACCAGCGAATACAACGTCTTTGTCGTGCCGGCGGACTCGCCCTTCAAGTCGATGAAGGATGTGGTCGAGGCGATGAAGAAGGACATGGGCAGCGTCAAGTGGGGCGGCGGCTCGCGCGGATCGACCGAGCACATCGCCGCGGCGATGCTGGCGCGCGCCACCGGCCTGGACGCGGCGAAGATCAACTATGTGCCCTTCCGCGGCGGCGGCGAGGCCACCGCGGCCATCCTGGGCGGCAATGTCTCGGTCGGCGGCAGCGGCTACAGCGAGTTCCAGCAGTACATCGAGTCCGGCAAGATGCGCCCGATCGGCGTGACCTCGGCCACCCGCCTGAAGAACGCCCCGAACATCCCGACGATGAAGGAGCAGGGCTTCGATGTCGAGATCGGCAACTGGCGCGGCGTCTATGCCGCGCCCGGCATCACGCCCGATCAGCGCAAGGCGCTGACCGCGATGCTGCAGAAGGCGGTCAAGTCCAAGGCCTGGGCCGAGGCCATGGAGCGCAACGGCTGGACCGACGCCTGGCTGGCCGGCCCGGCCTTCGACGAGTTCGTCGAGCGCGAGTTCGCCTCGCTGCGCGCCACGATGGTCAAGGCGGGAATGGTCTGATGAGCGCGACGTCCTCCGGGCCCGTGTCTGCGCCCGCGGCCGGGCAGATGCCGGCTTCCGTTTCTCCGATGCCGCAGGTCCTGGTCGGCCTGGGCACGCTCGCCGTGGCCGCATGGCTGGCCTGGGGGGCGGCGTCGATCTCCGCCGATGCCGGCTATGCCGGCGTCGGGCCGAATTTCCTGCCGTGGGTGGTGAGCGTGCTGCTGGGGCTGTGCGGCGTGTTCATGCTGCGCGAGGCGCTGACCGGAGGATTCCGCGATCTCGACGAGGTCGACGGTGCCGAGCAGGGCGACTGGCGCAGCTTCGTCTGGGTCGCCGCCGGCATCCTGCTCAATGCCTCGCTGATCACCACGATCGGCTTCATCCTGAGCTGCGCGCTGTGCTACCTGCTGGCGGTGCAGGGCTTCCGGCGCTCGCAGGGCAGCGCCGTCGGCGGCGCACGCGCCTGGATCACCGACGCGCTGGTCGGGCTGGCGATCGCCTCGCCGGTCTTCTGGATGTTCACCAAGGGCCTGGCGATCAGCCTTCCCGGCCTGACCCAGACGGGATGGATCTGACATGGGCAACCTCGATCTCTGGCAGCAGCTGCTGAACGGTTTCATGACGGCCGGCACGCCGGTCAATCTGCTGTGGGCCCTGGTGGGCTGCACGCTGGGCACGGCGGTGGGCGTGCTGCCCGGCATCGGCCCGGCCACCGCGGTGGCGATGCTGCTGCCGATCACGCTGAAGGTGGATCCGACCGCCTCGATGATCTTCTTCGCCGGCATCTACTACGGCGCGATGTACGGCGGCTCGACCACCTCGATCCTGCTCAACACGCCCGGCGAGGCCGGCTCGATGGTGACCGCGCTCGAAGGCAACAAGATGGCCAAGAGCGGCCGCGCGGGCGCCGCGCTGGCCACCGCGGCGATCGGCTCCTTCGTCGCCGGCACCATCGCCACCGTGCTGGTGACGATGTTCGCGCCGCTGGTGGCCGAGCATGCGGTCAAGCTCGGCCCGCCCGAATACTTCATGCTGATGCTGCTGGCCTTCTGCACCGTGAGCGCGGTGCTCGGCCAGAGCACGCTGCGCGGGCTGACCGCGCTGGGCGTGGGCCTGGCGATGGGCCTGGTGGGCATCGACCAGATCTCGGCCCAGGCGCGCTACACCGGCGGCGTGCCCGAGCTGATGGACGGCCTGGAGGTGGTGCTGGTCGCGGTCGGCCTGTTCGCGGTGGCCGAGGTGCTCTACGCGGTGCTCTACCAGGGCCGCGAGGTCGAGAGCTACAACCGCATGAGCCGCGTCCACATGACCCGCGACGAGTGGCGCCGCTCCTGGCCGGCCTGGCTGCGCGCGACCTTCATCGGCTTCCCGTTCGGCACGATTCCGGCCGGCGGCAGCGAGATCCCGACCTTCCTGAGCTACGCGACCGAGAAGAAGCTCTCCAAGCACAAGGAAGAGTTCGGCACCACCGGCGCGGTCGAAGGCGTGGCCGGCCCCGAGGCCGCGAACAACGCCGCGATCACCGCGACGCTGATCCCGCTGCTGACGCTGGGCATTCCGACCTCCAACACCACCGCGATCCTGCTGGGCGCGTTCCAGAACTACGGCATCAATCCGGGTCCGCAGCTCTTCGACACCAATGCCGCGCTGGTCTGGGCGCTGATCGCGTCGCTGTACATCGGCAACGTGATGCTGCTGATCCTGAACCTGCCGATGGTCGGGCTGTGGGTGCGCCTGCTGCGCATTCCGAAGCCGCCGCTCTATGCGGGCATCCTGATCTTCGCCACCGTCGGGGTCTACGGCATGCGCCAGAGCGCGTTCGACCTGTTCCTGATGTTCGCGATCGGCCTGCTGGGCGTGGTGATGCGCCGCTTCGGCTTCCCGACCGCACCGGTGGTGGTCGGCATGATCCTGGGCCCGCTGGCCGAAGCCCAGCTGCGCAACGCGCTGTCGATCGGCGAGGGCCGCTGGAGCGTGCTGGTCGAGCGGCCGATGTCGGCCACGCTGCTGGCGGTGATCGTCTCGGTGCTGGTGCTGCCGCGCCTGGTGAAGATGCTGCGCCGCCAGGGCTGATTCCCGCGCCGCCGCTTCGGTGGATTCTCCCGGGGCGTTACCATGACGCCCCTGCAGGCCCGCACGACATCACGCCGTGCGGGCCTGCTGCATTCATGCCTGCTCCGACCGATGATCCCGATGCGCTATCTCACCGACGCCGATGCCCTGACCTGGCTGCTGGGCCAGCATGACGATGCCGAGCACCGTCCGGTGGCGAGCCGTTCTGCCTGGCTGGACCAGATCGACCAGCAGCGCGGCACGCTGCTGGTGCCGGCCACCGTGCTGGCCGAGGTGCTGACCGACACCGGCCGGGCCGGCGAGGGCGCCTGGCGCACGCTGCATGCGCACCGGGTGGTCGAGGTGCTGCCCTTCGACGAGCGGGCCGCGCGCGAGCAGGCCCGGCTGGCCGGCGAGGGCGCCGCGCTGGCGGTGGCCCTGAAGGCGGCCAGCCTGGAGCGGCGCCAGCTGGTGGTGCTGGCGCGGCTGCGCGGCGCGGCGCTGCTGAGCACGCAGCCCGACGGGCGGGCGCTGGCGCAGCAGGCCGGCGTGGCGGTGCAGTCGGTGCGCGAGCTGGTCGCCGGCTGCGCGCTGCGCCAGCTGGCCCTGCCGCTGGAGGACGAGCCGGCGCCGGCCGCCGCGCCAGCACCGGTCGCGGCGCCTCCTGCGCTGATGCGCGCGCCCGGCATGGACCTGTCGGTCTTCCGCGACATCGCGCAGGCGCTGGATTCGATCTTCGATGAAGGCCGTGCCGGCGGCGAGACCGAGACAGCCGCCGAGCCGCAGGCCGCGCCGCCGCAGCGCTCGCCGGTGCCGGTGCTGCCGGCCTGGCTGCTGGCGCCGCCGGCAGCGGCGCCCTCGGCTTCATCCTCTGGCGAGACGCCGGAGCAGGGGCCGGTGGCCTGAGCCGCGCCTCTGCGCCGCCTGCCTGAACAACGGTCAGGGCAGCTGTTCTTCGCTGATCAGATGCCAGCGGCCGACGCTGCCGGCCTGGGCGTGGCGCAGACCGCAGCTGCATCCGCCGCCGGCCGCAGCCGCCAGCGGACGGTGCTCGGTGCCGGTCGAGGCGGCATCGGTCTCGCCGGCCTGCGGCCGCAGCGCCTGGGGCGGCAGGCCGTCCAGGGTGATGATGCGTGCGAAGGAGCCGGTCGGCCGCGCGACGTCCGGCCCCGGTGCGGTGTTCAGCGGCGTCGAGGTCGATGTCGGCATCGGGGCCGGTGCCAGGGCCAGCTCGCCCTCTCGCTCCAGGCAGGCGGTCAGCGGCAGCGTCAGCAGCAGCGTCAGACAGATCGGGGCGATCCGGCGGGCCGAGTGGGCCGAGTCGAGCGAGGGCAGCAGGGTGGGGCGGCGCATGGGCCGCGATTGTAAGAAGAGGTTTCTTCCGCAGGGCT
Source organism: Sphaerotilus sp. FB-3 (assembly GCF_023706025.1). Classification (NCBI taxonomy): domain Bacteria; kingdom Pseudomonadati; phylum Pseudomonadota; class Betaproteobacteria; order Burkholderiales; family Sphaerotilaceae; genus Sphaerotilus; species Sphaerotilus sp. FB-3. Next base: position 276,563 of record NZ_BQWE01000057.1, on the reverse strand, counting down.
GAACGCCCCGTGATCGCGGGGCGGCTCTGCTGTCGCCTACTGCTTTGCGCCCAGCGCCAGTGCCTGCAGCCGCTGCGCCTCGCGTTCGGCCGCGCGCGGCAGCTCCGCGGGCTGCAGCGGCCAGCCGGCGCTGTGGCGCCGCACGATCGCGTGCAGCGCGGCGATCCATGCCGGATGGTCGTTCAGGCAGGGAATGTGCTCGAAGCGCTGGCCGCCGGCCTGCAGGAACACATGCGAGCCCTCGATGGCGATTTCCTCGAGCGTCTCCAGGCAGTCGGCGGCGAAGCCGGGGCAGAAGACCTGCAGGTGCCTGACGCCCTTCTTCGCCAGCGCCTGCAGCGTCGGCTCGGTGTAGGGCTCGAGCCACTTGGCCTTGCCGAAACGGCTCTGGAAGCTCAGCGAGACCTGATCCGCCGTCAGGCCCAGGCGCTCGGCCAGCAGGCGCCGGGTCTTGTAGCACTGGCAGTGGTAAGGGTCGCCCAGGTGCAGCGTGCGCTCAGGAACCCCGTGGAAGCTCAGCAGCAGGTGGTCGCCGCGGCCCTCGCGCGCCCAGTGGTCGCGCACCCGTGCGGCCAGCGCGTCGATGTAGGCCGGTTCGTCATGATGCTGGCGCACCCAGCGGATCTCGGGCAGCGTGCGCTGCACCAGCTGCCAGCGGTGCACGTCGTCCATCACGCTGGCGGTGGTGGTGCCGGAGTACTGCGGATACATCGGCACGACCAGGATGCGCTCGCAGCCCTCGGCCTTCAGCGCGTCGAGCCCGGTGGCGATCGAGGGCTGGCCGTAGCGCATCGCATGGCGCACTGTCAGCACCTCGCCGGCGGCATCGGCCAGGCGCTGCAGTTCCTCGGCCTGGCGACGGGTCCAGACCGCCAGCGGCGAGCCTTCGGGCGTCCAGATGCTGGCGTACTTGGCGGCCGACTTCGCCGGCCTGACCCGCAGGATGATGCCGTGCAGGATCGGCTTCCACAGCGCCGCCGGGATCTCGACCACCCGAGGGTCGGACAGGAACTGCGCCAGGTAGCGCCGCACCGCCGGCGCGGTCGGCGCATCCGGCGTGCCGAGGTTGACGAGCAGCACGCCGGTGCGGGTGGCACGGCCGTGACGGTGTTCGGGTTCGGGGGCATATCGCATGGCGGGGCGGATTCTCGCCCACTCGGCGACACTGCGGGGCCGTGCCGTCTTCCCTGTTCATGATGTCGATCGACTGTCCAGCCTTCTCCTCCCTGCCGCCGGGCGCTGCCGGCCCGATCCGGGTGCTCACGCTCGATCTCGACGACACGCTCTGGCCGGTCGGGCCGACGCTGGTGCGTGCCGAACAGATGCTGCACGACTGGCTGCGCGCGCAGGCGCCGGCCACCGCCGCGGCCTTCGGCGTCGAGCGCATGGTGGCACTGCGCCAGGAGGTGGCGCGGCGCCGGCCCGATCTGGCGCATGACCTGACCGAGCTGCGCCGCATCACGCTGCGCGAGGCGCTCGCGGCCTCGGGCGACGACACGGGGTTGGCCGATCCGGCCTTCGAGGTCTTCTTCGCCGCGCGCCAGCAGGTGACCTGGTACGAGGATGTGGCCGAGGCGCTGGTGCGTCTGGGCCGGCGCTTCGTGCTCTTCGGCCTGACCAACGGCAATGCCGGGCTGGAGGCCACCGGGCTGACGCCGCACCTGCGCGGCGTGATCAGCGCGCGTGACTGCGGCGTGGCCAAGCCCGATGCGCGCATCTTCGCCGCGGCCTGCGCGGCGCTGGCGGTGTCGCCGGCCGAGGTGCTGCATGTCGGCGACGACTGGGCGCTGGATGTGGTGGGCGCCCGCCAGGCCGGGCTGCACAGCGCCTGGGTGCGTCGCAGCGATGCCGCGCACCGGCCCGGGCCGGCCAGCGGCCGGCCGCAGGATGCGCTCGACCATCTGCACCATCTGACCGTGCCCGATCTGGCGCGGCTGGCCGACCTGCTGGGCGTCTGAGCGGATTTTTCCGCTTTCATCGCGGTACCGCGGCGCCGCCGGAGCGCTTCAATACCGGACGGTGAATGCTCCCCATCCTCTCCGTCCGAACGGCCCGAAAGACCTGAACGGTCAGGACGGGCTGCCTCTGCCCATGCCCGCCGCCGGCTGGCTGATGGAGACGCTGGCGGCCTTTCTGCAGGCGCCGCGCGGCACCGACCCGCTGCGGGCGCTGGTGCTGCATCTGGCCGCCAGCCTGCGCTGCGACCGGGTCGCGCTGGGCCTGCGTCGGCGCAGCCGCTCGGAAATCGAGGTGCTGGCGGTCTCCGACCTGGTGCGTCCGGCCGATGCCGGCGAGCTGGTGCGCGATCTTCACGCGGCGATGATGGAGGCCGCGGCCAGCGCCTGCACGCTGACCCATCCCTCGCGCCGGGCGCTGCCGCTGCATCCGGGGCTGGCGCATGTGCAGCTCGGCCGGGTGCTGGGGGCCTGCGCGGTCTGCAGCGTGCCGCTGGCGCTCGACGGGCGGGTGATCGGCGCGCTGACGCTGCAGCGCGACCTGGGCGCGCCCTTCCGCACCGAGGAGATTCTTCGGCTGGAGCAGGCGGCGCAGTTCCTGGCGCCGATGCTGCGGCTGCATCTGGCCGGGCGACGGCGGCTGGCGCTGGATGCGCTGCCGGACGGCCCGGCCTGGCTGCGGCCGCTGCGTCCGCATCTGGCCATCGGCGCGCTGGCGCTGCTGAGCGCGCTGGCGCTGCTGCCGGTCGAGCGCGAGGTGGTCGCGCCGGCGCAGGTGCGCGGGCTGCACGAGCGCCAGCTGGTGGCGCCGCGCGATGGCTTCATCGCGGTGGTCCATGCGCGCCCGGGTGTGCGCATCGCCGAGGGCCAGCCGCTGCTCGACCTCGACGGCGAGGCGGTCCGGCAGGCCCGGCGCGCCGCCGAGGCCAGCCTGAGCCAGGCCGAGACCGCGGTCAGCGAGGCGCTGGCCCGTCATGACCAGGCCCAGCTGGTGGTGCAGATGGCCCGGGTCGACGAGGCGCGGGCCCGCCTGGAGCAGGCCCGCGAGGATCAGGAGCGCAGCCGGGTGCTGGCGCCGATGGACGGTCTGGTGGTCGACGGCGACCTGAGCCGCTCGGTGGGCGCGCCGGTGCGCCGCGGCGAGGTGCTGATGACGGTGGCGCCGGCCGAAGGCTTCCGGCTGGTGCTGTGGGTCGACGAGCGCGATGTCGCCCGGGTGCGGGTCGGCTCGTCCGGCATGCTGCGGGTGGCGGCCCGGCCCGGCCAGGCGCTGGCGCTGACGGTGACCCGGGTCACGCCGGTGGCGGTGACCCGCGAGGGGCGCAACGGCTTCGAGGTCGAGGCGGCGCTGAGCGGTGCGGCACCGGGCCTGCGTCCCGGCTTCGAGGGCGTGGCCCGGATCGGTGCCGGGCGGCAGCTGCTGCTGCAGGCGCTGCTGGGTCGTCTGCCCGACAGCCTGCGCATCGGCTGGTGGACGCTGCTGGGCTGAGGCGGCACACGGCGATGCAGCCTCCAGCGATGATCGACAGCCCGCTGTGGCACCGGGTCGCCGACCTGGTGCCGCGGCTGCGGCCGACGGTGCGGGTGCGCCACCGCGGCGAGGGCGAGGCGGCGCGCCATCTGCTGGCCGACACGCTCACCGGCCGCCACCATCTGCTCGACGAGGCGGCCTGGGCCTTCGTCGGCCGCTTCGACGGCCGGCGCAGCATCGGCGAGCTGTGGCAGTGGCTGGGCGAGAACGGCCGCCAGCCGCCGACCCAGCACGAGATCGTCGAATGGCTGTCGAGGCTCGATGCCGCGGGCCTGCTGCAGTGCGATCGCCTGCCCGATCTGGCCGGTCTGCTGCGCGGACAGGAACGCGAGGAGCGGCGCCACCGCCAGGCCCGCATCAATCCGCTGTCCTGGCGGCTGCCGCTGGGCGATCCGGGGCGCTGGCTGGTGCGGCTGGATCCGCTCGGCCGGCTGCTGGCGCATCCGCTGCTGCTGCTGGCGGCGCTGCTGCTGGTGCTGCTGGGCGCCGCCCAGGCCTTGCTGGAGGGGCCGGCGCTGCTGGCCGATGTGCGCCAGCGCCTGGCCAGCCCGGTCTTCCTGGCCAGCGTCTGGGCGGTCTATCCGCTGATGAAGGCGCTGCACGAGCTGGGCCATGCGCTGGCGGTGCGGCATTTCGGTGCCGAGGTGCGCCATGTCGGCATCGCGGTGATCTATCTGCTGCCGGCGCCGTATGTGGATGCCTCGGCGGCCAGCGGTCTGGCGCGACGGCGCGAGCGCGCGGCGGTCGCGCTGGCCGGCATCGCGATCGAGCTGGTGCTGGCGGCGCTCGGCGTGCTGGCCTGGTCGGTGCTCCAGCCCGGGCCGGTGCGCGATCTGGCGCTGACCCTGGCGCTGGTCGGGGCCGGATCGACCTTGCTGGCCAATGCCAATCCGCTGGTGCGCATGGACGGCTACCATGTGCTGGCCGACCTGCTCGACCTGCCCAATCTGGCCTCGCGCAGCCGTTCGGCCTGGCTGGAGGCGCTGCGCAGCGCGCTGCTGCGCCAGCCGCGTCCGCAGCGGGCACGGCCGGGCCGCGCGCAGCGCCTGGCGCTGGCGCTGCATGCGCCGCTGGCCTGGCTGTTCGGCGTGGGCGTGGCGGTGTCGGTCGTGCTGTGGCTGGCGCCAGTGTCGGCCCTGCTGGCGCTGCTGGTGGCGGCGCTCTCGGGCTGGACGCTGCTGCTGCGGCCGCTGCTGCAGCTGATGCGCTGGCTGGCCGGCGCGCCCGAGCTGGGCGGGCGTCGGCTGCGGGTGGCGCTGCAGCTGCTGCTGCCGGGTGCGACGCTGCTGGCGGTGCTGCTGTGGCTGCCGCTGCCGCATGCCACCGTGGCCGAGGCGGTGGCCTGGATGCCGGAAGAGGCGCTGGTGCGCGCGCCTGCCGACGGCGAGATCGTCGCGGTGCAGGCGGCCGACCGGCAGCGGGTCGAGTCCGGCGCGCCGCTGCTGCGCCTGCACAGCCCGGCTCTGCAGGTCGAGCGGGCCGAGGTGCACGCGCAGCGCATCGCGCTCGAGATCGAGGCGCTGCAGCAGCAGATCCGCCATCCGGCCGGCGCCGCGCGCGCCGAGGCCCGTGCGCAGGCGCTGCAGCAGCAGGAAGACGAGCTGTCCCGGCGGCTGGCGCAGCTCGACAGTGCCAGCCGCCGCGCCGGGCAGCTGCGCTGGATCGCGCCGGAGCGGCTGGTGGCCGGGCGCATCGTCAGCCGTGGCGAGGTGCTGGGCCATGTGCTGGCCGGCGACCGGCTGATCGCCCGGGTCGCGGTGCCGGGGGAGCGGGTGGCCGACCTGATGCGCGGCGTGCAGGCGGTCGAGGTGCTGGCGCTGGAGGCGCCCGCGCGGCCGCAGGCCGGTCGCTGGGACGGGGTGCTGCCGCAGACCGCGCTGCGGCTGCCGGTGCGCGCGCTGGGCAGCAGCGGCGGCGGCGCCATCGAGGTCGATCCGGCCGATGCGGAGGGGCTGCGCACCCTCGCGCCGGTGGCGGTGATCGATGTGGAGGTGCCGGCGCTGGCGGCCGACCGGCTGGGCGGCCGGCTGAAGGTGCGCTTCGACCACGGTCCGCGCCCGCTGGGCGGCCGGCTGCTGGAGGCGCTGCAGCGCCTGGTGCTGGGCCGCTTCGGCGAGGCGGTCGACGTGCCCGCGGGCGGCTGAGCGGGCGATGCGTGCATCGCCCGCTGGCGGTGGCCCGCCCCGGGTCCGGCCGGGGCCGGTCTGGGGCCCCTATCCGCTGCGCAGCGAGCCGCCGCCGCCCTGGCAGGCGCTGCGCACGCGGCTGCGCCTGCAGCGCGCACGACCGCTGTTCCTGCGCCGCTTGCAGGCGCTGGCCGGCGGGACGGCGGCCCTCGAGGATCTGGCTGCGCCGCAGTGGCGCGCCCGCCTGCGCGGCGAGGGCTTCGAGGCGGTGCTGATGGCCGAGGTGCTGCACCGGCTCGGCCTGCTGGTGCAGCGCGAGCTGGGCTTCATGCCGCATCCGCCGCAGATGCTCGCGGCCTGGGCGATGCTGCAGGGCAGCCTGGTCGAGATGGCCACCGGCGAGGGCAAGACGGTGGCCACCTTCCTGGCTGCAGCCAGTGCGGCGCTGGCCGGCGTGCCGGTCCATGTGCTGACCGCCAACGACTATCTGGCCGAGCGCGATGCCCGCCGGCTCGCGCCGCTCTACCAGGCGCTCGGGCTGAGCTCCGGCTGGATCGCCAGCGGCACCGACGAGGCCGGGCGCCGCGCCGCCTATGCCTGCGATGTCGTGCATGCGCCCGCGCGCGAGCTGGCCTTCGACCATCTGCGCGACCGGGTCGACTTCGGCCGGCCCGACGGCAGCCTGGCCTGGCAGGCCCGCGTGCAGCGCAGCGGCACGGCGCCGCGCCTGCGCGGCCTGTGCCTGGCGCTGATCGACGAGGTCGACAGCGTGCTCTGCGACGAGGCCCGCGTGCCCCTGGTGCTGGCCGCGGCTGCACCTCAGGATCTGCCCGAGCCGGTGCTGCGTCAGCTGCTGGCGCAGGCCGGTGGCTGGCGGCAGGGCATCGAGTTCGTGGTCGATGGCGCAGCGGTGAGGCTGACCCCGGCCGGACGGCAGGCGCTGCCGGCGCTGGCGGCCTGTCTGCCGAGGCCCTGGTCGGACAGCCGCTGGCATGAGGACGGCCTGCTGCGCGCGCTGACCGCGCAGCACCGGCTGCAGCGCGACCGCGACTATGTGGTGCAGGGCGGCGCGGTGGTGCTGGTCGATGCGCTGACCGGGCGTGCCGCGCCGGAGCGGCGCTGGTCCTGCGGCCTGCATGCGCTGCTGGCGCTCAAGGAGGGCCTGGCGCTGCCCGATGCGCAGCAGACGCTGGCGCAGCTCACCTACCGGCGGCTGTTCTCGCGCTATCACCTGCTGGGCGGTCTCAGCGGCACGCTGTCCGAGGTCGGGCTGGATCTGGCGCTGGCCTTCGGCACGCCGGTGCTGAGGCTGCCGCGCCACCGGCCCTCGCGGCTGCAGCTCGGCGGCATCCGGGTGTTCGCCGATGCGTCCGAGCGCTGGCAGGCCGCCTGCGAGCGGGCGCAGGCCCTGGCGCAGGACGGGCGTGCGGTGCTGATCGGCACCGGTTCGGTGGCCGAATCGGAGCGGATCGCGGCGCTGCTGCGCGAGCGCGGGCTGCGGCCGCTGGTGCTGCATGCGCTGCAGGGCGCGCTCGAGCATGAGGTCATCGCGCGGGCCGGTCGGCCTGGGCGCATCACGGTGGCCACCCAGATCGCCGGGCGCGGCACCGACATCGCGCTCGACCCGGCGGTCCACCGGCGGGGCGGCCTGCATGTGCTGGCCTGCGCCGACGACTTCGGTCGGCGCGCCTGGCGTCAGCTGGTCGGGCGCTGCGCCCGCCAGGGCGATCCGGGATCGGCAGAAACCCTGTTGAGCTGCGCGGAAGGCGTGCTGTTCCGGCGCTTGCCGCGCTGGCTGGCGATTACCCTCGTCGGCAGACCGGCCGGCTCGCGCCTGACCGAGCGGCTGTGGCGGCTGGCCCAGTGGCTGGACGAGCTCGACGGCATCCGGGCCCGCCATGCGCTGCAGCGACAGGACCGCCGTCAGGCCGAGCGCATGGCCTGGAGCGGGCCGGAGGAGTGAGGCGATGAACCTGAATGCACCTGATCTACCCAAGCTGCCATCGATGACGACGCTGTTGCTGGCTGCAGCCCTGGCGGGCGCGTCCGGTCTGGCGGCGGCCGCGCCGCTGGCCTGCCTGATCGAGCCCTCGCAGGTGGTCGACATCGGCTCGCCGGTGGTCGGCGTGATCGCCAGCGTCGAGGTCGAGCGCGGCGACGCGGTGCGCCGCGGCATGGTGGTGGCGACGCTGCGCCGCGATGTCGAGCGTGCCAATCTGGGCGCGGCCACCGCGCGTTCGCAGGTCCAGGCCGAGCTGCGCGCGGCCCGTGCCGCCGCCGACCTGGCGCTGAGCAAGCTCGCGCGCGCCGAGGATCTGCGCCGGCAGAACTTCATCTCCGAGGTCGCGCTGGAGCAGGCGCGCTCCGAGGCCGAGGTGGCGCAGCGCCGCGTCGACGCGGTGCGCGAGCAGCAGCGCGCCGCCGCCAGCGACGCCGAGGCCGCACGCACCCAGTTCGCGCAGCGCGAGCTGGCCGCCACGCTCGATGGCATCGTCACCGAGCGCTTCCTGAATCCGGGCGAGCGGGTCGACGACAAGCCGATCCTGCGCATCGCCCGGCTCGATCCGCTGCGGGTCGAGCTGGTGCTGCCGCTGGCCGACATGGGCCGGCTCAAGGCGGGCGACACGCTCACGCTCAAGCCCGACTATCCCGGCGCACCGACGCGCAGTGCCACCGTCGAGCGCGTCGACCGGGTGGTCGATGCGGCCAGCCGCACCTTCCGCGCGCGGCTGACGCTGCCCAATCCGGAGCATGCGATTCCCGCCGGCGTGCGCTGCGTCGCCGACTGGGGCGATGCGAAGGCGGCGTCCGGCACCTCCGGCGCCACGCCGACGCGCGACCTGCGGCCTGCGGTGCTGCGCTGAGCCGGGTCTGTCTGTTCCATGCTGCCCAGCGGTCCGCGTCCCGGCCTCGAGGAGCTCGAGCCGCGTCTGCTGTACTCGGCCGACGCGGCGCTGCTGCTGGGCGGGCTGCCGGTGGCCGATGTGCGCCAGGTCGCGTCGGCGTCGACCGTGGCCTCCTCGCAGGCCGACAGCGGCGCGCGCTGGCTGCTGGTCGATCGCCGCGCCGAGGACTGGGATCGCCTGCTGGCCGAGGCGCAGGCCTTGGATCCGTCGCGGCCGCTGCAGCTGCGCTGGGTCGAGCCCGACGAGGACGGCGCCGCGCTGCGCGCCGCGGCCACCGACGATGGCGAGCCGACCGCACTGATCGCTGCCTGGACCGATGCCGACGGGCGGGCCTGGCTGGGCCGCAGCGTGCTGGAGGTCGCATCGTCGCCGCTGCAGTCGGTTGCCACCGCGGAGGCCCCGGTCGAGACCGGCCCGGCCGAGGACTGGACGCTGGCCGTGCGGCGCGAGCTGGTCATCATCGACGGTCGCATCGAGGGCGCCGGGGCGCTGGCCGCCCTGTGGTGGCAGGACGAGAACAGCACCCGCACGCTCGAGGTCATCGTGACCGATCCGTCGCGCGACGGCCTGAGCCAGATCGGCGAGCTGCTGGCTGCACGTGGCGGACAGGAGGGGCTGGCGGCGCTGCATCTGGTCGGCCACGGCACGGCCGGACAGTTCTCCTTCGGCGGCGACGCGATCGACGCGGGCACGCTGGCACGGCATGAGGCGGCGCTGCGCGCCTGGGGCCAGGCCCTGGCCGAGAACGGCGATCTGCTGCTCTACGGCTGCGACACCGGCGCGGGCTCGCAGGGCGAGGCGCTGCTCGAGGCGCTGCAGGCGCTGACCGGCGCCGACGTGGCGGCCAGCACCGACGCCACCGGCGGCAGCGCCGCCGGCGCCGACTGGGACCTGGAGGCCACACGCGGTGTCATCGAGACGAGTCTGGCCGCGCCCGTGCACGAAGCGCTGATGCGCTGGGAGGGGCGACTGGCTGCGTATGTGGTGAGCAGCGACAGCGACAACGGCGCCGTGGGTACCTTGCGCTGGGCGATCCAATCGGCCAATGCCAGCCCGGGGGCTGACACCATCACCTTCGCCAACGGCGGGGTGCCGGTCACGATCCTGCTGAACGCGATGCTGCCGCCGATCACCGACAGGATCACGATCGACGGTTCGTCCGGCGGCGTGCCGACGGTGGCGATCGACGGCCGCTTGCTCGGCGCAGGCGCGGACGGGCTGCAGCTCTACACCGGCTCCGACGGCAGCATCCTTCGTGGCCTGGCGCTGCAGAACTTCTCGCAGGACGGCATCGACATTTCGGGCAGCGGCAACCATGTGATCGCCGGCAACCGGATCGGACTGGACCTGTTCGGCAATGCCGCTGGCAACCAGCAGGGCGTCAACCTCTGGAACACCAGCGGCAACCGGATCGGCGGCAGCAGCACGGCCGACCGCAACATCATTTCCGGCAACAGCGGCGTCGGCATCTACATCGGAGGTGGCTCCACCGCCAACCGGATCGAGGGCAACTGGATCGGTCTGGACAGCACCGGCACCGCGGCGATGGCCAATCCCTACGGCATCCTGGTGCAATCGGCCGGCAACACCCTCGGCGGTGCGGGCAGTGGTGCGGGCAACATCGTCTCTGGCAACCTGGACGGCATCGTGCTGTCGGGGCCATCGGCCAGCGCCAATCAGATTCTGGGCAATCAGGTCGGCCTGTCGGCTTCTGGCGGCAGCGCGGTCGGCAATGCCTTCGACGGCATTCGCCTGGAAGGCGGCGCCAGCGACAACACCGTCGGTGGCGCGGGTGCTGGCCTGCGCAATGTCGTCAGCGGCAACGGGCGCGATGGCGTGCGCATCATCGGCGAGGCCAGCGACGGCAACGCGGTGCTGGGCAACTGGATCGGCAGCAATGCCGATGGCACCGCGGTCCTGGGCAATGGCGGCGACGGCATCTTCATCCTGGATGGCGGCGACAGCAGCCGCATCGGCGGTGCCGCGCCGGGCGAGGGCAACTGGGTCATCGGCGCTGGCCTGTTCGGCATCGAGATCGACGGCGACTCGACCGGCACGACGATCCGCGGCAACCGCGTCGGCACCGATCTGGCCGGCACCGCCAACTTCGGCGCGGTCCAGAACGGCATCCTGCTCGAGAACGGCGCGGCGCAGTCGTCGATCGTCGAGAACACGGTCGCCTTCAGCGGCCGGGGCGGCGTCTACACCGACGGCATCGACCTGCTGTCCACCGCCGGCAGCGGCAACCTGATCAGCCGCAACACGCTGTACTCGAATGCTGGCCAGGACATCAACCTCGGCGCGAGCGGGCTCGACGGCAATGATTCGCTCGATGCCGACAGCGGCGCCAACGACCTGCAGAACCATCCGCTGCTGAGCAGCGCGACCCTGGGCACCGGCACGCTGCAGGTGCTCGGCCAGCTCGACAGCGCGGCCTCGGCGCTGTACCGGATCGAGTTCTTCGCCGATCCGGGCGGGCAGGGCGATGCGCGCGTCTACCTCGGCCAGACCACGGTCACGTCGGATGCCGGCGGCCGCGCCAGCATCGACGCGCTGCTCGAGGCCAGCCTGGCGGCCGGAGCGACGGTCACTGCGACGGCGACCCGGGTGTCTAGCGGCAGCACCTCAGAGGCGGCCGTGCCGGTCACGGTCGCCGCACGCGCCAACACCGCGCCGGGCTTCGTCGCCGCCAGCGGCCAGGTCATCACCCCGGTCAGCGGCGGCGACGACTGGATCCGCACGATGCAGATCCAGGACGACGGTCGCATTCTCGTCGCGGGCCACCAGCCCGGTGCCGGCGGCGGCCAGGATGTGCTGTTGATGCGCTACCGGGCCGATGGCACGCTCGACACCACCTTCGGCAGCGGCGGCCGGGTCACGGTCGCGGCCGCGAGCTTCGGCGGCACCACCGCCCAGGTCTGGGCGATGGCGGTGCAGGCCGACGGCGCGATCGTCGTGGCCGGCCAGGCCACGGTCGGCGGCGTGCAGTACGCGCTGGTGCAGCGCTATCTGGCCGACGGCAGCCTCGACAGCAGCTTCTCCGGCGACGGCACCGCGCTGTGGGGCGATGTCAGCCAGTTCTGCGAGGCCAGCGCGGTGGCGATCGATGCGCAGGGGCGCATCGTGCTGGGCGGCACGGTCAGCGGCGCGACCGCGGTCGCGCGGGTGACGGCCGACGGCATGCTCGACACCGCCTTCGGCGGAGGCAACGGCTATGCCTGGGTCGATGCCGGCCTCGGTGCCGACCTGGTCGGCGCGCTGGCGATCCAGTCCGACGGCCGCATCCTGCTCGGCGGCTCGGCCGGCAACGATCATGCCCTGGTGCGCTGGAACGACGACGGCACGCTGGATGCCGGCTTCGGCAGCGGCGGCATCGTGCGCACCGACGTGGCTGGCGGCTTCGACATGATCCGCGCGCTGGTGGTGCAGGACGACGGCCGCATTCTCGCCGGCGGCTATTCGACCCAGGCAGGCGGCGACATCGACTTCACGCTGCTGCGCTACCTGGCCAGCGGCAGCGTCGACACCGGCTTTTCCGGCGACGGCCGGGTGACGACCGACCTGGGCGGCGCGGACATCGTGCAGGCGATGGTGCGCGACGCCAGCGGCCGCATCGTGCTGGCCGGCTACGACGGCTCGGGCCGGATCGCGCTGGTGCGCCATCTGGCCGACGGCTCGCTCGACACCGCTTTCGGCCAGGGCGGCCTCGTCCAGCAGGCGATCGGCGCGAGTTCCGGCGCCGGTGCGCTGGCGCTGCGCCCGGACGGCCGGCTGGTGGCCGCGGGCTGGTCGTCCGATGGTACGCAGCGCGATCCGCTGCTGCTGGGGCTGCTGACCGACGGCTCGCTCGATCCGGGCGTCGGCAGCGCGGCGGCGACGCTGGGCGGCACGGTGGCCTGGACCGAGGGCGCCACCGCAGTCGTGCTCGATGCCGACGTGCGCCTGAACGATGCCGATCTGGCCCAGGCCGGCAGCTACGCCGGCGCGACGCTGACGCTGGCGCGCCAGGGCGGCGCGCAGGCCCAGGACCAGCTCGCCTTCGACGGGCTGGTGGTGACCGTCAGCGGCACGGCGGTCCTCGTCGACGGGGTGCAGGTCGGCAGCTACACCTTCACCGGCGGCCAGATGCAGGTCAGCTTCGGCGCACAGGCCACGCAGGACCGCGTTGACCGGCTCGCGCGCCACATCGTCTACTGGAACAGCTCGGACGCGCCGCCCGCCAGCGTGACGATCGCCTGGACGCTGGCCGACGGCAACACCGGCGCGCAGGGCAGCGGCGGCGCGCTGGCCGGCGCCGGCAGCGTCACGGTGGCGATCACCGCGGTCAACGACGCGCCGACGCTGGCCCTGCCGGGCCGGCAGTCGACCCCGGTCGACACCCCGCTGGTGCTCGACTCCGCCTCGGGCCGGGCGCCGCAGGTGGCCGATGCCGATGCGGCGCTGCTGCAGGTCACGCTGACGAGCGATGGCCATGGTCTGCTGACGCTGTCGGGCACCACCGGCCTGAGCTTCTCGGCCGGCGATGGCAGCGCCGACACGGCGATGACCTTCAGCGGCAGCGCCGCCGCGATCAACGCCGCGCTCGACGGGCTGCGCTTCGCGCCGTCGGCGGCCTATCAGGGCGGCGCGACGATCGGCTTCTCGGTCAGCGATCTCGGTGGCAGCGGCTCCGGCGGCACGCTGACCACCACCGGCAGCGTCATCGTGGAGGTCGGCGCGCTGCGCTTCCGCGACGGCAGCGCCGGCTATGCCGGCACGCAGGACACCTACATCGACGACAGCGTGCCCGGCAGCGCCTTCGGCACCTCGACCACCGTGCGCGCCGATGAGGGTTCGCCACGCCAGACCGCGCTGATCCGCTTCGACCAGATCATCGGCAACGGTGCCGGCCAGGTTCCGGCAGGTGCCACCATCACCTCGGCGACGCTGTCGCTGTATGTGACCGAACGCGATGCCGCCGACACCGTGGCGCTGCACCGGATGAAGATCGACTGGAGCGAAAGCTCCACCCACGCTTCGCTGGTCAACGGCATCCAGGCCGACGGCAGCGATGCCGAGGCCAGCGGCATCGCCATCGATGCCGGCCTGTCGGGATGGATCAACATTTCCGGCCTGGCCGCCGCCGTCCAGGCCTGGGTGGATGGCGCGCCCAACTTCGGCTGGGCGATCGTGTCGGACGCCGATGACACCTGGGCCTTTGCGTCCTCCGAGTCGGCCGATGCGATGCTTCGGCCTTATCTGACGGTCGCCTACACCGTGCCCCAGGCCCCGGTGCTCGGCACCAGCGCCGGCGGCGCCAGCTATGTCGAGAACGCCGCACCGGTGGCGGTCGACCCGGCGCTGACGCTCTCGGACGCCGACAGCACCCAGCTCAGCGGTGCCAGCGTCGTCATCAGCGCTGGCCATGTGGCGGCGCAGGATGTGCTGAGCTGGGCCGCGGTGACGGGCATCAGCGGTAGCTGGAATGCTGCCACCGGCACGCTCAGCTTCAGCGGCACCGCCGCCTTGGCCGATTACCGCACGCTGCTGCGCTCGGTCAGCTACGCCAACAGCAGCGACAGCCCGAGCGGCGTCAGCCGCACGCTGAGCTTCACGGTGACCGACACCACCGGCCTGTCCAGCGCCGCTGCCACCCGGTCGATCCAGCTCTCGGCCGTCAACGATGCGCCGACAGTCGCCACGCCAATCGCCGACCAGAGCGCGACCGAGGATCAGCCCTTCAGCTTCCAGATCCCTGCCGGGACGTTTGCCGATGTCGACGCGGGCGACTCGCTGAGCTACACGACGAGCACGCTGCCGAGCTGGCTGAGCTTCAATGCCGCGACGCGCACCTTCAGCGGCACACCGGTCAATGCCGATGTCGGCGCGCTGACGATCACGGTGACGGCGAAGGATGGCAGCAACGCCACGGCCAGCGATTCCTTCGTGCTGACGATCGCCAACGTCAACGATGCACCGACAGTCGCCACACCACTCGCCGACCAGAGCGCGACGCAAGATCAGCCGTTCAGCTTCCAGATCCCTTCGGGCACCTTCGCGGATGTCGACGCGGGCGACTCGCTGAGCTATACGACGAGTGCGCTGCCGAGCTGGCTGAGCTTCAATGCCGCGACGCGCACCTTCAGCGGCACACCGGTCAATGCCGATGTCGGCGCGCTGACGATCACGGTGACGGCGAAGGATGGCAGCAACGCCACGGCCAGCGATTCCTTCGTGCTGACGATCGCCAACGTCAACGATGCACCGACAGTCGCCACACCACTCGCCGACCAGAGCGCGACGCAAGATCAGCCGTTCAGCTTCCAGATCCCTTCGGGCACCTTCGCGGATGTCGACGCGGGCGACTCGCTGAGCTACACGACGAGCGCGCTGCCGAGCTGGCTGAGCTTCAATGCCGCGACGCGCACCTTCAGCGGCACACCGGTCAATGCCGATGTCGGCGCGCTGACGATCACGGTGACGGCGAAGGACGGGAGCAACGCCACGGCCAGCGATTCCTTCGTGCTGACGGTGACGAACGTGAACGACGCGCCGACGGTGGCGTCTCCGATCGTCGACCAGAGCGCGACGCAAGATCAGCCGTTCAGCTTCCAGATCCCTGCTGGGACGTTTGCCGATGTCGATGCGGGCGACTCGCTGAGCTACACGACCAGCACGCTGCCGAGCTGGCTGAGCTTCAATGCCGCGACACGCACCTTCAGCGGCACGCCGGCCAATGCCGATGTCGGCGCGCTGACGATCACGGTGACGGCGAAGGATGGAAGCAACGCCACGGCCACCGATTCATTCGTGTTGACGGTGACGAACGTCAACGACGCGCCGACAGTCGCCACGCCAATCGCCGACCAGAGCGCGACCGAGGATCAGCCGTTCAGCTTCCAGCTTCCGGCCGGGACGTTTGTCGATGTCGATGCGGGCGACTCGCTGAGCTACACGACGAGCACGCTGCCGAGCTGGCTGAGCTTCGATGCCGCGACACGCACCTTCAGCGGCACGCCGGCCAATGCCGACGTCGGCGCGCTGACGATCACGGTGACGGCGAAGGACGGGAGCAACGCCGCGGCCAGTGATTCCTTCGTGCTGACGATCGCCAACGTCAACGACGCGCCGACGGTGGCGTCTCCGATCGCCGACCAGAGCGCGACGCAAGATCAGCCGTTCAGCTTCCAGCTTCCGGCCGGGACGTTTGCCGATGTCGATGCGGGCGATTCACTGAGCTACACGACGAGCACGCTGCCGAGCTGGCTGAGCTTCAATGCCGCGACGCGCATCTTCAGCGGCACGCCGGCCAATGCCGATGTCGGCGCGCTGACGATCACGGTGACGGTCAAGGATGGCAGCAACGCCGCGGCCAGCGATTCCTTCGTGCTGACGATCGCCAACGTCAACGATGCGCCGATCTTGCAGGCTGGCGGGCCGCTGACGCTGGAGGAGGGCGGGCATCAGGTGCTGACGCTGGCGGACCTGCTGCCGGCGGATGTCGATGACGATGAACGCTCGCTGGTGTTCGAGCGGGTCGGCGGCGCGCCGGCCGGCCGGCTGGAGCGGGTCGATGCGCCGGGCGTGGCGGTGGACCGCTTCAGTGCCGGGGATCTGGCCGATGGGCTGATCCGGTATGTGCACGACGGCAGCGAGAGCGTGTCCGATCGGCTGGAGCTGCGGGTGCGCGATGCGTCCGGGGCGCTCTCGGATCCGGTGCGGCTGGAGATCGTGATCACGCCGGTGGACGACGAGGCGCCGCGCATCGTCTCGAGCGACGGGCAGGCCCGGGTCGTGCTGGATCATTCCGAGAACAGTCCCTGGCAGAGGGTCATGCAGGCCAGCGATGCCGACCGGCCGCTGTCGGTGCTGCAGTGGCGGATCGCGGGCGGGGCGGATGCCGCCCGCTTCGAGATCGATGCCGACAGCGGCGAGCTGCGGCTGCTGGGCCTGCTCGACCGCGAGCAGCCGCAGGATGCCGACCGCGACAACCACTACGAGGTGCTGATCGAGGTCTCGGACGGGCGCCAGGCCGCCACGCAGCAGCTGCTGCTGCGCATCACCGATGTGGACGAGGCGCCTGAGATCGAGATCGGGCTGCTGCAGGTCGATCAGGGCATGCGCCTGCGCCTGGACGAGAGCCTGCTGCGGGCACAGGATGTCGACAGCGCGGCGGATGTGCTGGTCTACCGGGTCGTCGCCGTCGAGAACGGCCGCTTCGTGGCGGCGGGCGGCGACTCGGTGCTGACGACCTTCTCCCAGGCGGATGTGGCTGCGGGTCGGGTGGTGTTCCTGCATGACGAGAACTCGCTGGCGGCCCGCTTCAGCCTGGTGCTGTCGGACGGGCGCAATGAATCCGGCGTCATGAGCATCGAGATCGCGGTGCGCGAGCGCGGCTTCGATGCCGGATCGATGCCGACCGAGCCGCCGCCGGACCGGATGCCGGCCTCGTCGGCGCTTGTCGTGTCCGGCATCGAGCCTGCCGACCCGATGCGCGAGCGCACGCAGCAGGCGCAGGCCAGCCAGGAGATCGTGCGCGCGGCGGTGCTGCGCGGGCTGGCCGCGCGCGAGGGCGGCGGTGCCGGTGCGGCCGAGCTGGTGGCCGGTGACCTGATGGCGGGCTGGGTCGACGCGCTGCGCCGCTTCGCCACGCTGTCGGCGTCGGAGACGCAGGCCGCACGTCCGGGCGCGCTGCGCGGCGAGGTCGGCTTCTCCGTGGACCTGATGCGCCTGCCTGACAGCGACCTGCTGGTGCTGCTGGATGTGGTTCTGGATCTGGCCGGCTTCGAGGCGACGGCCCTGATCCGCCCGGTCAGCGAGGGTGTCGGCGGCACGCAGACGGCCAGCGGCGAGACCGCCCGATCAGCCGGGACCGACGAGCCGGAGAACCTGCTGCAGCGCGAATGGCAGAGCGGCACGGTGGCCCGCACCGGCGCGGTGGTGATGAGTGCCGGCGCGCTGTTCTGGGCCGTCCGGGCCGGGGGGCTGGCCGCCAGTCTGGCCTTTGCCTCGCCGGTCTGGTGGCGGCTGGATCCGCTGCCGGTGCTGCAGGCGGCCCGGCGCGAGACGGCCGGCGCCGAGGCTGGCCGGCGAGGCTGGCGCGACACCGGCGTGACCGGCGAGCTCGCCGGCCTGGCCGAGGATCTGCTCGATCGCCAGGGCTGAGTGAGTCACACCATGTCCGTTTCCTTTTCCGACCGATGCCCGCGACAGGAGAGTGCGCCGTGATGCCCCGCCTGAGGCCGTTCGACACCATCAGCCGCATCGCCGTCGGCCTGGCTGCGCTGGTGGTGCTGTGCCTGGTGACGATCGATGCCCTGTTCGGCCTGGTGGCCGATCCGGCCGCCCGCGAGGCGGACCGACGTCGGGCGGTCAGCCAGGTCCTGGCCGATCAGCTGATGGTGGCGGCCACCCGGCTGGGCGAGCGCGAGGTGCAGCAGATGCTCGATGCCTTCCGGCGCCGCGAGACGCAGGCGCTGGCCATCGTGCTGCGACCGACCGGTGCCGAGCCGGTGGCCGGCAGTGGCATCCTGCAGCCCGCGGGCGATGCCGGCCGCATGCATCTGGCGGTGCCGGTGCAGCTGCAGGGCCGTGACTGGGGTGCGCTGGAGCTGCAGTGGCAGCCGATCCCCGGCGAGGGCTGGCCGCAGCGGCTGCTGAGCCTCAGCACGCTGTGGCCGCTGCTGTGCTTCCTGGGCATGACGGTGCTGCTGCGCCTGTATCTGGGCCGGGTACTGAACCAGCTCGATCCGAGCGGCACCGTGCCGGGCCGGGTGCGCACGGCCTACAACTCGCTGACCGAGGGCGTGATGATCCTGGACGAGCACGGCCGCATCCTGCTGGTCAACGAGGCGGTGGCGCAGATCACCGGCCGGCGCGATGTCTCGATCGGCCGGCAGATCGAGGACATCGCGGTCTTCGCCTCGATGCGCCAGGACGATCCGTCCCGCCCGCTGCCCTGGCGCATGGCACTGGAAAACGCGGTGGGCGTCGAGCGCATCCGCAT
This sequence comes from Sphaerotilus sp. FB-3, assembly GCF_023706025.1. Taxonomy (NCBI): domain Bacteria; kingdom Pseudomonadati; phylum Pseudomonadota; class Betaproteobacteria; order Burkholderiales; family Sphaerotilaceae; genus Sphaerotilus; species Sphaerotilus sp. FB-3. The sequence continues at coordinate 258,060 of NZ_BQWE01000057.1, read as the reverse complement.
GGTGATCGGCGAGGGCAGCCGGGCGCGCATCCTGCTCGTGAGCTGCGCTCCGCTCGGGCCGGAGCTGGACAACCCGGTCGAGCGCCGGCTGCGCCGCCGCAAGGGCGCCGAGGGCTGCCTGGTGGTGCTGGCCGACCAGACCTCGCTGGAGCGCGCGCACGAGCAGCTCTCGCGTGCGCTCAAGGACCTGCAGGGCGCGCACGAGCAGATCCGTCTGAAGAACGAGGAGCTGTTCCGCCTGGCCACCCGCGATCCGATGACCGGCTGCCTGAACCGGCGCGCCTTCTTCGAGCAGGCCGGCGCGCTGAAGGAGCGCTGCAACCTCGAGGGCCGGCCGGTCGCTGCGGTGATGTGCGACATCGACCACTTCAAGAGCTTCAACGACCGCTACGGCCACGCGATCGGCGACGAGGTCATCAAGGCGGTCGCCGGCATCTACAACGGCAGCGCGCGCGAGGCCGATCTGGTCTGCCGCTACGGTGGCGAGGAGTTCTGCGTGCTGCTGCCGGACTGCGAGGAGGCGGTCGCGCTGGCGATCGCCGACACGCTGCGCCGCCTGGTGCAGGACACCGCCGGCGACGGCATCGACCATGATCCGCGGCTGACGATCACCTCGAGCTTCGGCGTCGCGGTGACCCGCTCGACCCGCGTCGGGCTGGAGGCGCTGATCGACCAGGCCGACCAGGCGCTCTACCAGTCCAAGCGCAACGGCCGCAACCGCTGCACGCTGCACGAGGAGAAGGTGGCCGAGCCGGCCTGAGCCGTGCCGTCCGGCGCCGGCTCAGAGCGGCAGCGGATCGGTGTCGTCGAAGCGCAGGACCTCGAAGCTGACGGTCGGCGCGTTGATGATGTTGGGGCTGACGCCCAGGCAGATCAGCCCGCGACCGTGCAGCGTGCAGGCGCCACGGCGCAGCGTGACCACCTCGGACTGGCGGCCGAAGCGCACATAGGTGCCGTTGGAGCTCAGGTCGGTGAGCTGGAAGTTGCCGCTGTGCCACTCGATGCGGGCATGCACCCGCGAGACACGGCTGTCGTCGAGGCAGTAGGCCGCCTCGTGGCTGCGGCCGATGATGACCGGCAGGTTGCGCACCGTGTGGATGCGCGAGACTCCCTCGCAGACCAGCCGGATGCCTTCGGGCACGGTGGCCGGCGCGGTGTCGCCGAACATCGTCGACATCGGGTCGGGGCCGGAGCGCTTGCTCTCGAAGCGCCAGACCTCGACCGGCTCGACCCGCCCGCGCAGGTGAAGCCGCTCGAGCCGGCGAAAGCGCTCGCGCACGTCGGGCGCCAGCACCGCCAGCGTCTGCGAGGTGATCAGCGTCTCGTTGTCGCCGGCGTGGTCGAGCAGCCGGGCAGAGACATTGACCGCATCGCCGAAGCAGTCGCCCGCCACCTCGATGACCTCGCCGTGCGCCATCGCGATCTGCACCCGCATGACCGGGCTGCGCGACGGCCGCGCCGAGCCCATCACCCGGTCGAGCGAGTCGTGGACTTCCTCGGCCGCACGCACGGCACCGGCCGGGTGGGGGAACATGGCCATCAGGCCATCGCCCAGCGTCTTGATCACGCGACCGCCCTGGCCCTCCATGATGCGGGCGACCACCGCCACGCTGTGGGTGACGACCGTCGCCGCCTCGGCATTGCCCAGGCTCTCGTACAGGGAGGTGCTGCCGCGCAGATCGGCAAAGAGAATGGTGCAAGTGACGGTCTGCGACATGGCTTCAGTTTACCCCGGCATTCCGTGATGCAGTGCGCATCCAAAGGTTGCAGAAGTGATAAGACCCCGCTCATTCGCGGGGTCTTCGGGGCGTTTACAGATTGTCCAGATAGGTGCGCAGCTTGTCCGAACGGCTCGGGTGCTTGAGCTTGCGGATCGCCTTGGCCTCGATCTGGCGGATGCGCTCGCGGGTCACGTCGAACTGCTTGCCGACCTCTTCCAGCGTGTGGTCGGTGGACATCTCGATGCCGAAGCGCATGCGCAGCACCTTGGCCTCGCGCGGCGTCAGGCTGTCGAGGATGTCGCGCACGACATCGCGCAGACCCGACTGCATCGCGGCCTCGATCGGCGCGGTGTTGTTGGTGTCCTCGATGAAGTCGCCCAGATGGCTGTCGTCGTCGTCCCCGATCGGCGTTTCCATGGAGATCGGCTCCTTGGCGATCTTCATGATCTTGCGGATCTTGTCCTCCGGCATGTCCATCTTCTCGGCCAGCACCGGCGCGTCCGGCTCGTAGCCGAACTCCTGCAGATGCTGACGCGACAGGCGGTTCATCTTGTTGATGGTCTCGATCATGTGCACCGGAATCCGGATGGTGCGGGCCTGGTCGGCGATCGAGCGGGTGATGGCCTGACGGATCCACCAGGTCGCGTAGGTCGAGAACTTGTAGCCGCGGCGGTATTCGAACTTGTCGACCGCCTTCATCAGGCCGATGTTGCCTTCCTGGATCAGGTCGAGGAACTGCAGGCCGCGGTTGGTGTACTTCTTGGCGATCGAGATCACCAGGCGCAGGTTGGCCTCGATCATCTCGCGCTTGGCTTCGCGCGAGTTGGCCTCGCCCTCGTTCATGCGCTTGTTGATCGCCTTCAGGTCGTCGATCGGCACGATCGCGCGCTTCTGCAGGTCGATCAGCTTCTGCTGCAGCTCCTGCACCGCGGGCAGGTTGCGGCTCAGCACCGCGCTGTAGCCCTTGCCGGCTGCGACTTCGCCCTCGGCCCAGGCCAGGTTCAGCATGTTCGGCGGGAAGACCTTGATGAAGTGCTCCTGCGGCATGCCGCAGCGGTCGACCACGATCTTGCGCAGCTCGCGCTCGTAGCGGCGCACGTCGTCGACCTGCGAGCGCAGCAGGTCGCACAGCCGCTCGATGGTCTTGACGGTGAAGCGGATGGTCATCAGCTGCGCGCTGATGGCTTCCTGCGCGGCGTTGTAGGCGTCGCAGCGGTAGCCCTTGGACTCGATGGCCGCGCGCATCTTCGCGTTCTCGTCGCGGATCGCGTCGAAGCGCGACAGCGCCTGGTTCTTCATCTCCTCGAGCTTCTTCGTCAGCGCCTTGGAGGTGCCGGCGCCTTCTTCCTCGTCCTCGTCGAACTCGTCGAAGTCTTCCTCGGCGACATAGTCGTCGGCTTCCTCCGACGACACGAAGCCGTCGACCACCTCGGAGATCTGCATCTCGCCGGCGCGGATGCGGTTGGCCATCGCCAGGATCTCGTCGATGGTGGCGGGCGAGGCGGAAATCGCCAGCATCATCGCCTGCAGGCCGCCTTCGATGCGCTTGGCGATCTCGATCTCGCCCTCGCGCGTCAGCAGCTCGACCGTGCCCATCTCGCGCATGTACATGCGCACCGGGTCGGTCGTGCGGCCGAACTCGGAGTCGACGGTCGACAGCGCGGCCTCGGCGGCTTCCTCGGCCTCTTCCTCGGTCGAGGTGGTCGTGCCACCGCCGGCGATCAGCAGCGTGGCGGCGTCAGGCGCCTGCTCGTAGACCGCGATGCCCATGTCGTTGAGCATCGAGATGATGGCTTCCAGGATCTCGTTCTCGACCAGCTTCTCGGGCAGGTGGTCGTTGATCTCCTGGTGCGTGAGGTAGCCACGCGTCTTGCCCATCTTGATGAGGGTCTTCAGCTCCTGGCGGCGCTTGGCGACTTCCTCTTCGGTCAGGGTGGTCTCGTCGAGGCCGAACTCGCGCATCAGCGCGCGCTCCTTGGCGCGGCTGACCTTCATGCGCAGCGGCTTGGCCTTGGGCTTGTCGGCCTCGCCGCTGTCTTCCTCGGCGGCGGCCTCGACCTCGGGGTCGGCTTCGGCCTCGACATCGGCTTCGGCGTCGAGTTCGCCCTCGAGGTCGGTGAAGTCGTCGTCGGCGCTTTCCAGGCCGGGCTTCTTCTTCGCCTCGGGGGTCTTCTTGCTGCTGTCGGCGGCCTTGGCGGTGTCCGCGCTGGCGGCCTTGGGCTTGCGGCCGCGGCGCACGACGACCGGCTCACCGGACGGCACAGCGGCAGCCGGCGCGGCAGCCGGCGCGGCGACCGGGGCGACCGGCGCGGCGGCGACGGTCGGGGTCGGCGTGGCTTCGGGCTTGACGGCCTTGACCGCACGCACCACGCGCACGGTGCGCGGAGCGGCGGCCGGGGCGGCGGCGCTGTTCGTCGGGGAAGTCTGGTCGGGGCTGTTCTTCGCGGTCATGCGATTCCTCGGCTGGGGTGCTCGGATACGGTGAGGCTTTGAGCCCGCAACTCAAGTCCGAGAAGCCACGGACCTTTCGGCACGCGGCGCGGACTCTGCGTTCGGGCGGGCAAGCTGGCGTGAACTGTCTTGAATGCAGCGCTGGCGGAGGAAGTGGCCGTCATGTCATGCCCGTGTCGCGGGTGGCCGGGGCCGGCAGGCGCTGCTGTCACTCTTGCCGCATCGAAACCAACCTTCAATTATACAGCGCCGCCACTGAGCCTCGATTTCAGCGCTGCCCTCAGGGCATTGAGCTCTGTCCCGCGCGCCCGAGCGGCCTCTGAAAGAGGACCGGACTCGATCAGCAGATTCCATTCGTCGGCGACCTGCTCGAGCCGCAGCCGGTCGATCAGCACCGGCAGATCGCCGGCGGCCGGCAGGCTGCCCAGCGCAAGCAGCCGCTCCATGCGCGCCAGCAGCGCGCCGGTGCCGGCCTCCTCGGCTTCGGTGCGCAGCAGGGGCAGCAGTTCTTCCGGCGGCAGCGCGCCCTCGTCGTGCAGCAGCTGCTCCAGCCGCGAGAACAGCGCGCCGTGCGGCGCGGGCTGCTGCACCAGCTGGTCGTGCATCTCGGCGGGCAGCGTTTCCCAGGCCGCCAGACCGCAGGCCAGCGTCCAGGCGATCTGGTCGAGCAGCGAGGCGGTGCGCGGCGGCGTGCTGCGCGGCGAGGCGGTGGCGTCGCCGCCGCGGCGGTCGCGCCAGCGGCCGCGCTCACGCTCGCCCTCGCGGCCCTCGCGGCCCTCGCGGTCACGCCGGAAGGGGCGGCCGTGGCCGCGCTCGAAGCGCCGGTGTGCCGGCGTGCCGTCGTCGCGCGGGTCGTAGCCGAGCGGATCCTGCGCGGCGGACTCGGCCTGCGGCGCGCGGTCGTCGGGCGGAATGTCGTCCCAGTGCGGCGGCGGTGCGGGCGCGCGATCGGTCTCGGCGCGGGCGCGGGCGGGCTCCTGGCGACGTGCCGTCGGCTCGCCGGCCGCGCGGGCCGGGCCGTGGCCGGGGCGGCCGGCAGCGCTCCAGTGCCGCTCCAGCACCTCGAACGAGACGCCGCCGTCGCGCGCCAGCTCGTCGAGCAGCTGCGCCTTCAGCAGGCCCTCCGGAATCAGCTCGAACAGCGGGCGGGCCTGCGCGAGCATGCGGGTGCGGCCCTCCGGCGTCGTCAGATCGCAGCCCTCGGCGGCGATGGCGCGCAGCTGGCGCGACAGCGGCACCGCCTCGGCGATGCACTGCTCGAAGGCCTCGGTGCCGTGCTCGCGGATGAAGGTGTCCGGATCGTGCTCGGCCGGCAGGAAGAGGAATCGGAAGCTGCGGGTGTCGCCGATATGCGGCAGCACCGCCTCCATCGCGCGCGCTGCCGCCCGCCGCCCGGCCGCATCGCCGTCGAAGCTGAAGACCAGGTGCTCGGCGAAGCGCAGCAGCTTGGCCACATGGTCGGCGGTGCAGGCGGTGCCCAGCGTCGCCACCGCGTTGCCCACGCCGAGCTGCGCCAGCGCCACCACGTCCATGTAGCCTTCGGTGATCAGGATGAAGCCGCGCTGGCGGATCGCCGCGCGCGCCTCGAACAGGCCGTAGAGCTCGCGGCCCTTCAGGAAGACCGGCGTCTCGGGCGAGTTCAGGTATTTCGGCTCGCCCTTGTCCAGCACCCGCCCGCCGAAGCCGATGACCTCGCCCTTGGGGTTGCGGATCGGGAACATGATGCGGTCGCGGAAGCGGTCGTAGCGGCGCTGCTCGCCGGCCTCGTCCTGCAGGATGACCAGGCCGGACTCGACCAGCTTGGGGTCGTCGTATTCGCCGAAGGCGCTGGCCAGGCCGTGCCAGCCCGCCGGCGCATAGCCCAGGCCGAAGCGCGCGGCGATCTCGCCGGTCAGGCCGCGGCCCTTCAGGTAGTCGATCGCGCGGCGGCTGCCCTTGAGCTGGCCGCGGTAGTGGTGGCAGGCCTTGGCGAGCACGTCCACCAGCGAGAGCTGCTTCTCGCGGGCCTGGGCGGCGCGCTCGCGCTCGCGCGGGTCGCGGTCGTCGTCGGGCACGGTCAGGCCCAGCTCGCCGGCCAGATCCTTGACCGCCTCGACGAAGCCCAGGCCGCCGTGCTCCATCAGGAAGCCGACCGCGTTGCCATGCACGCCGCAGCCGAAGCAGTGGTAGGTCTGGCGCGAGGGGCTGACGACGAAGCTGGGCGACTTCTCGCCGTGGAAGGGGCACAGGCCCTTGTAGTTGATGCCGGCCTTCTTCAGCGGCACGGCGCGGCCCACCACGTCGACGATGTCGGCGCGGGAGAGCAGGTCCTGGATGAAGCCTTGGGGTATCACGCGGCGGAGTCTAGCGGAGCGCCCTCGGCGGCCCTTTCTAGAATGCCGCGATGTCCTTGCCCGCGCTCCTGTCCTCCGAAGGCCTGCACGACGCCTATGTGCTGGCCGTCTTCGCCACCGTCTATCTCGGCATGATCCTGGGCGGCCTGCCGCGGCTGCATCTCGACCGCACCGGCGTGGCGCTGCTGGGCGCGATCGCCATCGTCGGCGCCGAGGTGATGACCCCTGAGGACGCCGCCCGCGCGATCCACCTGCCGACCATCCTGCTGCTGTTCTCCTTCATGGTGATCTCGGCGCAGATGCGCCTGGGCGGCTTCTACGGCGCGGTGACCCGGCGCATCGCGGCGCTGCCGGTGGGGCCGGCGGCGCTGATGGGCGTGGTGATCGCGGTGTCTGCGGTGCTGTCGGCGGTGTTCTCCAACGACATCGTCTGCCTGGCGGTGGCGCCGGTGCTGGCCGAGGCCTGCCTGCGCCGGCGGCTCGATCCGGTGCCCTTCCTGCTCGGGCTGGCCTGCGCGAGCAACATCGGCTCGGCCGCGACGCTGATCGGCAATCCGCAGAACATGCTGATCGGCGAGGTGCTGAAGATGCCGTTCGCCGGCTATGCGCAGGAGGCGATCGGGCCGGTCGTCGCCGGGCTGCTGGCGCTGTGGGCGCTGCTGGCGGGGCAGATGCGCAGCACGCCGCCGGTGGCCGAGCCGGATCCGGCGCAGCTCGCCGCCCTCACCGCCGAGGTGCCGCCCTTCGACCGCTGGCAGACCGCCAAGGGCCTGGGCGTGGCGCTGGCGCTGGTCGGGGTGTTCCTGTTCACCGACTGGCCGCGCGATGTGGCCGCACTGGCCGGCGCGGGCGTGCTGCTGCTGAGCCAGCGCTTCCATTCGTCCAAGGTGATGGGCCTGATCGACTGGGAGCTGCTGATCCTGTTCATGGGCCTGTTCGTCGTCAACCAGGCGCTGGAGCTGACCGGGCTGACCCGTCAGGCGGTGGCCTGGCTGGGCGCGCAGGGCGTGGATCTGGCCGACCCGGCCACGCTCTTCGTCGCCACCCTCGGCCTGAGCAATCTGGTGTCGAACGTGCCGGCGGTGATGGTGCTGATGCCGCTCGCCCAAGGGGAGCACGTCGGCGTGACGCTGGCGCTGGTCAGCACGATGGCGGGCAATCTGCTGATCGTCGGCTCGATCGCCAACCTCATCGTGGTGGATGCCGCCGCGCGCTGCGGCATCACGATCGACTGGCGCCGCCACGCGCGCACCGGCGTGCCGGTGACGCTCGTGACGCTGGCGATGGTGGCGGGCTGGCTGGCGCTGCGCTGAGGCGGGCGGGCAGCCGGCTGGCCGGGCACTTGCTCGGGCTTCAGTCGCCCAGCACCACGCCTTCGCGCCGCGGATCGGCGCCGCCCCGCCAGATCGTCCGCCCGTCCTGCGTGCCGCGCGCGATCGCCTGCAGGCCGCTGGTCATGTCCTGCTCGCGCACCTCGTGGCCGCGGGCCTTCAGCGCCTCGATGACCGGGGCGGGGAAGCGGCCTTTCTCCAGCACCACCGGCCCGCCGGTGGTGCCGAAGTTGGGCAGGTCGATGGCGGCCTGCGGGTCGAGCCGCCACTGCAGCAGGCCGTGCAGCGTGCGCGCGGTGTAGTGGATGATCAGCGCGCCGCCGGGGCTGCCGGCACTGGCGGCCAGCCGGCCCTCGGCATCGAAGACCAGGGTCGGCGCCATCGACGAGCGCGGGCGCTTGCCCGGCTCGACCCGGTTGGCCACCGGACGGCCGGTGGCGTCGGCGGGCGCGAAGCTGAAGTCGCTCAGCTCGTTGTTCAGCAGGAAGCCGCGCACCATCTGGCGCGCGCCGAAGGCGTCCTCGATGGTGGTGGTCATCGACACCGCGCGGCCCTCGGCGTCGACGATGCTGATGTGGCTGGTGCCGTATTCGATCTGCTCGGCCATCGGCGCGAAGCTGGTGCGCACCGGGCCGGGCACACCGGCCGGCGCGGTCGGGGCGCGCTGTGCATGGATGAGCCGCGCCCGCGCGTCGAGGTAGGCGGGGTCGAGCAGGCTGCGCCAGTCGCCGCCGGGCGCCGGCACGAAGTCCGGATCGCCCAGGTACTGCGCCCGGTCGGCGAAGGCCAGCCGCGAGGCCTCCATGTAGGTGTGCAGCCAGTCGGCCGAGGGCAGGCCGGTGTCGGTAGCGAGCGGCTCCTGCGCCGCGCCGGTGCGTGCCATCAGGCCCAGGATCTGGCCGACCGCGATCGCGCCGGAGCTGGGCGGCGGAAAGCCGCAGATCTTCCAGCGCCGTGAACCTGCCGTGTGGTCGTGGCAGATCGCTTCGCGCGCCTTGGCGTGGTAGCCGGCCAGGTCGGCCAGCGTCATCCGGCCCGGATTGCCCGGATGGCCCTGCACCTTGGCGACGATGGCCTGCGCGATCTCGCCCTCGTGCAGCGCCCGCGAGCCGTCGCGCGCCAGGCGGCGCAGCACCTCGGCCAGCTCCGGGTTCTTCAGCCAGTGGCCGACCGGCCAGGGCGTGCCGTCGGGCTGGTAGAAGAAGGCGGCGGCCGTCGGGTCCTTCCGGAGGTGGGCGTCGGCCTGCAGCATCGCGTGCAGCCGGGGGCTGACCGGGAAGCCTGTCTCGGCCAGACGGATCGCCGGCTCGAACAGCGCGGCCCAGCGCAGCCGGCCGTGCTGCGCGTGTGCCATTTCCAGCATGCGCACCGTGCCGGGCACGCCGACCGAGCGCCCGCCGACCACCGCGTCATGGAAGGCCATCGGCTTGCCCTCGGGTGTCAGGAACAGGCGCTCGTCGGCGGCGGCCGGCGCGGTCTCGCGGCCGTCGAAGGCCTGCACGCGCTGGCCGTCCCAGTGCAGCAGGAAGGCGCCGCCGCCGATGCCGCTGGACTGCGGCTCCACCAGCGTCAGCACCATCTGCACCGCGATCGCCGCATCCAGCGCCGAGCCGCCCCGCGCGAGCATCTGCCGGCCGGCCTCGGTGGCCAGCGGATTGGCCGCGGCCACCGCGAACCGTGCATGCCGGCTGGCGGGTCGGGCAGCCTGCTGGCCGGTGGCGATCTCGGGCTGGCGTGGCAGGCCGGCGTCGGGGGGCGGCGCCGGCGGCGTGGCGCAGGCCGCCAGCAGCGTGGCGGCGGCCAGCAGGGCCGGGGCAGGGCGGCGAAGGATCATGCGTTCTCCCTGGAGCTGCGGGGGCAGTCGTGATGCAGGTCACGATGGTGGCATGAAGTCGCCGCCTCCGGGCGGCGCGGTGCCGCCGATCGGTCAGCGCGGCGCGAGGCGGATCGCGCCGTCCAGGCGGATCACCTCGCCGTTGAGCATGTCGTTGGTGACGATCTGCTGCACCAGCTTGGCGTAGTCCTCGGGCTTGCCCAGGCGGCTCGGGAAGGGCACGCCGGCGGCCAGCGCATCCTGCACCTCCTGCGGCATGCCGAACAGCATCGGCGTGCCGAAGATGCCCGGCGCGATCGTCATGCAGCGGATGCCGTTCTTCGACAGGTCGCGCGCGATCGGCAGCGTCATGCCGACCACGCCACCCTTGCTGGCCGCGTAGGCCGCCTGGCCGATCTGGCCGTCGAAGGCGGCGATGCTGGCGGTGTTGATCAGCACGCCGCGCTCGCCGGTGGGCTCGGGCGCGTTCTTCGCCATCGCCTCGGCGGCCAGGCGGATCATGTTGAAGCTGCCGACCAGGTTGATCTGGATGACCTTGGCGAACAGGCCCAGCGCATGCGCGCCGTCCTTGCCGACGGTGCGCGCTGCCGGCGCGATGCCGGCGCAGTTGACCAGGCCGAAGAGCGCACCCATCGACAGCGCCTGCGCCACCACGGCGCGGCCGTCGTCCTCGCTGGAGACATCGCAGCGCACGAAGGCGCCGCCGATCTCGTCGGCGACCGCCTGGCCGCGCTCGGCCTGCAGATCGGCGATGACGACCTTCGCGCCCTCGCGCGCCAGCATGCGCGCTGCGCCTTCGCCCAGGCCCGAGGCCGCGCCGGTGACGATGAAAACCTTGCCTGCGATGTCCATGGAATGTGTTCCTGCCTTGTGCGTTGCGGGGTTGTGGGTGAGGTCCGGTGGGGCGTGATGCTGGTTGACGTTGACGTAAACGTCAACTGGGGAAAACGAAAAAGGCCGCTCAGGGCGGCCTTGTCGGGAGGCGGGCAGCGCGGCGGGCGCGCTGCCGGCGATCAGCTCAGCGCGGCCAGCGCGCGGGCGGTGATCTCGTCGACGCTGCCCACGCCGGCGATGGCGCGGTACTTCGGGGCGTTGTCGTCGCCGGTGGCGGCCCAGCTCGAGTAGTAGTCGACCAGCGGGCGGGTCTGGCTCTGGTAGACCTCCAGACGCTTGCGCACCGTCTCTTCCTTGTCGTCATCGCGCTGGATCAGGTCCTCGCCGGTGACATCGTCCTTGCCTTCGACCTTCGGGGGATTGAAGACGACGTGGTAGGTGCGGCCCGAGGCCACATGCACGCGCCGACCGCTCATGCGGCCGATGATGTCCGCGTCCGGCACGTCGATCTCGAGCACATAGTCCAGCTTGACGCCCGCGGCCTTCATCGCGTCGGCCTGCGGGATGGTGCGCGGGAAGCCGTCGAACAGGAAGCCGCCGGCGCAGTCGGGCTGCGCGATGCGTTCCTTGACCAGGCCGATGATGATCTCGTCGCCGACGAGGCCGCCGGCGTCCATCACCTTCTTGGCCTCGATGCCCAGCGGGGTGCCGGCCTTGACGGCGGCGCGCAGCATGTCGCCGGTCGAGATCTGCGGAATGCCGAACTGCTTGCAGATGAAAGCAGCCTGCGTGCCCTTGCCGGCGCCGGGTGCGCCCAACAGAATCAGTCTCATGAATCTCCTCGGTCTCTGAAAAACGGTGCCGGGCCGATGGCCCGGCATGACTGTGCTTTGCGTGTGATTGAGCGCTGTTGCCGACGCGGGCGAGTGCATTGTCAGAATCGCTTCCAGAATAGCACGGGCCCCCTGTGATGAAACTGACACTTCGTGTCAGGGTCTGCCCAGGGTTTGCGTCGGGCGCGGAATGGTCTAGCGGGTGTCCGCGGACGAGCGCTGTTCGAAGATGCGACGCACCCGCGCCAGGTCTTCGGGCGTGTCGACGCCGGGGCCGGGGCGCTGCGGACTGAGGTGCACGACGATGCGTTCGCCGTGCCACAGCACCCTCAGCTGCTCGAGCGACTCGATCTGCTCGAGCGGCGCCGGCGGCAGCGCGGGGAATCGGCGCAGGAAGCCGGCGGTGTAGCCGTAGATGCCGATGTGGCGCAGCGGCGCCGGATCGGGCAGCGCCGTCACGCCCTGCGCGTGGCCGTCGCGCCACCAGGGCATCGGCGCGCGCGAGAAATACAGCGCCCGCCCGGCCGCGTCGGTGACCACCTTGACGACGTTCGGGTTGAGGTATTCCTCGACGCTGTCGATCGTGTGCGCGGCGGTGCTCATCACGCATTCCGGATGCGCCTGCAGCCGCTCGGCACAGGCGGCGACCAGCGCCGGATCGATCAGCGGCTCGTCGCCCTGCACGTTGACGACGATGTCGCGGCCGTCCAGGCCCAGCAGCGTGCAGGCCTCGGCGAGGCGATCGCTGCCGGTGGGGTGGTCGGCGCGGGTCAGCACCGCGTCGACGCCGTGCGCCTGGCAGGCCTCGAGAATGCGCGGCGAGTCGGCGGCCACGACCACCGCACGCGCGCCGGCCTCGCGGCAGCGCTGCGCCACGCGCACCACCATCGGCACGCCGGCCAGATCGGCCAGCGGCTTGTCGGGCAGCCGGGTCGAGGCCAGCCGCGCCGGAATCAGCACGGTGCAGTCGAGGCTCGTCATGGCGTGTCCGGTGCGTTCGGCGCGGGCGCGGGAAAGACCGGGGGCGGCACGATCGCGTCCGGATCGACGCTGCGTGCCTCGTTCTCGAGCATGACGGCGATGCCGTCGCGCACCGGGAAGGCCAGGCGGTCGGCCGGGCAGAGCAGTTCGCGGGTGTCGTGCAGGTGCGTCAGCGGACCCTTGCAGATCGGGCAGACGAGCAGTTGCATCAGTCGGGTGTCCATGGCGGGATGCTACCTTGCCGCAAGGGCCTGAAGAACGGTGGAGATCAATCCGGGAGGCAGTTGAAGCACCAGTGGAACCACATGGATGCGCAGCCCCGGGCGTTCGGCGGCCAGGCGCGCCGGGTCCAGCTTGACCGCATCCTTCTCGGTGACCAGCACCTCGGTGGCGGTGGCCGGCCAGGGCAGCGTCGCATGGCCGTGGTGGTCGTCGAGCGCCAGCGTGTCGAGGTCCAGGCCCTGGGCGCGCAGCGCGTCGAAGAAGCGTGCGGGCTGGCCGGTGCCGGCGCTGGCCAGAAGCCGGCGTCCGCGCAGCGCGGCCCAGGCCGCCTCGCCGGGGCGGTCTGGCACGCCGGCCCACCAGTCGGCCAGCGCGACCGGCGCGCCCAGCCGTCGCTGCAGGCGCTCGCCCGGCGGCAGGCCGGGCGCCGGCTCGGCGCCGCCGGTGTTGTGCACCGCGAGCTGGACACGTCCGGCCGGCGGTGCGTCCACCGGCTCGCGCAAGGGCCCGGCCGGCAGCAGCCAGCCGTTGCCGGCGCCGCGTTCGTCGAAGACCACGATCTCGATGTCGCGCGCCAGGCGCAGGTGCTGCAGTCCGTCGTCGCAGACGATGACGTCGGTGTCGGGATGGCGGGCGAGCAGCTGGCGCGCGGCCGCGGCGCGGTCGCGGCCGACCACCACCGGCGCGCCGGTGCGCCGGCGCATCAGCAGCGGCTCGTCGCCGCAGGTGGCGGCCGGATCCTGGGGCTGCACCTCGTGCAGCGCCGCGAGATCGCTGCGGCCATGACCGCGCGAGACGATGCCGGGCCGGCGACCGGCCGCGCGCAGCGCCTCGACCAGCGCGATCGTCACCGGGGTCTTGCCCGCGCCGCCGGCGACCCGGTTGCCGACGACGAGCACCGGGACCGGCAGGCGCTCGCGGCGCAGCAGGCCGGCACGGTAGAGGCCGCGGCGCAGGCCGACCAGCGTGGCGTGCAGCAGCGCCAGCGGGCGCAGCAGCCACTGCGCCACGCCGCCGCGCTGCCAGATCGCCTCGAGGCGGGCGGCCGCGCCGCGGGCGTCCTCAGCGGCTGCTGCCGCCACGGCCGGTGGACTGGGTCGCGAAGGTCAGCTGCACCAGACCGGCGCGGCGGGCGGCGTCCATCACGTTGATCACGCTCTGGTGCGCGGCCATCGCGTCGGCCGAGATGATGACCGGGCGGTCGCGCTCGCCCTGCGCGGCGGCCAGCAGCGCGCTCGTCAGCGTGTCGATGCCGCCGTTCTCGACCGGCTGGCCGTTGATGCTGTAGCGTCCTTCGGACGACACGCCGACGATGATCTCGCGCGGGCGGCTGTCGAGCCGGTTCGACTCGGCCACCGGCAGCGTGACCTTCAGCTGGGTGTACTTGGCATAGGTGGTGGTCAGGACCAGGAAGATCAGCACCACCAGCAGCACATCGATGAACGGGATCAGGTTGATCTCCGGCTCGTCGGGGCGGCGCGGACGGAAGTTCATCGCCATCGTGCGGTGTCTCCGGGCCGGCGTTCAGCGGCGGCCGCGCGGCAGCAGGTGGGGCAGCAGCCGCTCGGCGGCCTGCTCCATCTGCAGCACATGGCCGTCGACCAGGGAGCGGAAGTGACGCCAGGTCACCAGCGCCGGAATCGCCACGATCAGGCCGAAGGCGGTGTTGTAGAGCGCCACCGAGATGCCGTGTGCGAGCTGCTCCGGATTGCTGCCGGTGGTCGGCGACTGCGCGCCGAAGATCTCGATCATGCCCACCACCGTGCCGAGCAGGCCCAGCAGCGGCGCGGCCGAGGCGATGGTGCCCAGCAGGCTCAGGTAGCGCTCCAGGCGGTGCGCGGCCAGGCGGCCGGCATTCTCGAAGGCATTGCGCAGCTGGGCCTCGTCGCCGCGGGCGTCAGTGGCTGCGGCGCGAATGCCTGCGGCCAGCACCGTGCCCAGCACCGAGCTGTCATGCAGCTTGTCGACCACGTCCGGCGCCGGCAGGCCGCTGCGGGTGAGGGTGATCACCTCGTCGAGCAGCGTCGGCGGAGCGATGCGGGCCGCGCGCAGGCTCATGAAGCGTTCGATGATGATCGCCAGCGCGGCGATGGAGCACAGGATCAGCGGCCAGATCGGCCAGCCAGCGGCTTGTATGATCGAAAACAAAGGTCTTTCCCCAGGGCAACGCTCGGAGCGCTGTGCCGGCATGGCGCAGCAGCATGGAATTATGGCCTCAACACCGGGGTGATCCGCGCCTTGCCTTCCTGCGGCAGGGGTCGGCGGCCGGTCGGGATTGTCCACCAAGCCTGTGGATAAGTCTGTTGATAAGCTGAGAGTCGATGCGCCAAGTCCTTTTCGGGCAAGGAGTTTTCTTGGGTTGCCTGTTTTTTGATCAGTGTGGCGGAAGAATGAAAGAATCAGCCCCGGGAGCGCTTCATGCCTGCAACTGAGCCGATCTGGGAGGTCGCGGCGCTGGTGCGCGCCGTCGGCGAGGCGCTGCAGGACGGCTTCGGCGCGGTGGCGGTGCGCGGCGAGCTGGCCGGCTTCACCCGTGCCGCCAGCGGCCACTGCTATTTCAATCTGCGCGCGCCCGAGGGCGAGGCCGGGCTGCGCTGCGCGATGTTCCGCCGCGCGGCGTCGCTGCTCGACTTCTCGCCGCGCGACGGCCAGCAGGTCGAGCTGCGCGGCCGGCTGGCGATCTACGAGCCGCGCGGCGAGCTGCAGATGATCGTCGAGGCGATGCGCCCGGCCGGCGAGGGCCGGCTGATGGAGCAGTTCCTGCGCCTGAAGGCGAAGCTGCAGGCCGAAGGGCTGTTCGATCCGGCGCGCCGCCGCCCGGTGCCGGCCTTCGTGCGGCGCATCGCGGTGGTCACCTCGCCGGCGGCCGCGGCGCTGCGCGATGTGCTCAGCGCCCTGGCGCGGCGTGCGCCGCAGGTCGAGGTGATCCTGTGTCCGGCCGCGGTGCAGGGTGCGGAGGCGCCGGCGCAGCTGGTGCGCGCCATCGCGGCGGCCGGGCAGGTCGAGGGCGTCGAGCTGCTGATCGTCTGCCGTGGCGGCGGCTCGCTCGAGGACCTGTGGGCCTTCAACGACGAGCGGGTGGTGCGCACGGTCGCCGCCAGCGCGGTGCCGGTGATCTGCGGCGTCGGCCACGAGACCGACACGACGCTGGCCGACTTCGCCGCCGACCTGCGCGCGCCCACGCCCACCGCCGCCGCCGAGCTGGCCGCGCCGCCGCGCGAGGACTGCCTGCGCACGCTGCAGCAGCTCGCGCGCCGGCTGCGGCAGCGGGTGCAGGCCCGGCTCGACGGCGAGGCGCAGCGCCTGGACCGCGCGGCGCTGCGCCTGTCGCGCCCGGCCGACGCGCTGCACGCGCAGCACCGCCGGCTGGCGCTGCTGGCCCAGCGCCATGCCGGTCTGCCCGCCACGCGGCTGATGGCCGAGCGCGCACGGCTCGAGCGTCTGGCGCAGCGGCTGACGGACGCGCGCCGCCAGCGCCAGATCGAGACCGCGCGCCGTCTGGAGCTGCTGGGCGCCCGGCTGGCCGCGCTCGACCCGCAGCGGGTGCTGGCGCGCGGCTATGCGCTGCTCGAGGACGGGCAGGGCCGGCCGCTGCTCAGCGTCGACGGGGTGCAGGCCGGCGCGAGCGTCGGGGCCCGGCTGGCCGACGGCCGGCTGGCGCTGCAGGTGACCGAGGTCTGCCCCCGTCCTGCGAAAGAAAAGGCTTCTCCCTACAATGGGCCGCCGAGCGGCCGGTGAGCCTGCGCACCGCGCAGCATCGCCGGCCCTTGATGAGCACTCTCACCCTCTCGCACCCCAACCACGAAGGATTCACACATGGCTTTCGAACTGCCCGCCCTGCCGTATGCCAAGGACGCCCTGGCCCCGCACATGTCGGTCGAGACCTTCGACTACCACTACAGCAAGCACCATCAGGCCTACGTCACCAACCTGAACAACCTGGTGCCCGGCACCGCGTTCGAAGGCAAGGGCCTGGAAGAGATCGTCAAGACCTCCAGCGGCGGCATCTACAACAACGCCGCCCAGGTCTGGAACCACACCTTCTTCTGGAACTGCATGACCCCGAACGGCGGCGGTGCCCCGACCGGCGCGCTGGCTGATGCGATCAACGCCAAGTGGGGCTCGTTCGACGAGTTCAAGAAGGCCTTGCAGACCTCGGCCGTGGGCAACTTCGGCTCGGGCTGGACCTGGCTGGTGAAGAAGGCCGACGGCTCGGTCGACATCGTCAACATGGGCGCTGCCGGCACCCCGCTGACCACCGGCGACACCGCGCTGCTGTGCGTCGACGTGTGGGAACACGCCTACTACATCGACTACCGCAACCTGCGCCCGAAGTTCGTCGAGACCTTCCTGAACAGCCTGGCGAACTGGAAGTTCGCCGAGGCCAACTTCGCCGCCTGAGCGTTCTCCGGCATCCGCACGCCGCGGCGGTCTTCAGGCCGCCGCGCTGCGAACCGCGCCCTCGAGCGTGGCCGGATACGGCCCCTCGACCCAGTCGGCGGCCGCGCGCAGCCCCGGCGCGATCTGCGCCGGCGGGCGCGCCAGCCCCGGCACGCAGCGGAAGGTGGCGCGCTTCTCGGCCACCAGCCGCTCCAGTCGCACCGCGTTCCCTGCGCCGTCGCCGAGGTCGCGCAGCACCGCGCGGGCCTGCGTCAGCAGCGCCTGGCCGGTGGCCTCCAGGCCACGCTCGACCCAGGGTGCCGCGCCGCTGACCACGAAGGCGAAGCGCCCGGCCCGCAGCCCCAGCGCCTCATGGTCGAAGGCGAACTGTGCCGGCGCCTGCGGCCCCTCGGCCAGCGCGACCATCGGCGCGGCCAGCCGTGCGCCCGGCGCCTGCACATAGCCGGTGATGATCGGCTCGAAGCCGAAGGCCTCGGCCTGCGCCGCCCAGCCGGGCGCGACCGCGCGCGTCAGCCGTGCCGCCTCGGCTGGCGGGCAGGCCAGCACCACCTGATCGAAGACCTCGCCGTCGACCCGCCAGCCGCCGCCCGGCGCGGGTTCGGGCTCCAGCGTGCGCACCCGTCGGCCGGTGTGCAGCGTCGCGCCGTGCTGCTGCAGCCAGCGCCAGGCCGGCTCGGGCAGCAGCTCGGCCAGCGGCCGGCGCGGAATCAGCAGGTCGCTGGCGCCGGGGCCCGAGAACAGTGCGTCATGCAGCACCCGCAGGAAGACCTGCGCGCTGGCCTCCGGCGCCGGCGTGTTCAGCGCCGCCACGCACAGCGGGTCGAGGATCTCGGCGCGCACCCGCGCCGGCAGGCCGGCGGTGAGCTGCGCCACCGTCCAACCCGCGTCGCAGCGAAAGCCCCGCAGCAGCCAGCCCAGCGCGGCCGAGCTCAGCGCCAGCCGCTCCGACAGCCGCCAGTGCCGCATCGCCCAGACCGCACGGCCGAACTCGAGCAGAGGCGAGCCCGCCCGCAGCCGCAGCCCCACGCCGTCCTGGTCGAGCAGCGCCAGCGGCTGGCGCCGCAGCACCGCGTCGGGATCGACGCCGACGCGGCGCATCAGCCCGAGCGTGGCGGTGTAGGCGCCGATCAGGATGTGCTGGCCGTTGTCGAGCCGGTCGGCCGGATCGCCGCCGGCCGCGCCCTCGGCGGCCAGGCTGCGCGCGCGCCCGCCGGGCTGCGGCGCCATCTCGAGGACGGTCACCGCGCGGCCGGCCTCGACCGCGGCGACCGCTGCCGCCAGCCCGGCCCAGCCCGCGCCGACGATGGCGACGCGGCTCACCGGCCGCGCCAGTTGGTCTTCATCGCGATCCAGAGCTTGCGCACCGGCGTCAGCGAGATGCGCTGGTGCAGCACCTGGAACTCGGCCGCCTCGATCTCGCGCAGCAGCGTGCGGTAGATGTTGGCCATCATCAGGCCGGGCTTCTGCGCGCGCGCGTCGGCCGCGGGCAGCAGCGCCAGTGCCTGGTCGTAGGCCTGGTGGGCGCGCTCGGCCTGGAACTTCATCAGCGCGGTGAAGCGCTCGCTGTAGCCGCGGTTGAGGATCTCGTGCGCCTTGACGTCGAACTGCTTGAGCTCGTCGATCGGCAGGTAGATGCGCCCGCGCCGCGCGTCGTCGCCGACGTCGCGGATGATGTTGGTGAGCTGGAAGGCCAGGCCCATCTGGTGTGCGTAGGCGGTGGTGGCCGCCTCGGTCTGGCCGAAGATGCGCGCGGCCACCTCGCCGACGATGCCCGCCACCAGGTGGCAGTAGCGCTTCAGGCCGGGATAGTCGAGATAGCGGCTCTGCTGCAGGTCCATCTCGCAGCCCTCGATGACGGCCAGCAGGTGCGCCGGCGTGATCTGGTAGAGAGCGACGTGCGGCATCAGCGCCTTCATGACCGGATGCGTCGGCTCGCCGGAGAAAGCGCGCTGCACCTCGGTGCGCCACCACGCCAGCTTGGTGGCGGCCACGCCCGCGTCGCTGGTCTCGTCGACCACGTCGTCCACCTCGCGGCAGAAGGCATAGAACGCGGTGATCGCCGCGCGGCGCTCCGGCGGCAGGAAGAGGAAGGCGTAGTAGAAGCTCGAGCCGCTGCCGGCCGCCTTCTCCTGGACGTAGTGCTCGGGGGAGGTGGTCATGGGGGGCGATTGTCTCAGGTGCGCGTGGCGCGGCCGCGACCTTCGCGTGCCCCGCGACCCATCCGCACCGCCCGCCACAGCAGCCCTGGCGCATCCCACGCACCGATCTTCGGCCGCGCCGCCAGCGTGGCGAAGCCCGTCGCCTCGATCTTGTCGAGGATGCGCAGGCCCCCTTGCACCACCAGCCGCAGCTCCCAGCCGGTGCGCCCGGGCAGGCGCAGCGCCAGCGGCGCGCCGTCGAGCATCATCGCGCGGGCCCAGGCCACCTCGTCGGCGATCAGCGCGCGGGTCTCGGGCGTGTCGCGGCCGGCCAGCAGCATCTCCTCGCTGACCCGGAAGCGCGCCCAGTCCGAGCGCGGCAGGTAGATGCGACCGCGCGGATGGTCGCGGCTGCAGTCCTGCCAGAAGTTGATCAGCTGCAGCGCCGAGCAGATCTCGTCGGAGCGGGTCAGCGAGTCGTCGTCGCGCACGCCGTACAGGTGCAGCAGCAGCCGCCCGACCGGATTGGCCGAGCGCTCGCAGTAGCGCAGCAGTTCGGTGCGGTCGGCGTAGCGGCTCTGGTGCAGGTCCTGCTCGAAGGCGTCGAGCAGGGCCTCGAGCAGCGGCAGCGGCAGGTGATGGCGGCGGAAGACCGGCGCCAGCGGCCCGAACACCGACGCCCAGCGCGGCGAGGGCGCATGGCCGCGCGCGACGCAGCGCAGATCCTCGCGGTAGGCGGCCAGATCGGCGGCGCGCTGCGCGGGCGTGGCGTCGCCCTCGTCGGCCAGGTCGTCGGCGGTGCGCGCGAAGCCGTAGATCGCGGTGATCGCCGGGCGCAGCGCCGGCGGGCACAGCACCGAGGCGACGGGAAAGTTCTCGTAGTGGTCGACGGACATGCCGCTGTCTGCTGTTCGCTGTTCGCGAGGGCTCGCGATGAGGAGATGTTGATCCGCGACAGCCGGCGGCGTCGCGGGGCCGATTATCCGCGCGAGGTTTGACAAGGCTCGAACCGGGCTTCTACATTAGCGAATTACTGACCGGTCAGTCAGTTTCAGAAGTTCCCGTGTTCTTCCCGGAGCCTGCGCATGTTCCTTCGCCCGTGCCTTCGTCCTGTGTCCCTGTCTGCCGGTCGTCCGGTCGTCCTGTCGAGCCTGCTGCTGGCGCTGGTGCTGGCCCTGTCCGGCTGCGCGAAGAAGGAAGCGGCGCCGGAGCCGCTGCGCGCGGTGCGCACGATCAAGGTCGAGAGCGGCAGCGTCGCGGCGCTGCAGGAGTTCTCCGGCGAGGTGAAGGCGCGCACCGAGACGCGGCTGTCCTTCCGGGTCGGCGGCAAGCTGCTGCGCCGCGAGGTCGATCTGGGCGATGCGGTGCGGCCGGGCCAGGCGATCGCGCAGCTCGATCCTGCGGATCTGAAGCTGGGGCAGGAAGCGGCCGCGGCCGGCCTGCGCGCCGCGCAGGTGCAGGCCGAGCAGAGCGCGGCCGACCTGAAGCGCTACCGGGAGCTGCATGAGCAGGGCTTCATCGGCGCGGCCGAGCTGGAGCGGCGCGAGACCGCGCTGAAGGCGGCGCAGGCCGCGCTCGACCAGGCGCGGGCGCAGGCCGGCGTGCAGGGCAACCAGGCGCAGTACACCCGGCTGGTGGCGGAAGGTGCCGGCGTGGTCACCGCGGTCGAGGCCGAGCCGGGTGCGGTGGTGGCGGCGGGCACGCCGATCGTGCGCGTCGCGCTGGACGGCCCGCGCGATGTGGTCTTCAGCGTGCCGGAGGACCGGGTCGCCGAGCTGCGCGCGCTGATGGGCCGCGCCGGCGCGCTGCAGGTGCGGCTGTGGGGTGGCGACAGCGAGACGCTGCCGGCGACGCTGCGCGAGCTGGCCGCCGCGGCCGACGCGAGCACCCGCACCTTCGTGGCCAAGGCCGATGTCGGCACCGCCGCGCTGCGCCTGGGCCGCACCGCCACCGTGGTGATGGAGCGGCCGCGCCGCGACGACCAGATCCGCCTGCCGCTGGCGGCGGTGGCCGAGCAGGGCGGGCGCAGCGTGGTCTGGCTGCTCGATGCGCAGGCGATGACGGTGCGCCCGCAGCCGGTGCGCATCAGCGGCGCCGACGGCAACCAGGTGCTGGTGGCCGAGGGCCTGCAGCCTGGCCAGGAGGTGGTGGGCGCCGGCGTGCATGTGCTGACGCCGGGCCAGAAGGTGCGCCGCTACATCGAGCCGGCCCGCGCCGCCTCGCGCTGATCGCTCGTGTCGCCAGGGGATCCCATGAAGGTTCATGTTCACGACCAGGTCCGCCACTCCGGCTTCAACATCTCGCGCTGGGCGCTCGAGCACCCGGCGCTGACGCGCTACCTGATGATCGTGCTGATGGTGCTCGGCGTGGCCGCGTACTTCCAGCTCGGCCAGGACGAGGATCCGCCGTTCACCTTCCGCGCGATGGTGGTGCAGGCCTACTGGCCGGGTGCGACGGCGCAGCAGATGGCCGACCAGGTCACCGACAAGATCGAGAAGACGCTGCAGGAGGTGCCGCACGCCGACATCATCCGCTCGTACACCAAGCCGGGCGAGTCGGTGACCATCTTCCAGATCAAGGACGATTCGCCGCCGAAGGAGGTCCAGCAGACCTGGTACCAGACGCGCAAGAAGATCGGCGACATGCGTGGCACGCTGCCCGCCGGCGTGCTCGGGCCCTTCTTCAACGACGAGTTCGGCGATGTCTACGGCTCGATCTTCGCGCTGTCGGCCGACGGCTTCAGCCGCGAGGAGCTGCGCGAGTTCGCCGACCGCGCCCGCGCCGAGCTGCTGCAGGTCAAGGATGTCGCCAAGGTCGAGGTCTTCGGCGCGCAGCCGGAGAAGGTCTTCATCGAGCTTTCCGGCCAGCGTCTGGCCCAGCTCGGCCTGGACCTGAACACGGTGATCGCGCAGATCGGCGCGCAGAACGCGGTCGAGAACGCCGGCGTGCTCGACGCCGGCAGCCAGAACCTGCAGGTGCGGGTGGGCGGCCAGTTCGGCTCGCTGGAGGCGCTGCGCCAGCTGCCGCTGCGGGGGGTCAACCCGGGCACCGGCGTGGCCAGCATGACCCGCCTGGGCGATGTGGCCACCATCCGGCGCGGCTACATCGATCCGCCGGCGGTCAAGGTGCGCCACCAGGGCCGCGAGGTGATCGCGCTGGGCGTGTCGATGGCCAAGGGCGGCGACATCATCGCGCTGGGCGAGGCGCTGCAGGCGCGTGTCGCGCGCATCCGCCAGGATCTGCCCGCCGGCATCGAGCTGTCCCAGGTGCAGGACCAGCCGGTGGCGGTGGCCAAGTCGGTGGGCGAGTTCGTCAAGGTGCTGGTCGAGGCGGTCGTCGTGGTGCTGGCGGTGAGCTTCATCAGCCTGGGTCTGCACACCCGGCCGCTGCGCATCGACATCTGGCCGGGCCTGGTGGTGGCGCTGACCATTCCCCTGGTGCTGGCGATCACCTTTGTCACCATGTACTACTGGGGCGTCGGGCTGCACAAGATCTCGCTGGGCTCGCTGATCATCGCGCTGGGCCTGCTGGTCGACGACGCGATCATCGCGGTCGAGATGATGGTCAGAAAGCTCGAGGAGGGCCATGACCGGCTCTACGCCGCGACCTACGCCTACGACGCCACCTCGATGCCGATGCTCACCGGCACGCTGATCACCGCGATCGGCTTCCTGCCGATCGGCATGGCGCAGTCGACGGTGGGCGAATACACCTTCGCGATCTTCGCGGTCACCTCGGCGGCGCTGCTGATCTCGTGGGTGGTGTCGGTCTATTTCGTGCCCTATCTGGGCGCGCGGCTGCTGAAGGTGCGCCCGCATGCCGACGGCCAGCCCCATGAGCTGTTCGACACGCCGTTCTACAGCCGCTTCCGCCGTCTGGTGGGCTGGTGCGTGGATCACCGCTGGATCACGATCGCGCTGACGATCGGCGTCTTCGTGCTCGGCCTGGCCGGCATGGGCCGGGTGCAGCAGCAGTTCTTCCCCGACTCGAGCCGGCCGGAGATCCTGGTCAACCTGTGGCTGCCCGAGGGCGCGACGATCACCGAGAGCGACCGGCTGGCCGAGCGGCTGCACAAGCGGCTCCAGGGCGAGGCCGGCGTCGAGAGCGTGACCAGCTGGGTCGGCTCGGGCGTGCCGCGCTTCTATCTGCCGCTGGACCAGATCTTCCCGCAGACCAATGTCAGCCAGACCATCGTGCTGCCGAAGGACCTGGCCGAGCGCGAGGCGCTGCGCCGGCGCCTGCCGGAGATCCTGGCGGCCGAATTCCCCGAGGCGCGCGGCCGGGTCACGCTGCTGCCCAACGGGCCGCCGGTGCCCTATCCGGTGCAGTTCCGCGTCGTCGGACCCGATCCGCAGATCGTGCGCGAGTGGGGCGACAAGGCGCGCGCGGTGCTGCAGGCCAGCCCGAACCTGATCGGCGTCAACGACAACTGGAACGAGAAGGTCAAGGTGCTGCGCCTGGAGATCGACCAGGACAAGGCGCGTGCGCTGGGCGTCTCCAGCCAGTCGATCGCGCAGGCCACGCGCATGCTGCTCAGCGGCACGCCGGTGGGCCAGTACCGCGAGGGCGACAAGCTGATCGACATCGTCATGCGCCAGCCGCTGTCCGAGCGCGACGCGATCACCGATCTGGGCAACGCCTATGTGCCGACCGCCTCGGGCCGCCCGGTGCCGCTGGTGCAGATCGCGCGCATCGGCCATGTCTGGGAGCCGGGCGTGATCTGGCGCGAGGGCCGCCAGTACGCCGTGACCGTGCAGGGCGACGTGCCCGACGGCATGCAGGGCGCCACCGTGACCGCCGAGATCTGGCCGGCGCTGGACAAGATGCGCGCCGACCTGCCGCCGGGCTACGACATCCAGGTCGCTGGTGCGGTGGCCGAGAGCAGCAAGGGCCAGGGCTCGATCGCCAAGGGCGTGCCGGTGATGCTGTTCCTCACCTTCACGCTGCTGATGCTGCAGCTGCAGAGCTTCAAGCGCGCGATGCTGGTCTTCCTGACCGGCCCGATGGGCATCGCCGGCGTGGCGGCTGCGCTGCTGCTGCTCGACCGGCCCTTCGGCTTCGTCGCGCTGCTGGGCGTGATCGCGCTGATGGGCATGATCCAGCGCAACTCGGTCATCCTGATCGACCAGATCGAGCAGGACCGCGCCGCCGGCGTGCCTGACCGGCAGGCGGTGGTCGAGTCGGCGGTGCGGCGTTTCCGCCCGATCGTGCTGACCGCGGCCGCGGCGGTGCTGGCGATGATCCCGCTGTCGCGCAGCGTCTTCTGGGGCCCGATGGCGGTGGCGATCATGGGCGGCCTGATCGTGGCGACGGCGCTGACGCTGCTGGCGCTGCCGGCGATGTACGCGGCCTGGTTCCGCGTCGGACGGGACGACGCGCGACTCGGCTAGAATGTCGCGCTTTCCGGGAAATCCGGTGCAGGCCGCGCGGGTGGCGAAATTGGTAGACGCACCAGGTTTAGGTCCTGACGCCTTCACGGGCGTGCCGGTTCGAGTCCGGCCCCGCGCACCACATGCAGACGTCTTCCGGTTTCCTGCGCCGGACGTCCCTCCTGAATTCAAGCAACTGTAGAGCTTCAGAACATGGCTGTTACCGTGGAGACCCTCGACAAGCTCGAGCGCCGCATCACCCTGACCCTGTCGGCCGAGGAGATCAAGAACGAGGTCGAGACCCGCCTGAAGAAACTGGCCCGCACGGTCAAGGCCGACGGATTCCGTCCGGGCAAGGTGCCGATGAATGTCGTGGCCCAGCGCTACGGCTTCTCGGTCCAGTACGAAGTGATGAACGACAAGGTCGGCGCCGCCTTCGCGCAGGCCGCTGGCGAGGCGCAGGTCCGTGTGGCCGGCACCCCGCGCATCTCCGAGAAGGAAGACGCCGCCGAAGGCCAGCTGCAGTTCGACGCCGTCTTCGAGGTCTATCCTGAAGTCGTCATCGGCGACCTGACCGCCGTCGAGATCGAGCGCGCCAGCGCCGAGGTCAACGACGCCGCGATCGACCGCACCCTCGACATCCTGCGCAAGCAGCGCCGCACCTTCACCGAGCGCGCCGCCGGCGAGGAAGCCACCGACGGCGACCGTGTCACCATCGACTTCGACGGCTCGATCGACGGCGAGCGCTTCGAGGGCGGCAAGGCCGAGGACTTCCAGTTCCTGCTGGGCGAAGGCCGCATGCTCGAAGCCTTCGAGAAGGCCGTGCGCGGCATGAAGGCCGGCGAGTCCAAGACCTTCCCGCTGAAGTTCCCGGACGACTACCACGGCTCGGACGTGGCGGGCAAGGAAGCCGACTTCCTGGTCACGCTGAAGAAGGTCGAGCAGCAGAACCTGCCGGTGGTCGATGATGCCTTCGCCGAGTCGCTGGGCATCACCGAAGGCGGCGTCGAAGGCCTGCGCGCCGACATCCGCAAGAACCTCGAGCGCGAGGTCAAGTTCCGCGTCGCCGCCCGCAACAAGCAGGCGGTGATGGACGCCATCGAGAAGGCCGTCACCTTCGACCTGCCCAAGGCGCTGGTCGATGCGGAAGTCGAGCGCCTGGTGGCCAACGCCCGTGCCGACCTGAAGCAGCGTGGCATCAAGGACGCCGACAAGGCCCCGATCCCGGCCGAGATGTTCACCGCGCAGGCCGAGCGCCGCGTGCGCCTGGGCCTGTCGCTGGCCGAGTTGGTGCGTGCGAACTCGCTGTCGGCCACGCCGGACCAGCTGCGTGCCCACATCGAGGAGATGGCGCAGAGCTACGAGCGTCCGCAGGACGTCATCGCCTGGTACATGGGCGACCAGCAGCGCATGGCCGAGGTCGAGGCGGTGGTCATCGAGGCCAACGTCACCGACTTCGTGCTGGGTCAGGCCAAGGTCACCGACAAGGTCCTGGGCTTCGACGAGCTGATGGGCGCCTGACACGCGCCTGAAGCCGACGTTTCCAGTCGGTGAAACGATCACAAGGGGCGCCTAAGGCGCCCCTTGTCACATGATCGGCACACCCGTTCCGGGTGTTGAATTACGCAAACCCCCATAATCGGGTTCGTCGCGGACGTCGCGGCCTTTCCGGTCCGAAACGTCCCCGCGCCAGACAAGAGTGAAGCTTCAAGGGTCCGCAATGAGCGCAATCGACACGCAGAATCTGGGCATGGTGCCCATCGTCATCGAACAGTCCGGACGCGGAGAGCGCTCCTACGACATCTACTCGCGCCT
This sequence comes from Sphaerotilus sp. FB-3, assembly GCF_023706025.1. Taxonomy (NCBI): domain Bacteria; kingdom Pseudomonadati; phylum Pseudomonadota; class Betaproteobacteria; order Burkholderiales; family Sphaerotilaceae; genus Sphaerotilus; species Sphaerotilus sp. FB-3. Next base: position 231,797 of record NZ_BQWE01000057.1, on the reverse strand, counting down.
GCTGCGCGAGCGTGTCATCTTCCTGGTCGGTCCGGTCAACGACCAGACCGCCAACCTGGTCGTCGCGCAGCTGCTGTTCCTCGAGAGCGAGAATCCCGACAAGGACATCTCGCTGTACATCAACTCGCCCGGTGGCAGCGTCTCGGCCGGCATGTCGATCTTCGACACGATGCAGTTCATCAAGCCGCAGGTCTCGACGCTGTGCATGGGCATGGCCGCCAGCATGGGCGCCTTCCTGCTGTCGGCGGGTGCACCGGGCAAGCGCTTCGCGCTGCCGAACTCGAAGATCATGATCCACCAGCCGCTCGGCGGCGCCCAGGGCCAGGCCACCGACATCGAGATCCATGCCCGCGAGATCCTGAAGACGCGCGAGCAGCTCAACCGCATCCTCGCCGAGCGCACCGGCCAGCCGCTCGAGAAGATCCAGAACGACACCGAGCGCGACTACTACATGTCCGCCGCCGAGGCGCAGACCTATGGCCTGATCGACCAGGTCATCGCCAAGCGCGGCTGATGCCCGGCTGGCGTTTCCCGGCATTTCCTTTCCTTCGACTCGAGGCCGCATCCCATGCCTGACAAAAAAGGCTCTCCCGGCGAAAAGACGCTGTACTGCTCGTTCTGCGGCAAGAGCCAGCACGAGGTCAAGAAGCTGATCGCCGGTCCCTCGGTGTTCATCTGCGACGAGTGCATCGAGCTGTGCAACGACATCATCCGTGACGAGGCCCCGGGAGCCGAGGCGCAGGCCGGCACCAAGGCCGGTCGCGACGATCTGCCGGTGCCGGCCGAGATCAAGGCCAGCCTCGACCAGTACGTGATCGGGCAGGAGCAGGCCAAGCGCACGCTGTCGGTGGCGGTCTACAACCACTACAAGCGCCTGAAGCACATGGCCGGCAAGACGAAGTCCGACGACGTCGAGCTGACCAAGAGCAACATCCTGCTGATCGGCCCGACCGGCTCGGGCAAGACGCTGCTGGCGCAGACGCTGGCACGGCTGCTCAACGTGCCCTTCGTGATCGCCGACGCCACCACGCTCACCGAGGCGGGCTATGTCGGCGAGGACGTCGAGAACATCATCCAGAAGCTGCTGCAGAACTGCAACTACGAGGTCGAGCGCGCCCAGCGCGGCATCGTCTACATCGACGAGATCGACAAGATCAGCCGCAAGGCCGACAACCCGTCGATCACCCGCGATGTCTCCGGCGAGGGCGTGCAGCAGGCGCTGCTGAAGCTGGTCGAGGGCACGATGGCGTCGGTGCCGCCGCAGGGCGGGCGCAAGCATCCGAACCAGGATTTCCTGCAGATCGACACGACCAACATCCTGTTCATCTGCGGCGGCGCCTTCGACGGTCTGGAGAAGGTCATCGCCAACCGCTCCGAGAAGTCGGGCATCGGCTTCGGCGCCTCGGTCAAGAGCAAGCAGGAGCGCAGCATCACCGAGGTGTTCCGCCAGATCGAGCCCGAGGATCTGGTCAAGTTCGGCCTGATCCCCGAGCTGGTCGGCCGCCTGCCGGTGATCGCCACGCTGGGCGAGCTGACCGAGGACGCGCTGGTGCAGATCCTGACCGAGCCGAAGAACGCGCTGGTCAAGCAGTACCAGAAGCTGTTCGGCATGGACGGCGTCGAGCTGGAAGTGCGCTCGTCGGCGCTGTCGGCGATCTCGCGCAAGGCCCTCAAGCGCAAGACCGGCGCGCGCGGCCTGCGCTCGATCATGGAGCAGGCGCTGATGGACACGATGTTCGACCTGCCCACCTTCGACGGCGTCGCCAAGGTCGTCGTCGACGAGCACACCATCGAGGATGGCACGAAGCCGCTGCTCGTGTACCGCGAGCAGGCCAAGGCCAGCGCCTGAGTGATCCCGCACCGGGGGGCCGGGGCGGGAGTCGCCCTTGCAAACCGGTGCCGCGGTCCCAGATGGGACTGCAGAAAGAGAGGTTCTGATGTCAGGCCACCCCATTCTTCCCCCGGACCCGATCACGCTGCCGCTGCTGCCGCTGCGCGATGTCGTGGTCTTCCCGCACATGGTCATCCCGCTGTTCGTGGGCCGGCCGAAGTCGATCAAGGCCCTCGAGGCCGCGATGGAGGCGGGTCGCCAGATCATGCTGGTGGCCCAGAAGGCCGCCGGCAAGGACGAGCCCAAGCCCGACGACATGTTCGAGACCGGCTGCGTCTCCAGCATCCTGCAGATGCTGAAGCTGCCCGACGGCACGGTGAAGGTGCTGGTCGAGGGCATGCAGCGCGCCACCACCCAGAGCATCGACGACAGCGGCGAGCATTTCACCGCGGTGGTCACGCCGGTGCCGGTGCCCGATCAGGGCTCGCCGGAAATCGAGGCGCTGCGCCGTGCGGTCACCCAGCAGTTCGACCAGTACGTCAAGCTCAACAAGAAGATCCCGCCGGAGATCCTGACCTCGATCGCCGGCATCGATGACGCCGGCCGGCTGGCCGACACCATCGCCGCGCACCTGCCGCTCAAGCTCGAGAACAAGCAGCTGGTGCTCGACATGGTGCCGGTCGACAAGCGCCTCGAGAAGCTGCTCGAGCTGCTCGAGCACGAGGTCGACATCCTCCAGGTCGAGAAGCGCATCCGCGGCCGCGTCAAGCGCCAGATGGAGAAGAGCCAGCGCGAGTACTACCTCAACGAGCAGGTCAAGGCCATCCAGAAGGAGCTCGGCGAGGGCGAGGAAGGCGCCGATCTCGAGGAGCTCGAGAAGAAGATCGCCGCCGCCCGCATGTCGAAGGAGGCGCGCAAGAAGGCCGATGCCGAGCTGAAGAAGCTCAAGCTGATGTCGCCGATGTCGGCCGAGGCCACCGTCGTGCGCAACTTCATCGACACGCTGGTCAACCTGCCGTGGGCGAAGAAGAGCAAGGTCAAGCACGACCTGCCGCTGGCTGAGGAGGTGCTCGACGAGGACCACTTCGGTCTCGACAAGGTCAAGGAACGCATCCTCGAGTACCTCGCGGTGCAGCAGCGCGTCGACAAGGTCAAGGCGCCCATCCTGTGCCTGGTCGGACCGCCGGGCGTGGGCAAGACCTCGCTGGGGCAGTCGGTGGCGCGAGCCACCGGCCGCAAGTTCGTCCGCATGGCGCTGGGCGGCGTGCGCGACGAGGCCGAGATCCGCGGCCACCGCCGCACCTACATCGGCTCGATGCCGGGCAAGGTGCTGCAGTCGCTGACCAAGGTCGGCGTGCGCAATCCGCTGTTCCTGCTCGACGAGATCGACAAGCTGGGCATGGACTTCCGGGGCGACCCGTCGTCGGCGCTGCTCGAGGTGCTCGATCCTGAGCAGAACCATACCTTCAGCGACCATTACGTCGAGGTCGACTTCGACCTGTCGGACGTGATGTTCATCGCCACGTCCAACAGCATGAACATTCCGCCGGCGCTGCTCGACCGGATGGAAGTCATCCGCCTGTCGGGCTACACCGAGGACGAGAAGGTCTCGATCGCCCAGCGCTACCTGCTGCCCAAGCAGCGCGAGAACAACGGCGTCAAGGACAGCGAGATGGAGGTCACCGAGGACGCCATCCGCGCGGTGATCCGCTACTACACCCGCGAGGCTGGCGTGCGCTCGCTCGAGCGCGAGGTCTCCAAGATCTGCCGCAAGGTGGTCAAGGGCCTGTCGCTGAAGAAGTACGAGGGCCAGGTCGTCGTGACGGCCGACAACCTCAACGACTTCCTGGGCGTGCGCAAGTACAGCTACGGCGAGGCCGAGAAGGACAACCAGGTCGGTCAGGTCAACGGGCTGGCCTGGACCGAGGTGGGCGGCGACCTGCTGACCATCGAGGCCGCGGTGATGAACGGCAAGGGTGCCATCACCCGCACCGGCTCGCTCGGCGACGTGATGAAGGAATCGGTCGAGGCCGCGCGCACCGTGGTGCGCAGCCGTGCCGCCCGCCTGGGCATCAAGGACGAGCTGTTCGAGAAGCGTGACATCCACATTCACGTGCCCGACGGCGCCACGCCCAAGGATGGTCCGAGCGCGGGTGCCGCGATGGCCACTGCCTTCGTGTCGGCGTTGACCGGCATCCCGGTGCGTGCCGATGTCGCGATGACCGGCGAGATCACGCTGCGCGGCGAGGTCACCGAGATCGGCGGGCTGAAGGAGAAGCTGCTGGCGGCCCACCGCGGCGGCATCCGCACCGTGCTGATCCCGCAGGACAATGCCAAGGATCTCCAGGACATTCCCGAGAACGTCAAGAGCCAGCTCGAGATCATTCCGGTGAAGTGGTTCGATCGTGTCCTGGAAGTGGCCCTCGAGCGTCTGCCCGAGCCGCTGCCTGACGAGGAGATCAAGGCCGAAGCGCCGAAGGCGGCCGAGCCTGCCGTGGGTGCAGCCATCGAAGCGGCGACCAAGCACTGACGGGTACACTGAAAAAAAACGGCCGAAACGCTTGCGCGTCGAGAATAAGGTGTTCTATACTTTCGTTCTCGACGCAGCGCAGACAACCAAATCAGCGCAGCAAAGCGAAGAGAAATGCGGGAATAGCTCAGTTGGTAGAGCGCAACCTTGCCAAGGTTGAGGTCGCGAGTTCGAGCCTCGTTTCCCGCTCCAGATACTGATGTCGGTGGCGCGGTAGCAAAGCGGTTATGCAGCGGATTGCAAATCCGTCCAGGGCGGTTCGACTCCGCCCCGCGCCTCCAGAGTCGATGCGGGAATAGCTCAGTTGGTAGAGCGCAACCTTGCCAAGGTTGAGGTCGCGAGTTCGAGCCTCGTTTCCCGCTCCAGATTCTCGTCTGGTGTCATGATCGCGAAGAATTCAGGTTCTCGCTTCAGGCCCGGGTGGTGAAACTGGTAGACACTGCGGACTTAAAATCCGCCGCCTTGAAAAGGGCGTACGGGTTCGATTCCCGTCCCGGGCACCAGTTTCGACAAGTCATTGCCAGTTACGCGGGAATAGCTCAGTTGGTAGAGCGCAACCTTGCCAAGGTTGAGGTCGCGAGTTCGAGCCTCGTTTCCCGCTCCAACATGAAAAGAGTCGTCCACCGGACGACTCTTTTTTTTGTCCCATCATCCTCGGTGGGCGATGTCGCGCTGCCGGTGTCCTCGTCCGGCACGCAGGTGCCTATCATTGCGCCATGTCTTCCCAGATTCCCGGCTACTTTCCTTCTCCCGGTTCGCGCGGCATTGACGACGAGGTCGCGCGCCTGCGCGTGCCGCCGCATTCGATCGAGGCCGAGCAGAGCGTTCTCGGCGGCCTGCTGCTCGACAACAGCGCCTCCGACCGTGCCGGCGATGTGCTGAGCGAATCGGATTTCTACCGCTACGAGCATCGGCTGATCTACACCGCGATCATGTCGCTGGTCAGCGGCAGTCGTCCGGCCGATGTGATCACCGTCTTCGAGCAACTGCAGAGCCTGGGCAAGGCGGAGGAGGTCGGGGGGCTGGCCTATCTGAATGCGCTGGCCAACAGCGTGCCGGGTGCGGCCAATCTGCGTCGCTATGCCGAGATCGTGCGCGAACGTGCGATCCTGCGCCGCCTGGTCGAGACCAGCGACGAGATCGCCACCCGCGCGCTCAATCCGCAGGGCGCGGCCGTGTCGGCCATCCTGGACGAGGCCGAGGCCAAGATCTTCAAGATCGGCGAGGAGGGCTCGCGCAACAAGCAGGGCTTCCATTCGCTCGACAATCTGGTGGTGCAGCTGATCGACCGGGTGCAGGAGCTGGCCGACAGCGGCGCCGGCGATGTGACCGGCGTGGCCAGCGGCTTCATCGATCTCGACCGGATGACGGCCGGCCTGCAGGGCGGCGACCTGATCATCCTGGCGGCACGGCCGTCGATGGGCAAGACCGCCTTTGCGCTCAACATCGCCGAACATGTGGCGGTGAAGGAGCGCAAGCCGGTGGTCGTGTTCTCGATGGAAATGGGCGCGTCGCAGCTGGCGCTGCGGATGGTGGGTTCGCTCGGGCGCATCGATCAGCAGCACCTGCGCACCGGTGCGCTGACCGATGACGAGTGGGGGCGGCTGTCGGAGGTGCTTGACCTGCTGCACGGCGTGAGCCTGTTCATCGACGAGACACCGGCGCTCACGCCGGGCGAGGTGCGGGCGCGCTCGCGCCGTCAGGCACGCCAGTTCGGCCAGCTCGGCCTGATCGTCATCGACTACCTGCAGCTGATGAGCGGCTCGGCCTCCAGCAGCGGCGAGAACCGCGCGACCGAGATCTCCGAGATCTCTCGCGGCCTGAAGGCGCTGGCCAAGGAGCTGCACTGTCCGGTGATCGCGCTGTCGCAGCTCAACCGCTCGGTCGAGACCCGCACCGACAAGCGGCCGATGATGTCGGACCTGCGCGAATCGGGCGCGATCGAGCAGGATGCGGACGTCATCATGTTCATCTACCGCGACGAGTACTACAACAAGGACTCGAAGGAGCCGGGCGTGGCCGAGATCATCATCGGCAAGCAGCGTAACGGCCCGGTCGGCACCGTGAAACTGGCGTTCATGAAGCCGCTGACCAAGTTCGAGAACCTGGCGCCGGGCAGCTACGGCGACGAGTACTGACGATCACCGCGCGCGGGCTTCTGGTTTCCGAGCAGTGACAGGGGCTGGCCGGGTAAACCCCGATCCGGCTATAATCCTCAGGTTTGTCCGCCAACAACGCAGCCCAGCGCCATCGCGGCGTCAACCCCCCGGATCCGGCATGTGCCGGTCTCGTGGACGATCTGGTTGACCGCCGAGCTCCGATGCCGCGCTGGGCTTGCCCACATCGGAGTTCCCGTGCTGCCCGTCCTGCCTCCCGCCATTCTCGCCCTCGCAGACGGCACGGTCTTTCATGGCACCTCGATCGGCGCTGCCGGTCACACGGTCGGTGAAGTGGTGTTCAACACCTCGATCACCGGCTATCAGGAAATCCTCACTGACCCCAGCTACTGCCGGCAGATCGTGACCCTCACGTATCCGCACATCGGCAACTATGGTGTCAACGAGCAGGATGTCGAGGCCTCGAAAGTCCATGCCGCCGGTCTGATCATCAAGGATCTGCCTGTCCGCGCTTCCAATTTCCGTCAGACCCTGACGCTGACCGAGTACCTGGTCCGCGAGGGCACGGTGGCCATCGCCGACATCGACACCCGTCGCCTGACGCGCGTGCTGCGCACGAAGGGCGCGCAGAACGGCTGCATCATGTCGTTCACGGCTGACACCGTCGTGACGCAGGCGATGATCGACGAGGCGGTCGCGCTGGCGCGCTCGGCGCCGAGCATGGCGGGCCAGGATCTGGCCCAGGTCGTGACCCGCGCCGCCACCGAGGTGTGGACCGAGACCGAGTGGCGCCTGACCACCCCGGCCGGCGGCCCCGGCTTCGGCGAGCAGACCGAGCCGCGCTTCCATGTCGTGGCCTATGACTTCGGCGTCAAGCGCAACATCCTGCGCATGCTGGCCGAGCGGGGCTGCAAGGTCACCGTGGTGCCGGCCAAGACCCCGGCGGCCGAGGCGCTGGCCCTGAACCCGGACGGCATCTTCCTGTCCAACGGCCCTGGCGATCCGGAGCCCTGTGACTACGCGATCACGGCCGCCAAGGAGCTGATCGAGACCGGCATTCCGACCTTCGGCATCTGCCTGGGTCACCAGATCATGGCGCTGGCCTCGGGGGCGAAGACCTTCAAGATGAAGTTCGGCCACCACGGCGGCAACCATCCGGTCAAGGACCTGGACAACGGCCGCGTGTCGATCACCAGCCAGAACCACGGCTTCGCGGTCGACGCCGAGACGCTGCCGGCCAACCTGCGCCCGACGCATGTGAGCCTGTTCGACGGCACGCTGCAGGGCCTGGCCCGCACCGACCGTCCGGCCTTCTGCTTCCAGGGCCACCCGGAAGCCTCGCCCGGCCCGCACGACATCGCCTACCTGTTCGACCGCTTCACTGCGCTGATGAACGACAAGCAAGCGGAGAAGAAGAATGCCTAAGCGCAGCGACCTGAAATCCATTCTCATCATCGGCGCCGGCCCGATCATCATCGGCCAGGCCTGCGAGTTCGACTATTCCGGCGCCCAGGCCTGCAAGGCCCTGCGCGAGGAAGGCTACAAGGTCATCCTGGTCAACTCGAACCCGGCGACGATCATGACCGACCCGGCCACGGCCGACGTCACCTACATCGAGCCGATCACCTGGCAGGTGGTCGAGAAGATCATCGCCAAGGAGCGCCCGGACGCGATCCTGCCGACCATGGGCGGCCAGACGGCGCTGAACTGCGCGCTCGACCTGCACAAGCACGGCGTGCTGGAGAAGTACAAAGTCGAGATGATCGGTGCCAACGAGCACGCGATCGAGAAGGCCGAGGACCGTCTGAAGTTCAAGGACGCGATGACCAAGATCGGTCTGGGCTCGGCCAAGTCGGGCATCGCGCACTCGATGGAAGAGGCCTGGGCCGTCCAGAAGGCGATCCAGGCCGAGGTCGGCGGCTCCGGCTTCCCGATGGTGATCCGCCCCAGCTTCACGCTGGGCGGCACCGGCGGCGGCATCGCCTACAACCCGGAAGAGTTCGAGGAGATCTGCAAGCGCGGCATCGACCTCTCGCCGACCAACGAGCTGCTGATCGAGGAATCGCTCATCGGCTGGAAGGAATACGAGATGGAAGTGGTCCGCGACCGGGCGGACAACTGCATCATCGTCTGCTCGATCGAGAACCTCGATCCGATGGGCATCCACACCGGCGACTCGATCACCGTGGCGCCGGCCCAGACGCTGACCGACCGCGAGTACCAGCTGCTGCGCAACGCCTCGATCGCGATCCTGCGCGAGATCGGCGTCGACACCGGTGGCTCGAACGTGCAGTTCTCGATCAACCCGCGTGACGGCCGCATGGTCGTCATCGAGATGAACCCGCGCGTGTCGCGTTCGTCCGCGCTGGCCTCCAAGGCCACCGGCTTCCCGATCGCCAAGATCGCGGCCAAGCTGGCGGTGGGCTACACGCTGGACGAGCTGAAGAACGACATCACCGGCGGCGCGACCCCGGCGTCGTTCGAGCCGTCGATCGACTACGTCGTCACCAAGATCCCGCGCTTCGCCTTCGAGAAGTTCCCGGCCGCCGACGCACACCTGACGACGCAGATGAAGTCGGTGGGCGAGGTCATGGCCATGGGCCGCACCTTCCAGGAATCGTTCCAGAAGGCGCTGCGCGGTCTGGAGACCGGCATCGACGGGCTGACCGAGCGCTCGCGCGACCGCGACGAGATCATCGAGGAGATCGGCGAGCCCGGCCCCGAGCGCATCCTGTTCGTCGGCGACGCATTCCGTCTGGGCATGACGCTCGACGAGATCTTCGAGGAAACCGCGATCGACCCGTGGTTCCTGGCGCAGATCGAGCAGATCATCGCCACCGAGACCCAGCTCAAGGGCCGCACCCTCGAGAGCCTGTCGGCCGCCGAGCTGCGCTTCCTGAAGAAGAAGGGCTTCTCGGACAAGCGTCTGGGCAAGCTGCTCGGCTCGAATCAGCATGATGTGCGCCGCGCGCGCCAGGCCCTGGGCGTGCGCCCGGTCTACAAGCGCGTCGACACCTGCGCGGCCGAGTTCGCCACGCAGACCGCCTACCTGTACTCCTGCTACGAGGGTCTGGATGGCGAGTGCGAGGCCGAGCCGACCGACAGGAAGAAGATCATGGTGCTGGGCGGTGGCCCGAACCGCATCGGCCAGGGCATCGAGTTCGACTACTGCTGCGTTCACGCGGCCCTCGCCATGCGCGAGGACGGCTTTGAAACCATCATGGTCAACTGCAACCCCGAGACCGTCTCGACCGACTACGACACCTCCGACCGCCTGTACTTCGAGCCGGTGACGCTGGAAGACGTGCTGGAGATCGTCGACAAGGAAAAGCCGGTCGGCGTGATCGTGCAGTACGGCGGCCAGACCCCGCTGAAGCTGGCGCTCGACCTGGAAGCCAACGGCGTGCCCATCATCGGCACCACGCCCGACTCGATCGACATCGCCGAGGACCGCGAGCGCTTCCAGAAGCTGCTCAATGAGCTGGGCCTGAAGCAGCCGCCCAACCGCACCGCCCGCGCCGAGAGCGAGGCGATCGCGCTGGCCAACGAGATCGGCTACCCGCTGGTCGTGCGCCCGAGCTATGTGCTGGGCGGCCGCGCGATGGAGATCGTGCACGGCGACAAGGACCTCGAGCGCTACATGCGCGAAGCGGTGCGCGTCTCCGACAAGTCGCCGGTGCTGCTCGACCGCTTCCTCGATGACGCGGTCGAGGTCGACGTCGACTGCATCGCCGACGCCGGCGGCGACGTGATGATCGGCGGCATCATGGAGCACATCGAGCAGGCCGGCGTGCACTCCGGCGACTCGGCGTGCTCGCTCCCCCCCTACACGCTCAGCACCGTGCTGCAGGACGAGCTGCGTCGCCAGACCGCCCTGATGGCCAAGGCGCTGAAGGTGGTCGGCCTGATGAACGTGCAGTTCGCGATCCAGGGCGACGTGACCGGCGGGCTCGATGCCTGCACCGTCTACGTTCTGGAAGTGAACCCGCGCGCCTCGCGCACCGTGCCCTACGTCTCGAAGGCCACCGGCCAGTCGCTGGCAAAGATCGCCGCGCGCTGCATGGCCGGCCAGAAGCTGGCCGACCAGAAGGGCCTGAACGGCGAGGCGCCGCGCGAGATCGTGCCGCCTTACTTCAGCGTCAAGGAAGCGGTCTTCCCGTTCAACAAGTTCCCTGGCGTCGACCCGATCCTGAGCCCGGAAATGCGCTCGACCGGCGAAGTCATGGGCACCGGCAAGACCTTCGCCGAGGCAATGCTCAAGAGCCAGCTCGGCGCGGGCTCGCGCCTGCCGCGCAGCGGCAACGTGGTGATCTCGGTCAAGGCCAGCGATCACGCCCGCGCCGTCGGCGTGGCGCGCGACCTGCACCAGCTCGGCTTCGGCATCGTCGCGACCAAGGGCACCGCTGCGGCCATCGCCGCCGGCGGCATCCCGGTCAAGGTGGTCAACAAGCTGAAGGACGGCCGTCCGCACATCGTCGACATGATCAAGGGTGGCGAGATCCAGCTGGTCTTCACCACCGTCGACGAGACCCGCACCGCGATTGCCGACTCGCGCCACATCCGCACCGCGGCCCTGGCCAACCGGGTGACCTACTACACCACGATGGCCGGCTGCGAGGCTGCCACCGAGGCGCTGAAGCACCAGGACGGCCTGAGCGTCGTGTCGCTGCAGGAACTGCACGCCGAGCTCGGCTGAAACTGAACTAAACTGCGCGGGCTGCCGCCCGTGCGCAGCCCCGTGCCGCCGCCGGCCTTCCGCGAGGAAGCAGGCGGCGGTTCGCTTTTGTTGATACCCGACCGATCGAAGAACACCCATGGCCACGATTCCGCTGACCAAGCGCGGCGCCGAGCTGCTGAAGGAAGAGCTGCACCGCCTCAAGACCGTCGAACGCCCGGCGGTCATCCAGGCGATCGCCGAGGCCCGCGCCCAGGGCGACCTGTCCGAGAACGCCGAGTACGACGCCGCCAAGGACAAGCAGGGCTTCATCGAGGGCCGCATCCTCGAGGTCGAGGCCAAGCTGTCGGTCGGGCAGGTGATCGATCCGGCTTCGCTCAATGCCGGCGGCAAGGTGGTGTTCGGTGCCACCGTCGATCTGGAAGAGGAAGAAAGCGGCGACGCGGTCACCTATCAGATCGTCGGCGAGGACGAGGCCGACATCAAGTTCGGCCGCATCTCGGTGGGGTCGCCGATCGCACGCGCGCTGATCGGCAAGGAAGCCGGCGACGTCGCCACCGTCAATGCACCCGGTGGCCTGAAGAACTACGAGATCATCGAAGTCCGCTACTGCTGAGCGGCAGCAGTCGGGCAAGGAGAGCCGATGTTGCTGTGTCGCATTCGCACGCTGCTGGCCGCGCTGTGGCTCGGGCTGGTCGTCACGCTCGGCGCGGCGGTGGCGCCGACGCTGTTCGCGATGCTCGAGCGCACCGAGGCGGGCCGCATCGCCGGTCAGCTCTTCCGCATCGAGGCCCATGCGGGCCTGGGGCTGGCGGTGGCGCTGTTCCTGATCGAGCGCCGGCTGGCCTCGCTGCGCATGGCCGCGGGGCGTGGTTCGGTGATGTCGCTGAACCTGCTGCTGGTGCTGGGCGCGCTGTTCTGCACCGTGCTGGGCTTCTTCGCGCTGCAGCCGATGATGGAGGCGGCACGGCTTGGCCAGGGCAGCTTCAGCTTCGGTGCGCTGCATGGCGCCTCGAGCACGCTTTTCCTGGTCAAGGGCCTGCTGCTGCTGGGGCTGGTCTGGCGCGCTGCGGGCGAGAGTCCGGCCTGAAAATGCACAGGCCCCCGCAGCGATGAGATGCTGCGGGGGCCTGTTCTTCTTGGCAGTCTGCTTTGAGCAGGCTCAGTCCTGCTGGCGCTTCTTGGTGCTGGTGGGGCGGTTCTTGGCCCGCTTGACCAGGCCGCCGGTGGTCAGACGCTGGTTGCCCAGGATGGTGACCTTCTTGATCTGTGCGCGGTGCGAGCCGCTCTTCGAGAAGGTCAGCAGCTTGACGACACGCGGCGCGGCGGCGCGGCGGTCCTCGCTGCGCTCTTCGGTGCGTTCCTTTTCGGGCAGCGGGCGCCACAGCACCAGCAGCTTGCCGATATGCTGGATCGGCGCGGCATCGAGTTCATGCGCGAGCTGGACCAGCAGGCCCTCGCGCGCACCGCGGTCGTCGCTGAAGACGCGCACCTTGATCAGTCCGTGCGCTTTCAGCGCGGCATCGGTCTCCTTGAGGACGGCAGGGGTCAGGCCCTCGGATCCGATCATGACGACGGGATCGAGGTGATGGGCCGCAGCGCGATGTTCCTTGCGCTGGGCCGGTGTCAGTTGGATGGCAGCCATGCCTCTATTATCGTTCCTAGCATGAAGATCGACAGCAAGAGCAAGAAAATCAACAAGGCGTGGCTGAACGCGCACGTCAACGACCCCTATGTGCGGCAGGCGCAGAAGGAGGGCTACCGCTCTCGTGCGGCCTACAAGCTCAAGGAGATCGACGAGACCTTTCACCTGATCCGGCCCGGACAGGTGGTGGTCGATCTGGGCGCGTCGCCCGGCGCCTGGAGCCAGTATCTGCGCCGTCGCTTCGCGCCGAAGGAGGCCGGCGCCGGGGGGGCCGCGGTCGGCGAGCTCGACGGCACGATCATCGCGCTGGACCTGCTGGATTTCGAGCCGATCGAGGGCGTGAACTTCATCCAGGGCGACTTCCGCGAGGATGCGGTGCTGCAGCAGCTGGTGAGCATGCTGGGCGGCCGGCCGGTGGATGTGGTCGTCTCCGACATGGCGCCCAATCTCTCGGGTGTCGGCGTGACCGATGCGGCGCGGGTCGAGCTGCTGATCGAGCTGGCGATCGACTTCGCGCAGTCGCACCTGAAGCCCGAGGGCGCGCTGGTCTGCAAGGTCTTCCATGGCGGCGGCTACGCCCAGCTCGTCGAGCTGTTCCGCCAGCATTTCCGGGTCGTCAAGCCGTGCAAGCCGAAGGCCTCGCGGGACAAATCTTCCGAAACCTTTCTGGTCGGCATCGGTCTCAAGCGCAGGTCGGCCTGAGAAATGGCGGCGATCTTGTCGGCACGGGGTCTCGTGTCGATGTCGTCCATGACTTTTACCCCGGGGCACAAGGTCTTCCGGGCATTTCGTCAGGGGCGGGGGGGTTGACTGGACTAGAATCGTCCACATCTACCGCGTTGGTGCATCCGTCCTGCTGTCAGGACCGGATGCAGAGCCCGCGAATCGGGCAGGAGATTGGATCAATGAAGGAGCCGCGGTGAACAATCAATGGTTCTCCAAAGTCGCTGTGTGGCTGGTGATCGCCCTCGTGCTGTTCACTGTCTTCAAGCAATTCGACCGCACGGCCACCGCCGGCAACCAGATCGGGTACTCGGAATTCCTCGAGGAGGTCCGCGCCAAGCGCATCCGGGAGGTGGTCCTGCAGGAAAACCCGGGCGGCGCGGAGATCGAGGCGCTGACCACCGATGACAAGCGCATCCGCACCACGGCCACCTATCTGGACCGCGGTCTGGTCGGCGACCTGATCAACAACGGCATCAAGTTTCGTGTCAAGCCGCGCGACGAGCCCTCGCTGCTGACCAGTCTGCTGGTTTCCTGGGGTCCGATGCTGCTGCTGATCGGCGTGTGGGTCTATTTCATGCGCCAGATGCAGGGCGGCGGCAAGGGCGGGGCGTTCAGCTTCGGCAAGAGCCGTGCGCGCATGCTCGACGACACAAACAACTCGGTCACCTTCGCCGATGTCGCCGGTTGCGACGAGGCCAAGGAAGAGGTCAAGGAGCTGGTGGATTTCCTGAAGGATCCGCAGAAGTTCCAGAAGCTCGGCGGCCGCATTCCGCGTGGCGTGCTGATGGTCGGCCCTCCGGGCACCGGCAAGACGCTGCTGGCCAAGTCGATCGCCGGCGAGGCCAAGGTGCCGTTCTTCTCGATCTCCGGCTCCGACTTCGTCGAGATGTTCGTCGGTGTCGGTGCCGCCCGCGTGCGCGACATGTTCGAGCAGGCCAAGAAGAACGCGCCGTGCATCATCTTCATCGATGAAATCGACGCGGTCGGTCGCCATCGTGGCGCCGGCCTGGGCGGTGGCAACGACGAGCGCGAGCAGACCCTGAACCAGATGCTGGTCGAGATGGACGGCTTCGAGACCAATCTCGGCGTCATCGTGATCGCGGCGACCAACCGTCCGGACATCCTGGATCCGGCGCTGCTGCGCCCGGGCCGCTTCGACCGTCAGGTCTATGTGACGCTGCCGGATGTGCGTGGTCGCGAGCAGATCCTGAACGTGCACATGCGCAAGATTCCGATCGGCCAGGACATCCGCGCCGACATCCTGGCGCGTGGCACACCGGGTTTCTCCGGTGCCGATCTGGCCAACCTGGTCAACGAGGCCGCCCTGTTCGCCGCCCGCCGCAATGCGCGCGTGGTCGACATGGTCGACTTCGAGAAGGCCAAGGACAAGATCATGATGGGCCCCGAGCGCAAGTCCATGGTCATGCCCGAGGAGGAGCGCAAGAACACCGCCTATCACGAGGCCGGCCACGCGCTGGTGGCGCGTCTGCTGCCCAAGACCGATCCGGTGCACAAGGTGACGATCATCCCGCGCGGTCGTGCGCTGGGCGTGACGATGCAGCTGCCCGAAGGCGACCGCTACAGCATGGACAAGGGCCGCATGCTCTCGACCATCTCGGTGCTCTTTGGCGGCCGCATCGCCGAAGAGGTCTTCATGGACCAGATGACCACCGGCGCCAGCAACGACTTCGAGCGTGCGACCCAGATTGCCCGCGACATGGTGACCCGCTACGGCATGACCGATGCGCTGGGCCCGATGGTCTACGCCGACAACGAGGGCGAGGTCTTCCTCGGCCGCTCGGTCACGAAGACCACCAACATGTCCGAGCAGACGATGCAGAAGGTCGATGGCGAGATCCGTCGCATCATCGACGAGCAGTACGCGCTGGCGCGTCGCCTCATCGAGGAGCATCAGGACAAGATGCATGTCATGGCCAAGGCGCTGCTCGACTGGGAAACCATCGATGCCGAGCAGATCGACGACATCATGAACGGGCGTCCGCCGCGTCCGCCGAAGGACTGGACCCCGTCGGTCGGCCGGCCGGGTGGCCCGTCGAATCCGTCGGTCAGCTCCGGCAATGCCGCTGCCACGGCCTGATGATCTGACCTGACGGCGCAAGCCGGACCGATGCGAACGGGGCCTGAGGGCCCCGTTTGTCTTGGCTTGTCTTGTTGGCTCAGTCTGGAATCGCCGCTGCTTCGGCCTGCCAGGCGAAATCCAGCCAGCGCCTGGCGAAGCTCTCCAGCCGGACCTGCTCGCCGGTGGTCCACAGCCTGGCCGCATCGGTGGCCGCTGCCACCGGCCATGCGGCTCGGGCTGGCAGCGACTCGCACAGGTGGCGTGTGCGCCGTGCGACCGCGTCCGAGGTGTCGATCAGCCTGACCATCGGGCCGAGTTCGGCCTGGATGTGATGAGCGACGAAGGGATAGTGGGTGCAGCCAAGTACCACGGTGTCGACCTGCTGCTCGCGCAGTGGCGCGCAGTGCTCGGCAACCCTGGACCTGACCTCGGGTGAATCGACTTCGCCGCCTTCGATGGCTGCGGCCAGGCCGGGGCAGGGCTGCAGCCGCAGGTCGACATGAGCCGCGTGGGCCTGGGCCAGCAACCGGAAGCGCTCGCTGCGCAGCGTGCCGGTGGTGGCCATCACGCCGATGCGGCCGTTGCGCGTCAGTCCGGCGGCCGGCTTGATGCCCGGCTCGACGCCGACGATCGGCCAGACCGGATGGTCCTGGCGCAGCGCGGAGACGGCCGCTGCGGTCGCGGTGTTGCAGGCGATGACCAGCAGATCGGCGCCGCGCTCGCGCAGGAAGGCGGCAATGGCCCGCGACCGGGCGATGACATGCGCGTCGCCGCGCTCGCCGTAGGGTGCATGACCGGAGTCGGCCACATACATCAGTTCGGCCGCCGGCAGCAGCGAGCGGATCGCACGCAGCACCGACAGTCCGCCCAGCCCGGAATCGAACACGCCGATGCGAGCGGTGGCCGCGGAGGGAGGGCAGGCAGTCGGCGTGATCACGGCAGAAAGGCAGGCAGGCAAGGTCGGCCGGGCAGTCTAGCAGCCGCCTTCTCAGGGAGATCCCGAGGTGCGTGACCCGGAAACGTCGCCGTTTTCATTCTAGAATCGAACGGTCGTGCTTTTTTGAGGCGACGGTGCCACAATCCGTCGCAATTTCACCCGAGCCGGACCCTAAAATCCGGCTCCCCATCTACAGCATGCAGACTTTGGAGAACCTCGCATGAAGGCACTCGTACCCGTCAAGCGGGTGGTCGACTACAACGTGAAGGTGCGCGTGAAGAGCGACGGCACCGGCGTGGACATCGCCAACGTGAAGATGAGCATGAACCCGTTCGACGAGATTGCCGTCGAGGAAGCGGTGCGGCTGAAGGAGAAGGGCATCGTCACGGAGATCGTGGCGGTGTCGTGCGGCGTGAGCCCGTGCCAGGAGACGCTGCGCACGGCGATGGCGATCGGTGCCGATCGCGGCATCCTGGTCGAGACCGATGCCGAACTGCAACCGCTGGCGGTGGCGAAGATCCTGAAGGCGCTGGTCGACAAGGAACAGCCCGGCCTGGTGATCCTGGGCAAGCAGGCGATCGACGACGACTGCAACCAGACCGGCCAGATGCTGGCGGCGCTGGCGGACCTGCCGCAGGCGACCTTCGCGTCGAAGGTCGAGGTGGCGGACGGCCGTGCGGTGGTGACGCGCGAGGTCGACGGCGGTCTGGAGACGGTGTCGGTGGCGCTGCCGGCGGTGCTGACGACGGACCTGCGCCTGAACGAGCCGCGGTATGTCACGCTGCCGAACATCATGAAGGCGAAGAAGAAGCCGCTGGAGACCGTCAAGCCGGACGCGCTGGGCGTGGACGTGGCGCCGCGCATCAAGACGCTGCAGGTGGCCGAGCCGGCCAAGCGCAGCGCCGGCATCAAGGTGGCGGACGTGGCGACGCTGGTCGCCAAGCTGAAGAACGAAGCGAAGGTGATCTGAGATGGCTGCACTCGTCATTGCTGAACACGACAATGCGTCCATCAAGGGCGCGACGCTGAACACCGTGACCGCTGCGGCGCAGCTCGGTGAAGTGCATGTGCTGGTCGCGGGCGCGAACGCGGCCGGTGCTGCCGCGGCCGCTGCGCAGATCGCCGGCGTGACCAAGGTGCTGCACGCCGACGGCGCCAGCCTCGCCGACGGCCTGGCTGAGAACCTCGCGGCGCAGGTGCTGGCCGTGGCCGGTGCCTACAGCCACCTGCTGTTCCCGGCGACGGCCAGCGGCAAGAACGTCGCGCCGCGCGTGGCGGCCAAGCTGGACGTGGCCCAGGTCAGCGACATCACCCGGGTCGTGAGCGCCGACACCTTCGAGCGCCCGATCTACGCCGGCAACGCGGTCGCCACCGTGCAGAGCCTGGACGCCGTCAAGGTCATCACCGTGCGCTCGACCGGCTTCGACGCCGCGGCCGCCACCGGTGGCAGCGCCGCGGTGGAGACCGTCGCTGCAGCCGCCGACTCCGGCAAGAGCACCTTCGTCGGCCGCGAGGTCACGAAGAGCGACCGTCCGGAGCTGACCGCCGCGAAGATCATCGTCTCGGGTGGCCGCGCGCTGGGCTCGAGCGAGAAGTTCGACGAAGTGCTGACGCCGCTGGCCGACAAGCTCGGCGCCGCGCTGGGCGCCAGCCGCGCCGCGGTCGATGCCGGCTACGCGCCGAACGACTGGCAGGTCGGCCAGACCGGCAAGATCGTCGCGCCGCAGCTGTATGTGGCCTGCGGCATCTCGGGCGCGATCCAGCACCTGGCCGGCATGAAGGACTCCAAGGTGATCGTCGCGATCAACAAGGATCCGGAGGCCCCGATCTTCCAGGTGGCCGACTACGGCCTGGAAGCCGACCTGTTCGCGGCCGTGCCTGAGCTGGTCAAGACCCTCTGATCCCTGCGATCGTCCGGCAGACGACATGCCGACCTCCCCGAAAAGGGCGCCCCACTGGCTGAGGCGCCTTTTTTTCGGCCCGACGCCCGATTTTTGCCCCTGAAACCACCCCAAAGGACCCCGAAATGACCTACCGAGCCCCCGTCAAGGATTTCCTGTTCGGCCTGAAGGAACTGGCCGGTCTGGACCAGCTCACGCAGATCGACGCCTTCGCCGAGGCCGGTCTGGACACCGCGCAGGCGGTGCTGGAGGAGTGCGCGAAGTTCAACGAGGGCGTCGTCGCGCCGCTGAACTGGGAGGGTGACAAGAACCCCTCGAGCTGGAAGGACGGCATCGTCACCACCACGCCGGGCTTCAAGGAGGCCTTCCGGCAGTATGGCGAAGGCGGCTGGCAGGGCCTGCAGCACCCGGTCGAGTTCGGCGGCCAGGGGCTGCCCAAGGCGATCGGCGCGGCCTGCGGCGAGATCCTCAACAGCGCCAACCTGAGCTTCGCGCTGTGCCCGCTGCTGACCGACGGTGCGATCGAGGCGCTGCTGACCGCCGGCTCCGAGGAGCAGAAGGCGCTGTACCTGCCGCCGATGAACGAAGGCCGCTGGACTGGCACGATGAACCTGACCGAACCGCAGGCCGGCTCCGATCTGGCCGCGGTGCGCACCAAGGCCGAGCCGCAGCCCGACGGCTCCTACAAGATCTTCGGCACGAAGATCTTCATCACCTACGGCGAGCACGACATGGCCGAGAACATCGTCCACCTGGTGCTGGCGCGCGTCGCCGGTGCGCCGGAGGGCGTCAAGGGCATCAGCCTGTTCATCGTGCCGAAGTTCATGGTCGGCGCCGACGGCTCGCTGGGCGAGCGCAACGACGTGCACTGCGTCTCGATCGAGCACAAGATGGGCATCAAGGCCAGCCCGACCGCGGTGCTGCAGTTCGGCGACCATGGCGGCGCGATCGGCTACCTGGTCGGCCAGGAGAACCGCGGCCTCGAGTACATGTTCATCATGATGAACTCGGCGCGCTTCGCGGTCGGCGTGCAGGGCATCGCGGTGGCCGAGCGGGCCTACCAGAAGGCGGTGCAGTACGCACGTGACCGTGTGCAGTCGCGTCCGGTCGACGGCTCGGTGGCGGGTGCTGCCAGCATCATCCACCACCCGGACGTGCGCCGCATGCTGATGACGATGCGCGCCTACACCGAGGGCTGCCGCGCGCTGGCGCTGGTCGCCGGTGCCGCCTATGACGCCGCGCACCATCATCCGGATCCGGAAACCCGCAAGGCCAGCCAGACCTTCTACGAGTTCATGGTGCCGCTGATCAAGGGCTATTCGACCGAGATGAGCCTGGAGGTCACCAGCCTGGGCGTGCAGGTCCACGGCGGCATGGGCTTCATCGAGGAGACAGGTGCGGCGCAGTACTACCGCGACGCCAAGATCCTGACGATCTACGAAGGCACGACCGCGATCCAGTCGAACGACCTCGTCGGCCGCAAGACCGCCCGCGACGGCGGCCAGACCGCCCGGGCGCTGGCCGGCCAGATCGCGCAGACCGAGGAGCTGCTGGCCGCGCGCGACGATGCCGCCGCGCAGTCCTTCGCGAAGAACCTGAAGGCGGCCCGCCTGGCCTTCCTGGACGCGGTCGACTTCATCGCCGGCAGCGCCAAGGCCAGCCCGAACGCGGCCTACGCCGGCTCGGTGCCCTACCTGATGCTGGCCGGCAACCTGATGGCCGGCTGGCAGATGGGCCGCGCGCTGCTGGCGGCGCAGGACGGACTGAACGAGGGCGAGGACGTCGACTTCATGAAGTCCAAGATCGTCACCGCGCGCTTCTACGCCGAGCACATCCTGGTCAAGGTGCCGGGCCTGCGCGACGCGATCGTCGGCGGTGCGGACTCGGTGTGCGACATGGCGCTGGACGCGTTCTGATGGCGCTCTGACGGCGTTCCGATGCCTGCCGCCTGAGCGACAGGGCGGGACGCCGGGCCGCGGCACACTGCAGGGGACTCTGTTCCCCGAACTCCAGCACCTCCAGGAGACCGTCCGTGCCGCTGCCCCCCGTCCTTGCCCGGCTGCCGCTGCCCATCATCGGCTCGCCGCTGTTCATCATCAGCAACCCGAAGCTGGTCATCGCCCAGTGCCAGGCCGGCGTCGTCGGCTCGATGCCGGCACTCAATGCCCGCCCGGCCTCGCAACTCGACGAGTGGCTGGCCGAGATCACCGAGACGCTGGCCGCCTACGACGCCGCGCATCCGGACGCGCCGTCCGCGCCGTTCGCGATCAACCAGATCGTGCACCGGAGCAACGACCGGCTCGAGCAGGACATGGCGCTGTGCGCCAAGTACAAGGTGCCGATCATCATCACCAGCCTGGGCGCGCGCACCGACGTGAACGACGCGGTGCACGGCTGGGGTGGCGTGGTGATGCACGACATCATCAACAACGCCTTCGCCCGCAAGGCGATCGAGAAGGGCGCCGACGGCCTGATCGCGGTCGCCGCCGGCGCGGGCGGCCACGCCGGCACCAAGAGCCCGTTCGCGCTGATCCAGGAGATCCGCCAGTGGTTCGACGGCCCGCTGGCGCTGTCGGGCTCGATCGCCTCGGGCGGCGCGGTGCTGGCGGCGCAGGCCATGGGCGCCGACTTCGCCTACATCGGCTCGGCCTTCATCGCCACCGACGAGGCGCGCGCCAGCGAGGCCTACAAGCAGTGCGTCGTCGACTCGAACAGCGACGACATCGTCTACTCGAGCCTGTTCACCGGCGTGCACGGCAACTACCTGAAGCCGTCGATCCGCGCCGCCGGGCTCGACCCGGACCACCTGCCCGAGAGCGACCCGTCGGCGATGAACTTCGGTGGCGACGCGAAGAAGGCGTGGAAGGACATCTGGGGCTGCGGCCAGGGCATCGGCGCGATCGACGCGGTGGTGCCGGCGGCCGAGCGCGTCGCCCGGCTGCGCCGCGAGTACGAGGCCGCGCGGGCGCGGCTGTGCGGCCTGGGCCGCTGAGAGGCCGCGCCGGTCGCGCAGCAGCGGGGCTCAGCCCGGCGTGGCGCCCGGCGTGCGCAGCGGCCGGTGGCTGGCGCTGTGGATCCACTCGGCGACCCGACCCAGCGGCACGACGTCGTCGACGCCACCGAGCTTGAGCGCCTCGGCGGGCATGCCGTAGACGATGCTGGTGGCCTCGTCCTGCGCGGCGGTCCAGGCGCCGGCGCGGTGCATTTCCAGCAGGCCGCGCGCGCCGTCGTTGCCCATGCCGGTCATGACGATGCCCAGCGCGTTGCGCCCGGCGTTCTGCGCCACCGACTTGAACAGCACATCCACCGAGGGCCGGTGATGGTTGATCAGCGGCCCGTCCTTGACCTCGACGACATACTGCGCACCGCTGCGCAGCAGCCGCATGTGACGCCCGCCCGGCGCGATCAGCAGCCGGCCGTTGATGACGCGGTCGCCGTCCTTGGCCTCCATCACCTCCAGGTCGTACTGGCTGTCGAGCCGCGCCGCCAGCGAGGCGGTGAACTTCTCGGGCATGTGCTGGACCATGACGATGCCGGGCGTGGTGGTGCGGCCCAGGCCGCGCAGCACCACCTCGATCGACTGCACGCCGCCGGTGGACAGGCCGATCGCCACCACCCGGTCGGTGGTGCGGCTCATCGCCTGCTGCACCGCCGGTGGGCGGATCACCGGCGCGCTGCCGGCGGCCGGACGCTGGCTGCGCAGGCTGGCCGCTGCGGCGACATTGGCGCGCGCGGCCGCCTTGACCGCCGCGACCAGGCCGTTACCGTCATCGGTCAGGAACTCGCGCAGACCCTCCTTGGGCTTGGTGACGAAGCCGACCGCGCCGGCGTCGAGGGCGGCCATCGTGGTCTCGCAGCCCTTCTCGGTCAGCGTCGAGCACATCACCACCGGCGTGGGGCGCTCGTTCATCAGCTGGCGCAGGAAGGTGATGCCGTCCATGCGCGGCATCTCGACGTCCAGCACGATGACATCCGGCCAGTCGGCCGTCATCTTCGGCATCGCGAACAGCGGGTCGCCAGCGGAGCCGATGACCTCGATGCCACCGGCGGTCAGCTTCTCGGCCATGAAGCGGCGCACCACCGCCGAGTCGTCGATCAGGAAGGCGCGCACCGGGCGCGCACCGGGCATCGCGGCGCGGCTGGTGTCAGGCATGGGTGTAGACCGCCGGGGCCAGGCTGGTGACGGGCAGGCCGAGGTTGGCGATCGACTCCGCATGGCCGGTGAAGAGCAGACCGCCCGGCTTGAGCTTGGGCAGCACCCGGCGCACGATCTCGGCCTTGGCCGGCGGCTCGAAGTAGATCAGCACATTGCGCAGGAAGATGATGTCGAACATGCCGATCTCCGGCAGCTGGCGCATCAGGTTGGCGTTCTCGAAGGTGACGTTCTGGCGCAGCTCCGGCGAGATCATCAGCTTGCCGGCGTTGTCGCCCTGGCCCTTCAGGCACCAGCGCTTCAGGTCGGCCTGCGCGGTCTGGCGGGCGCGCTCCATCGGGTAGACCGCGCGCCGTGCGGTGTCGACCATCGCGGTCGACAGGTCGGTGCCGACGATCTTCCAGCCGCGGGTGCCGTAGTGGTTGCCCAGCACCATCGCGATGCTGTAGGCCTCCTCGCCGGAGGAGCTGGCCGCGCTCCAGACGCGGAACTCGCTGGCCGAGGCCGGGCGCTTCTCGATGACGCTCTTCATGCGCTCGAAATGCTGCGGCTCGCGGAAGAAGTAGGTCTCGTTGGTGGTCAGCTTGTCGACCAGGCGGACCATTTCCTCGGTGTCGTTGTCGCGCATGAGCTGCTCGACGTACTGGTCGACCGAGCTCAGGCCGCGGGCCTGCGCGAGCTTCTGCAGCCGGCCGGCCACCAGCGCGCGCTTGGCATCGGTCAGCTGGATGCCCGAGACCTTGTGGAACATCGAGGTGACGGCTTCGAAGGATTTCTGGGACAGCATGGCGGCTTCCGGCGGGACGATGAGTTGAGGGGGATTGAACGAGGGGCGGCGACGACCGGCGGGCGACTCAGGTCGCCACCGTGCTGCGGGCCAGGCGCGGCGGCGCCGACTGGCGGACCTGGTAGCGCTCGAGCGAGGCCACATCCAGGATCAGCGCGACCTCGCCGCTGCCCAGGATGGTCGAGCCGGCGATGCCCTCCAGATGCTGGAAGATGCTGCCCAGCGGCTTGATGACGGTCTGGTACTCGCCCAGCAGCCGGTCGACCAGCAGGCCGATGCGGCTGTCGGTGCTGTGCACCACGATCAGGCTCTGGCGTGTCGGGCGCGGGCCGTCATGGCCGAAGCAGCGTCGCAGGTCGATGTAGGGCACCACCTCGCCGCGCAGGTCGAAGCAGCCGCAGGCGCCGCACTCGCCCAGCGCGAAGCCCGGCGGCGTCTCGATGCATTCGGCGACGATCTCCAGCGGCAGCACATAGCTCACGCCCGCGACCTGGGTCAGGAAGCCGTCGATGATGGCCAGCGTCAGCGGCAGGCGGATCTGCATCGTCGCGCCGCGACCGGGCGTGCTGGCGACCTTGATCTGGCCGCGCAGCGACTCGACGTTGCGCTTGACCACGTCCATGCCGACGCCCCGGCCCGACAGGTTGGTCACCTGTGCGGCGGTCGAGAAGCCGGGCTCGAAGATCAGCCGGTAGACCTGCTCGTCGTCGAGCACGCTGTCGGGCGAGACCAGCTCGCGCTCGACCGCCTTGGCCAGGATGCGGTCACGGTTCAGGCCGCGGCCGTCGTCGCTGACCTCGATGATCACGTTGCCGGACTCGTGATAGGCGTGCAGCGCCAGCGTGCCCTGGCCGGGCTTGCCGGCGGCTTCGCGGTCCTCGGCGGTCTCCAGGCCGTGGTCGAGGCTGTTGCGCACCAGGTGCATCAGCGGGTCTGCGATGGTCTCGACCATCGACTTGTCCAGCTCGGTGTCGCCGCCGGTGATCTGCAGCGCGACGTCCTTGCCGAGTTCCTTGCTGACGTCGCGCACCACCCGCTGGAAGCGGCTGAAGGTCTCGCCGATCGGCACCATGCGCAGGCCCAGGGCGCCGTCGCGCGCCTCCTGCACCAGGTCATGGATGCGCTGCGCGGCCTCGCCGAAGCGGGTCGAGCGTTCCTGCTGCGCCGCGACCTGTGCGCCGGAGCTGGCGATGACCAGCTCGCCGATCAGGTCGATCAGCCGGTCGAGCTTGTCGGCACGCACGCGGATGAAGCGGCTTTCCTCGCCGCCGGCGCGCCGGTCGCGCGGGCCGCCGCGGCGCTCCTCGGTCCGCGCTGCGGTCGCCGGCGGGCGGGGCGCCACGCTGGCGGCGGCCGGAGCGGGGCTGTCGGCGATGACGGGCTGGCCGCTGCCAGCGGGCTCAGAGGTCTCGAGCTGCCGGGCCAGGCCCAGCGCCTGCCAGTGCGCCAGCAGCGCCTCGCGTGCCGACTCGTCGGCGGCGCGCTGCGCCAGCAGCCGCTGGTAGTCCGCCGCGCCGGCGTCCGGCGCCAGCACCTCCAGCTCGCAGTCGTCCTGCAGGAACTCGAACACGTCGACGATGGTCTGCCGGTCGGCCGGGCTGCGCAGGCGGATCTCGAAGCCCAGGCAGCAGCCCTCCGGATCGAGCAGCAGCAGCTCCGGCACCGCCTCGGTCAGCGTGCGGATGCCCTCGACCTCGCCCAGCGTGTCGAGGTAGCGGATGAAGGACATCGGGTCGAGGCCGTTGCGCAGCGCGTCCACGCCCAGTCGCAGCGACAGGTGCCAGACGCCCGAGCCTTCGTCGTCGCTGGCCGGGCTGCTGTCCCCGGGCGGGGCCGTCGCAGCCGCGGGGGCCGGTGCGGCCGCGCCCGCGGACCCGCCGCGCAGCTGGCGCAGCTGCTCGCCCAGGCGCTGGCTGATCGCCTCCAGCTCGGCGTTGCCCTCGGTGCCGTCGCGCACCGCGTGCACCAGCCGCTCCATCTGGTCGCGGCCCTGCAGCAGCAGCGCCATGCCGGGCTCGGTCACCGCCAGCAGGCCGTCGCGCATGCGGTCGAGCACGCTCTCGACCTCGTGGGTGAAGCCGACCACCGCCTGGAAGCCGAACAGCCCGGCACCGCCCTTGATGGTGTGCGCGGCGCGAAAGGCGCTGTTGACCGCCTCGGCGTCGCCGGGGTCCTGCTCCATCGCCAGCAGGCCCTGCTCGAACTGGCGCAGATTGTCCTGGGCCTCCTCGAGAAAGCCCTCGCGGGCGGCCGCGATGATGTCGTCGTCGTCTCCGGTGGAATGCTTGCTCATCGCGATGTCCGTCTGGGTGGTCTGGAAGGTCCGAGGAGAGTGGCGCTCAGAAGAACTCGACGCCGGCCTGGCGGTCGACCGAGGTCACGCCGTGATGCGCCGAGCGCATCTCCTCCATCGTGTAGCTCTGCTCGAGGCGCTCGAGCCAGCGTGCCGGGTTGTCGGCCTGCGGATCCTGCTCGCCGCCGATCCAGCGGGTCAGCCGCTCGATGTCCTCGCTGATCGAGCCCAGCATCTGGGTGAAGCGGTCGTGCGACTGCAGGCTCATCAGGATCTGGTCGATGTCGCTCTGGACCTGGCGGCCGGTGTCGTGCAGCTCGCGCGAGGCGCGGCCGACCTCGCCCAGGCTGCCCAGCAGCCCGCGCACGATCTGGCGTGCGCGCTCCTCGGCCTGCAGCGCGAGCTCCTCGTCGTCGACCGATTCGGCGCGGGCGCGCGAGCGCAGATCGCTGACCGATTCCTGCAGCCGCCCGACATGCGCGGCGATGCTGGCCCCCACCTGGCGCGACTGTCCTGCGAGCTGGCGCACCTCGTGCGCGACCACCGCAAAGCCGGTGCCGCGCTCGCCGGCGCGGGTGGCCTCGACCGAGGTGTTGAGCGCAAGCATCTGGGTCGAGCGTGCGATCGACTGCACCTCGCGCGCCAGCCGGCCGAGTTCGCCCACCGGCGCGGCCAGGGCCTCCAGCGTCGTCAGCGTGTCGTCGCGCAGCCGCAGCGCCGCACGGCTGCTCTGCAGCAGCGCATCGATCTCGGGCTGGTGCTGCTCAAGCAGCCGGTCGCTGGTGCCCGGATCCAGCCGGGTCACGCCGGCGCTGGCGCCCAGCGTGGTGTCGAGCTGCTGGCTGATGCTGGCGAAGCGCTCGACCAGTTCGTTGCTGCTCTGCTCTGATTGTGTTCGGGCCGCCTCGATGCTGCGCTTCCAGACCGGCAGCACCTGGCGCGGCAGCAGGATGGGCACCGACTGCGGACCGCTGTCGACCGCCATCGACAGCGGCGGGCTGGTCGAGTCGCCGGGCAGGCCGCTGCCCGTGCCCGCACGCATGGCCAGCAGCGCGGCGGCCAAGGCCAGCGCGGCGCAGGTGGCCGCCGGCCAGGGCGAGAGCGCTGCACCTGCGCTGCCCGCCGCGACGAGCAGAGCGGCTGCAGCCGCCCGACGCAGGGCGGAGCTGCGGGCGGCGGGTGCGACGGGGGCGCTGATCGTCGAGGTCTCGGACATCCCTGTTCCATGGAAGTGCTCGGGGCTGCGGGCCGAGGGTGCAGCACGGCTTGTCGCAGCGCAGTGTCCGCATTCGCCGCGTCCCCGACGGCCGGATAAGCCCCGGCGCCCCGGCGCTGTTCCTTCCGTTCGCGCCAGAGGCCGCGGGCACAGTGCCGGACGACGGGGACACCCGGGCGCGACGGGCGCTTCAGCCTCGCGCGGCCCGGGCCGATAGCGCGGCAGCCCGGCCCCGTGCCCGTGCCCGACGAGGAAGGACATGACCACCGCCGCAGAATCTCCCGCCCGAGTCGAGAAGGCCGTCGCCAGCCGCGTCGTCACGCTTGCCGAGCGTGTCGCGCGCGCACGCCGCTGGCTGGCCGAGCAGCCCTCCGGTCTGTGGGGCCCCGGCATCCGCCTGCTGCGCAACCTGAGCCTGGCGCGCAAGACCGTGCTGGTGGGCACGCTGCTGCTGCTGCCGGGTGTGATGCTGATGCAGGATGCAGTGCAGCTCTGGCGCGGCCATCTCGCCGAGGTGCGCCGTGCCGTCGAGGGGCAGGCGCGCTACCAGGCGGTGGTCGATCTGAATCTGCTGATCGGCCGGCTGGCCCGCGAGACCTTCTGGCGCGAGCAGTCGATGCCGCATGGCGACCTGGCGGCCCTGCGTCGCCAGGAGGCCGAGGCCTTTGCCCGCCTGCAGCAGCAGCTCGACCGGCTGCCCGAGGCGGCACCGGATCGGGTCAGCGCGCTGTCGGCCGCTCGCAAGCGCCTGCTGGCCCGCCATGAGCTGATGCTGGCCCGGCTCGACCGCACCGATCCCGCCCAGCGCTGGCAGGCCCTGTTCGACTGCGTGGCCGAGCTCGAGGTGCTGCGCGGTGTGCTGGTCACCGACTGGTCCCATGCGGTCGACACCGATGTCGGCAGCAAGATGCTGCGCACAGGCCTGGTGGATCCGCAGTTCCAGATGCTGATGCAGATGCAGCGCCTGGCCGGAAAAGGCTTTCTGCAGATGAACGAGGCCACCGAGGCGCGCCAGAACGAGATGCTGCTGCTGCAGGGGCGGGTGGAGATGCTGTCGGACCAGGCTCGGCCGGCGGTGTCCCAGGCCCTGCTGATGCAGCTGCTGGATGTGGATGCGGTGCAGCGCGATCTGGGCTCGATCCGCGATCTGCTGGCCATGACCCTGCGGCTGACCGGACAGGACCGGTCCGCGGTGGATGTCGCGGCCTATACCCGGTTGGCGGTGACCGCCATCGAGGCCAGCGCCCGGCTGCAGCACATGGCGCTGGAGCGCATCGGCACGCGCATGAAGGCGCGGGAGGCGGTGCTGGTCGATCGGCTCGGCGTGCGGCTGGCGCTGCTGGGCGTGCTGGCGCTGGTGGGCCTCTATCTGCTGGTCTGCCTGTACCGGGTGATGTCGGGCGGGCTGAACACGCTGTGCCGTCATCTCGACCGCATCGGCCAGGGGGATCTGAGCGCACGTCCGCGTGGCTGGGGGCGCGACGAGATCGGCCATGCGCTCAACACGCTGGGCCGGGCGAACGCCAGCATCTCGTCGCTGTTCGAGGCGGTCCAGCATGGCGTGGCCGCGGTGACCCATGCCTCGCGCGAGGTGGCGATCGGCAACACCGGCCTGTCGGGGCGCACCGGCGAGGTGCGCGATGCGCTGTCCAAGGTGGTCGAGCGGGCGCAGCGCTTCTCCGGCGCGATGGATGCGTGCGCGCACCAGGTCGACGAGGCGGCCGAGCATGTGCGCACGATGCGCACCGAGGCCCAGCGCAGCCGCAAGGCGATGGAGGGCCTGCGTGAGAGCATGCAGTCGCTGCAGGTCAAGAGCCGCGAGATCGTCCACATCGTCGGGCTGGTGGAGGCGGTGGCCTTCCAGACCAAGCTGCTGTCGCTCAATGCCTCGGTCGAGGCGGCGCGGGCCGGCAGCGCCAGCCGCGGTTTCTCGGTGGTGGCGCAGGAGGTGCGCTCGCTGGCGCAGCGCAGCGAGGATGCGGCGGCCAAGATCCGCGCCATCGTCGAGGTGTCGGCCGCCGAGATCGAGCAGGGCAGCGTGATGACCGATCGCGCCAGCCGCGCGGTGGGCCGCACCGGCGACGAGATCCAGGCGGTGGATCGGATCATGGGCAGCCTGGTCCAGGTCACGCTCGACAGCCGCGAGCAGTCGCAGCAGGTGCTCGACATCGTGCATCAGGTGGATGCCTCGGTGCAGGGCAATGTCGCGCTGGTGGCGCAGCTGTCGGAGGCTTCGGGGGGCTTGCGCCATCAGGGTGATGCGCTCAAGCGCTCGGTCGGGCACTTCGTGGTGCGCTGAGCATCGAGGATGCACAAGGACCTACAAGTGGGAGGGGGCAGGATGGAACAGATCCGAGGCCGCCGGCTGCTGCAGCCCGGCATGCGCCTGATGCGCCGGCTGCCGCTGCCGCGCAAGATGATGCTGATGGCGCTGCTGCTGCTGCCGCCGCTGCTGCTGATGCTGGGCCTGTCGCTGAGCGACGGACTGAGGACGCTGGCCGCGGCCGACCGGGCCCGCGCCGGTGCTGCGCTGGCGCGCGATCTGGGCGACATGGCGGTGCTGGTGCAGCTGCACCGCACCCTGAGCCTGCAGGTCGCCGGCACCCAGTCGGCGGAAATGATCAGCGCGCGCGATGGCGTGCGGCGCCAGATCACCCGGGCGCTCGAGCATGTCGAGACGCGCCGCGCCGAGATGCCGGAGGCGCTGCGGCTCGAGGATGTCTGGCCGACCGAGCGCGAGCGTCTGCAGGCGCTGGCCCAGGGGCGTCTGCCGGAAAAGCGGGCCGAGATGCTGGCCGAGCATGGTGCGCGGGCCGCTCGCCTGAGCCAGCTGGCCTGGCTGAGCAGCGAGCGCGCCGGCGTGCTCTTCGATGCCGATCCGGCCGCCACGCTGCTGGCCGATCTTTCGGTCGAGCGGCTGCCGCCCTGGCTGGAGACGACGGCGCTGGCCGGCTCGCGCGGCATCGAGCTGCTGCAGCGCGACGTGATGCCGCGCGAGGCCGCGATGATGCTGGCGCTGGCCGATGATCTGGAGCGGGCCACCGGCACGATGGTGCCACGGCTGCAGGCGCTCGAGCGGGCGGGGGCCGGCGTGCTGCCGGGTGCCCCGGCCGCACGTGAGCGCCTGCGGCACCTGGCCGGCACGATTCGCGGGATCTTTGACCGCGAGGCGATCGAGGCCGAGGTGCTGCCCTTCCAGCGCGAGACCGCCGAGGTGCTGCAGCTGCTCGGACAGCTCGAGCAGGAGAGCTGGGGTCGGCTGGACGAGCGGCTCATGCAGCGGGCCCAGACCCAGCGCGTGCATCTGGCCGGCCTGCTGGCACTGAATCTGGCCGGCGTGCTGCTGACGCTCTATCTGGCGATCTGCTTCTACCGCGGCTTTGTGGAGGCGCTCGGCGAGGTGAGCGCGGCGGTCGGCGCGGTGGCGGCCGGCGACCTGACCCGGGCGGTCCGCATCGACGGCGACGACGAGATGGCCGAGGTGGGGCGATCGCTCGAGGCGATGAGCGCGCGGCTGTCGGCGCTGGTGGGCGAGATCCGCAGCAGCGCGGTGCGCATCGACCAGGCGGGCGGTCAGGTGTCCGGCGGGGGAGACATGCTGCGCCAGCGCACCGAGGAGCAGTCGGCCGAGCTGCACCGCACCGTCGGCAGCGTGCAGCAGCTCGACAGCCTGGTCGGCGCCAGCAGCCGGGCGGCCGATGCGCTGCAGCATCTGGCGGCCGGGCTGCATGGCGACGCCTCCACCGGCAGCGAGGCGATGCAGGCCGCCATCGGCGCGATGTCCGCGCTGCAGGACAGCGTGCGCCGGGTGGCCGAGATCAATGCAGTGATCGACGACATCGCCTTCCAGACCAACATGCTGGCGCTCAATGCCTCGATCGAGGCCTCCCGGGCCGGCGAGGCCGGACGCGGCTTTGCGGTGGTGGCGGGCGAGATCCGTGGTCTGGCTGCACGCTGCAGCCAGGCCGCAGCGGAGGTGCATGCGCTGATCGAGGCCACCGCGCTGCAGGCCGGGCAGTCGCGCGGCGCCATCGACGAGGCGGGCCAGCGCATCGAGGCCCTGTCGAGCGGCATCGACCAGATTTCCGCCCGGCTGCTGACGCTGGCCGAGGGCAGCTCCAGCCAGCGCGATTCGCTGGCGGGCGTGGCAGCCACCATCGAGAGTCTGGACGCGCTGACCCGCCACAACGCCGAGATCGCGGTGCAGTCGAGCCGCTCGGCCGGGGTGCTGTCGACCCAGGCCACGGTGCTGCGCCGCTCGGTGGCCACCATCCGGCTGCGCGATGCCACGGTCGAGGAGGCGCGCGAACTGGCCGAGCAGGCGGTGGCCCGCATCGACGAGCTGGGGCTGGATCCTGCGCTCGTCGAGTTCAACCTGCCTGACGGTCCCTGGTCGCAGCGCGGCATGTTCGTCTTTGTCATCGATGGCGCTGACCGCTTCGCTGCCCATGCCGCCCGGCCGGAGCTGGCCGGGCAGCGGGTCGACGAGACGCCGTCGATGAGCGCCGATGCGGCCGACGCGCTGATCCGCGCCGGCCGCGAGGCGGCGCGCCAGGGACGCGGCTGGATCGACTATCTCGGGCTGGACCCGGTCAGCGGCGGCTCGATCCGCAAGAGCGCCTATGTCATCGCGCTGCGTGACGAGGAGCTCTTCCTGGGCTGCGGCGTCAGCCGCGAGGGCGTGGATGCCTTCGGTGCCCAGGCGCCGGCCCGGGCGCCGGCGCCGGAGGTCGAGATTGCCTGAGCCTGGCCGGGCGGGGGGCGTGATGTGAACGGCGTGAGTGGTGTGAAAATCAGGGCTGACGCCGCTCGCCCCGACCATGAACACCATCGTCATCAGTTACCGCCGACAGGACAGCCGCGATGCGGCCCGGATGCTGCTCGAGCGGCTTCTGCACTACTTTCCCGGCCGGGTGGTGATGGGGCTGGAAGGGCTGCTGCCCGGGGAGAACCTGCGCCTGAAGGCCGAGCAGCAGATGCAGGACTGCCGGCTGCTGCTGGTGCTGATCGGCCCGGACTGGTCGCACATCGCCGATGACCGTGGCCGGCCGCGCCTGCAGGACCGGCGCGACTGGGTCCGGCTGGAGATCGCCACAGGGCTGCAGCGCGGGGTGCCGATCCTGCCGGTGCTGCTGGGCTCGACGCCGATGCCCGACGAGCACGATCTGCCGTCAGAGCTGCACAGCCTGCTCGACCTGCAGCCGCAGCGCCTGGACGATGGGGCCGGCCGGTCCGCGGCGCTGACGGGTCTGGTGGAGGCCATCCGGCGTCAGCTCGGCGAGGCCGACGAACTGCTGGCGCTGGTCACCGCCCCCGCGCCGATGCCGGCACCGATGCCCGAAGCGATTTCGGTCGCCGGCAGTGCCGAGGTGCTGCCACTGCGGCGTGCCGATGGCAGTCGGGTCACGCCGGCGCCGCCGCTGCCAGCGAGGGCGCCGGCCCGCAGCGCGGCCGAGCCGCTCGACCACGGCGGCTGGCCGGCCTGGGCACTGGCCTGCGGACGCGACGAGATCGGCGCCTGGGCCGAGATCGGCGTGGACGGGGTGTGCCAGCGCCTGCGCCGCATCGAGCCGGGCATGTTCCTGATGGGTGCCGGGCCGGGCACGCCTGAGCGCTTCGACGACGAGCTGCCGCGCCACCCGGTCACGCTGACCCGCGCCTTCTGGCTGGCCGACACCGCCTGCAGCCGGGCGCTGTGGTCGGCGCTGCTGGGCGATGATCCGGCGCTGCACCGTGCGCGGCCGGATCTGCCGGTCGACTCGGTCAGCTGGAACGACATCCAGGCGCTCTTCCTGCCTGCGCTGGCGCACGAGATCGGCCACGGCGCGCGGGTGCGCCTGCCCACCGAGGCCGAATGGGAATACGCCTGCCGTGCCGGTCAGCGGGGCAGCTTCCACTTCGGCGAGGTGGCCTCCGCGGCATGGATGCATGTCGGCGGCGAGGCCGACGGCCCGCTGCCGGTGCAGGCGCTGCCGTCCAGCGCCTGGGGCCTGCACCAGATGCATGGCAATGTCTGGGAGTGGTGCCAGGACGCCAAGCGCCGCTATGACGGCGAGCCGGCGCTCGACCCGCAGGGCGATCCGGTCGACATCGGCCGGGTGCTGCGCGGCGGCTCCTGGGCCGGACCGGCGCGCTGGGCGCGGGCCTCCTGCCGCTTCGAGGCGCCGCGCAGCCAGCGCCTGGACGACGCGGGCTTCCGCTTCCTGATCGAGGTCTGATCCCGATCTTGGCGCGGGTCAGAGCGGCTCGGCCGCCTCGACCATCATCTGCACCCGCGACTGGCCCTGCCAGGTGTCGAGCGCGAGCCGGTAGGCCAGCCGCACCCGCTCGGGCACCGGCTCGGCGTGGTGGAACCAGACCGCGTCGCGCAGCTGGCCGGCATGGCGCACCGACAGCTTCAGGTGCTTGTCGCCGCCGATCAGGCGCTGCTTGACCACCTCGACCTCGTCGACGAAGACCGGTGCGTCGAAGGCCTGGCCCCAGACCTGCGCCTCCAGCAGCGAGACGGTGTCGGCCTCGAACCAGCGCAGCTCCAGCGGTCCGTCGGTGGCCAGGCGCCGCTGCAGCGTGGCTTCGTCCAGCTCCTCGCGGGCGATGTCCTGCAGCGCCTGCGCGAAGGCGTCGAAGTCTTGCGGCGCGATGGTGCAGCCCGCCGCCATCGCATGGCCGCCGAATCGGCGCAGCAGCGTCGGGTGCAGCTTGCTGACCCGGTCGAGCGCGTCGCGCAGATGAAAGTTCGGAATCGACCTGCCCGAGCCCTTCAGCAGCCCGTCGCCGCCCAGCGCGAACACGAAGGTCGGCCGGTGCAGCCGCTCCTTCAGCCGCCCGGCGACGATGCCCACCACGCCCTCGTGGAACGCCTCGTCGTGCAGCACGATCGCTGGCGGCGGCGTGCCCGCGGGCATCAGCGACTCCAGCAGCAGCGCCGCCTGTTCGCG
This sequence comes from Sphaerotilus sp. FB-3, assembly GCF_023706025.1. Classification (NCBI taxonomy): domain Bacteria; kingdom Pseudomonadati; phylum Pseudomonadota; class Betaproteobacteria; order Burkholderiales; family Sphaerotilaceae; genus Sphaerotilus; species Sphaerotilus sp. FB-3. The sequence goes on along the minus strand of NZ_BQWE01000057.1, from coordinate 197,968 downwards.
CATGCCGGCCTCGACATCGCGGCGCTCGCGGTTGATCGCGTCGAGCGTGCGTGCCAGCTCCGCCGCCTGCGCCGGGTCGTCGCACAGCAGGCAGGCGATGCCGATCGACATGTCGGCCAGCCGTCCGGCCGCGTTCAGGCGCGGGCCCAGCGCGAAGCCGAAGTCGGTCGAGCCGGCGCGCTGCGGATCGCGCCCGGCCGCAGCGAACAGCGCCGCCACCCCGGGCTGCATGCGCCCGGCGCGGATGCGCCTGAGCCCCTGCGAGACCAGCCGGCGGTTGTTGGCGTCGAGCTTGACCACATCGGCGACCGTGCCCAGCGCGACCAGGTCGAGCAGCGCGTCCAGCCGCGGCTGGCTGGCGGCGTCGAAGCGGCCGCGCCGGCGCAGCTCGGCGCGCAGCGCCAGCAGCACATAGAACATCACGCCGACGCCGGCGATGGCCTTGCTCTCGAAGTCGCAGCCCGGCTGGCTCGGGTCGACGATGACGTCGGCGGCAGGCAGGTCGGGACGGCCTTCGGCATCGACCGCCGGCAGGTGGTGATCGGTGACCAGCACCTGGATGCCCAGCGCGTGCGCGTGGTCGATGCCGGCATGGCCGGCGATGCCGTTGTCGACGGTGACCAGCAGCGCCGGGTCGAAGACGCGCGCCAGATCGACGATCGGCGGCGTCAGGCCGTAGCCGTGCACCGCGCGGTCGGGCACGACATGGTGCAGCGTGCCGGGGCGCGCGCCCAGCATCGCCAGCCCGCGCAGCGCCACCGCGCAGGCGGTCGCGCCGTCGCAGTCGTAGTCGGCGACGACGACGATGTTCCGGCCGGCGTCGATCGTGTCGGCCAGCAGCTGCGCGGCCTCCGGCGTGCCTTTCATCGTGTCGGGCGGCAGCAGCCGGGCCAGGCCGTCGTCGAGCTCGTCGGCGCGGCTCACGCCCCGGGCGGCGAAGAGCCGCGCCAGCAGCGGATGCACGCCGGCCTGCTCGAGCGCCCAGGCGGCGCGGGGCGGAACATCGCGGAGTTCGAGTTGCGGGGTCATGGTCGGATTCAGAGCGAGGCGAGCAGGGCGGAGGCATCGGCCGGGCGCGGCGCGCCCATCAGCCGGGAGAGCCAGCCGCGCGGCTTCAGGCCGAAGCGGCGCGCGTGGCGCTCGCCGCAGAGGGTGAGGGTGACCGGCGCGCCGGCCTCGGCGCGGGCGCGCAGCGCCGCCACCGGGCCGGCGTCGAGCGCCTGCCAGGCGGCGACCCAGGCGGCCCAGTCGCCGGCCAGCAGCGGTGCGCGCAGCCGCTCGTCGACCTGCACGCCCGCCTCGGCCAGCGGCCGGCGCGGCTGCGCGGCGCCGCAGCCGTCGAGCCAGAAGGAGTTGATCGTCAGCGCGCGCGCTTCCTCGCGTGCGGCGTTGACCGGGTGGTCGTGCCAGATCATCTGCGCCTCGACCTGCATCCGGCGCAGCCGGCGGGCCTCGGGCGCGTCGCTCATCCACAGGTCGAGGTTGCGGCCGACCGCGCGGTCCAGCGAGGCGCAGGCCAGCCCGCCCAGCGCCTCGTGGCGCACATGCCAGCGCAGCGGCGCGCCCCACAGCAGCGTCCAGCCCTCGGCGTCGAAGGAGGGCTTGACCGCCTCGAACAGCGCGCGCGACTCGGCTTCGTCCAGCGCGAGCGCGGCCGGATCGACCAGCGTGACCGAGTCGCTGCCGACATGCCAGTGCACCGGCGTCAGCCGGCCCCAGGGCGCGCCCGAGGTGTCGGTGTCCGCGCGCAGGCCGTCGTCGGCCGCAGCCGCCGCAGCCCAGGGCAGACGGCCGTCCTCGCCCGACCAGCCGTGCAGCGCGGCCAGCGCGCGCTCGTGCGGCGCGCTCAGGCTGTATTCGTCGGCGTCCGCCTCGGGGGCGGCGTCCGCCAGTGGCTGCAGCCGCGCCAGCAGCGCCGCCAGGTTCGGCAGCTTCACCACCTTCAGTGCGGCCGCGCCGGCCTCGGAGGCGGCGCTGGCGTGGGGGATCAGGAGGTGCGGGGCAGGATCAACGTGCATCAGAGGCGTGGGGCGGTGTCGAGGAACGCCTCTGATTATCCGCATCCCGTCCGCCTGAGGAGTTCAGTACGGAGATGATCTGTCCATAGACCGTACGCACGAAGCTGAGAAAGTGCGGGTTGTAGATGTTGCCATGGTTCTCGATGACGTCTTTTGTGGTGTGCACGATCCAGACTGGATTGCCAGCAGGAGACCAATTTTCTGGACGAGCTTTCAGAATCAGACCGTTGCAGAAGTGCTCTTCTTGCCCATAGTGCCGAGCATCTGCCGCAGATCGGCCATCACGAATCTCCTGAACTCGTCGAGTGATCTGCGACTTTTCTGCTTGAAGCAATTCCGTGGAAGGCGTTTTGTCTCCATCTTTGCTCATCTCTGCGCAAGATGGTGATGATTTTACGAGATCATGGGTCAAATATCGATCGTCGTGCCCGGCGGTCAGGACCGTGGCCCGCCACTGGCTGCGCGTGGGCGTAGGCTGCAGCACCGTGCTCAGGATTCGTGCAGCAGGAAAGGCCATGCGTGTAGCCAGGTCGGCGTCGCTGGTGACGGAGATCAGTACCGGCAACTGGTCCCGCCTGTATTGAAGGTTGTGCTGACGAGTGGCTCGATGAAGCGCTTCGTGTCTGGCGCCTTCCAGTGCGGCGTTGACGACGATTACCAGATCACCCTGCCTGGGCATGTAAGGAGGGAGATTTGCCACTCCGGGTTGACTCTGGTGCGAGGCTTGATTTTCTACCGCTGCTGAAGCGAGCCTAACCATGTTGGCTGACATGCTCTGAAGGACGATCAGGCCACCCATCGAGTGACCGATAGTGAGCATGTGCACGCAGTTTCCTGGAGAGTAATTCTTGTCTTTTGTGGCGAGCTGAGCAGTTCCTGATGACGTGCAGTCTTGGTTCGATAGCGTGTCTCGCCACTGGTCCAGACGACTGAACAGTTCCCTGACTGATCCGGAGGCTACGCGCTCTGCCGTGGCCTTGCGATCCCAGAAGGTCAGCGCGGTGTCGATCAGCGGCATGTCAATCGACTGTCCGCGCCATCCCACGTACAGCCCTACGATCTGTTTCCCTTCCGATGCCATTCGCTCCTGTCGCGCCAGTGAATGCAGCAGTTTTCTGAACTCGATGACATCCGCATCGTTGGCTGATGCGTCGTGTCTCCAGCCATGTACATACACGACCAAGGACAAGGCTTGACCTCCTGCTCGCTTCTGGATGTGGCGCAGCCTTTCCAGTGTCGATTCAAGACGGTCCACCGTCTCGCTTCTGGATCTGGCTGTCCAGCCTTGATCGTCGAACTCCGTGAATACGAGCTCGTAGCCAGCATCAGGGTAGGACTCCACGGAGCGTTGCCAGCAGGCCGAGGCGCCAAGGTCTGGCGGTCTGCGCGAGTCTCCGTTCGCATAGGGAGCGTAGACCGCGCGACACTCAGCCGAGGGCTCGCTGTAGTCTGCTTGACGGCGAGGAATCAGCGGAGTGCATCCTGACAGCAGCATGCCGAGAAGTGCCACGCCCGCCAGCGTGCGAACAAGGGATGTCTTCATGCGGGCAGTGTCCGTGCCTGGTGGTACCGCCGCATCCTTCATTGTGCTGATAGGAGGGGACTCGGGTAGCATCGCCTCCCCATGAACTGGCCCTACGAAATCCGCATCGGCTGGCGCTACACGCGCGCCGGTCGCGCCGGTCGCCGCAACGGCTTCATCTCCTTCATCTCGGGCGTGTCGATGCTGGGCATCTCGCTGGGGGTGGCGGCGCTGATCATCGTGCTGAGCGTGATGAACGGTTTCCAGAAGGAGGTGCGCGACCGCATGCTCGGCGTGATCGCGCATGTCGAGATCCATGCCGCCGACGGCCAGCCGATCGAGGACTGGCAGGCGCTGGCCCGGCGTGCCGCGCAGGATCCGCAGGTGAAGGCGGCCGCGCCCTTCGTCGCCGCGCAGGCGCTGGTGGCGCGCGGCGAGGACATGCGCGGCACGATGATCCGCGGCATCTCGCCCGCCGACGAGCCGGGCGTCACGCCGCTGGCCGCCAGGCTGCGCGACGGCGAGCTGGCGACGCTGCAGCCCGGCCAGTGGAATGTGCTGATCGGCCTGCAGATGGCGCGTTCGCTCGGCGTGGCGCCGGGCGACACGATCGCGCTGGTCACCCCGGGCGGGCAGACCACGCCGGCCGGGGTGGTGCCGCGGCTCAAGCAGGTCACCGTCTCCGGCGTCTTCGAGGCCGGCCACTATGAATACGACAGCGGCCTGGTGCTGATGCACATCGACGATGCGGCGCGGCTGTTCCGCACCGGCGGCCCGCAGGGCATCCAGCTGCGCCTGGCCGATCAGCAGGCCGCGCGCGAGGTCTCGGCGCGGCTGGGCGGCCAGCTCGGCCCCGCCTTCCTGGTGCGCGACTGGACCCGCACCAATGCCGCCTGGTATGACGCGGTGCAGATCGAGAAGCGCATGATGTTCATCATCCTGACGCTGATCGTGGCGGTGGCGGCCTTCAATCTGGTCTCGACCCTGGTGATGACGGTGACCGACAAGCAGTCCGACATCGCGATCCTGCGCACGCTGGGCGCCAGCCCCCGCTCGATCATGGCGATCTTCATGGTGCAGGGTGCGACCTCGGGCGTGATCGGCACGCTGGGCGGCCTGGCGCTGGGTCTGGCGGTGGCCTTCAACGTCGACGTGATCGTGCCGGCGCTGGAGCGCCTGTTCAACGCCTCCTTCCTGCCAGGCAGCATCTACCTGATCTCGAGCATGCCCAGCGATCCGCAGGCGGCCGACATCGTGCCGATCGGGCTGATCTCGCTGGCGCTCGCCTTCGTGGCCACCCTGTATCCGAGCTGGCGCGCCAGCCGCGTCAACCCTGCCGAGGCGCTGCGCTATGAATGAGGCCCTTCGATCCGGCGCTGTCGATCCGGTGCTGCAGGCCACCGGCCTGGTGCGACGCTTCCGCGAGGGCGGTGCGGGCGGCCCCGATGTCACCGTGCTGCACGGTGTCGACCTGCGCATCCACCGCGGCGAGACGGTGGCGATCATCGGCTCGTCCGGCTCGGGCAAGAGCACGCTGCTGCACCTGCTGGGCGGGCTGGACGCGCCCAGCAGCGGCCGGGTGCTGCTGGCCGGGCGCGATCTCTCGACGATGGACGCGGCCGAGCAGGGCCGCTGGCGCAACCGTCACCTCGGCTTCGTCTACCAGTTCCATCACCTGCTGCCGGAGTTCAGCGCGCTCGACAATGTGGCGATGCCGCTGCTGATGCGCCGCGAGCCGCTGGCCGCAGCCCGCCAGGTCGCCGCGCAGGCGCTCGAGCGCATGGGGCTGGCCGCGCGGGTCGAGCACCGCCCGGGCGAGCTCTCGGGCGGCGAGCGTCAGCGGGTGGCGATCGCACGGGCGCTGGTGACCGATCCCTCGTGCGTGCTGGCCGACGAGCCCACCGGCAACCTCGACCGCGACACAGCCACTGCGGTGTTCGCGCAGATGCTGGCGCTGGCACGCGATCGCGGCACCGCCTTCGTGCTGGTCACCCATGATCCGGAGCTGGCCTCGCGCTGCGACCGCACGCTGCGCATCGACAAGGGGCGCATCGCCGGTCAGTAGTTCTTCATCGTCAGCGCGGTGCCGCTGCTCAGCGTGACGGTGGCGCGTGCACGGGCGCCGATCGTGCCGTCGGAGGCGATCTCGTGGCAGTGCTCGGTGAGCGCGCCCACCACCATGCTGACCGAGCTGATGCGCACCGACTGCACGCACAGCATCGTCCAGCGGTCATTGTCCTCGCCGACCAGGCGCCAGCTGGAGGCTGCCTTGCCCAGGCGGGTGGCGCTGGCGCTGCAGCTGTCGTATTCCTCGTGGACCGCCTGCGGGCCGCTCTGGGTGCGCAGCGCGGCGGTCGGCAGTGCGGCGGTCGGCGTCGAGCTGATGTCGGTGCAGCGGCCGCTGCCGTCGGTCGAGCCGAAGGCCAGGCCGTCGCTGTCCAGATGGTTCAGGGTGCTGACCGTGTCGACCGTGGCGGCGCTCACCCACAGCCGGCTGACCAGCTCGCTGCGGGCGCCGACCTGGGCCGTGCGCGGATAGGTGCCGGCCTGCTGCGGGGTGTTGGTCAGCGTCAGCGTGTAGCTGACGGTGCCGCTGCTGCCGGTCAGCGTCAGCGCACGCGGCTGGGTCATCAGGTTGCGCAGGCCGGCGCGCACGTCGAAGCGATCGTCGTCATGGCCGCCGCCGCAGCCGGCGAGCAAGGCGGTGGCGAGGCAGGCGCCCAGGGCGCGGCAGCGGGAGGGCGAGAGAAGGCGGGTCATCAGGCGAGCCAGTCCGGGGTGAAGTGCCCGATTCTCGGTGTTGCCCTTTGTGGAGATCGTGCCCTGTTGTGGAAAAAACGGTAATGCTCCGTGTCTCGGCCGGGCGGATCCGGCCTGCGGTCTCGCCGTCGATGCGCACTGAGGCGCACAAACGACAAGGCCCCGCCGAAGCGGGGCCTGGACCGTGCGGTCACGGATCAGCGGGTCAGTGCATCACCTCACCCGCACGGGCCGTGTGCTCGGGCGATCTCACTTGACCAGCTTGAACACCCAGACCGAGCCGCCCTGCTCGAGGAAGCTGACCTTCTTGGCCACGTCGCCACCCCACAGCGGCACGGCGCCGCCCCAGCCCGAAGCCACGGCGATGTACTGCTCGCCCTTGTCTTCCCAGGTGACCGGGGGCGCCACGATGCCCGAGCCGGTCTGGAACTTCCAGACCACCTTGCCGGTCTTGGCGTCGGCGGCCTGCAGATAGCCTTCCGGCGTGCCCCAGAACACCAGGTTGCCGCCGGTGGTCAGCACGCCACCCCACAGCGGGGCGTTGTTGGGCACTTCCCAGACGATCTTGCCGGACTTCGGATCGACCGCGCGCAGCGCGCCGATCGGGCCGTCGCCCAGCGTCTTGATGGTGAAGCCGGCGCCCAGGTAGGCAGCGCCCTTCTTGTAGGTGATCGGCTCGTTCCAGATCTCCATGCCCCACTCGTTGGCCGGCACGTAGAACAGCTTGGTCTCCGGCGAGTACGCCATCGGCATCTGGTTCTTGCCGCCCAGGAAGGACGGGGCGGTGAACACCGAGCCGCCCTTCTTGCCGTCGGCCGAGGCGGTCGGGTCGCCCGGGCGGTTCTCCGGCACGAAGTTCGGGCGGCCGGTCTTCAGGTCGATGCCGGTGGCCCAGGTGATCTTCTTGACGAAGGGGAAGGCGTTGACCAGCTTGCCGGTCTTGGCGTCGTTGACGTAGAAGAAGCCGTTGCGGTCGGCCTTGCCGCCCAGCACCTGGCCACCTTCCTCGTAGGTCACGAACTCGTTGACGCCGTCATAGTCCCAGCCGTCGTTCGGGGTGCTCTGGTAGTGCCACTTGATCTGGCCGGTCTTGACATCGATCGCGACGGTCGAGGTCGAGTACAGGTTGTCGCCCTTGCGCAGGTGGCTGTTCCACGGCGCCGGGTTGCCGGTGCCGAAGTAGGCCAGGCCGGTCTTCTTGTTGTAGCTGCCGCCCAGCCAGGTGGCCGCGCCGCCGGTCTTCCACAGGTCGCCCGGCCAGGTCTTGCCGCGCTCGCCGGAAATGCCGTTCTCGATCTTGTTGCCATCCTTGTCGAACTTGTAGCCCATGTGGCCTTCGACGGTCGGGCGCACCCAGACCAGCTCGCCGGTCTTCGGGTTGCGCGCCTCGACGCGGCCGACGACGCCGAACTCGCCGCCCGACACGCCGGTCAGCAGCAGGCCTTCGGCGATCAGCGGTGCGGCCGATGCGGAGTAGCCGTCGGCGTAGTTGTCGATCTTCTCCTTCCAGACCACCTCGCCGGTGTCCTGGTTCAGCGCGACGATCTGGGCGTCCAGCGTGGCGAAGATCACCAGGTTGTCATAGAGGGCGGCGCCGCGGTTGATCACGTCGCAGCAGGGCATGATGCCGTCAGGCAGGCGATGCTCGTACTTCCACAGCTTGGCGCCGGTCTTGGCGTCCAGCGCGAAGATGCGCGAGTACGAACCCGTCACGAACATCTTGCCGTTGTGGATCAGCGGCTGGCTCTGCTGGCCGCGCTGCTTCTCGCCGCCGAAGGAGAAGGACCAGGCCGGCACCAGCTTGGAGACGGTGCTGGTGTTGATCTTCTTCAGCGGGGAATAGCGCTGGCCCTCCTGGCCGATGCCCCAGCTGAGCACGTCGCCGGGGGTCGCGGCGTCGTTCTCGATCATCTTGTCGGTCACGGTGGCGTGGGCGATGGACGAAAGTCCGGCGCACACCAGCAGGCTCAGAAGTTTCTTCTGCATGGTCGGTCTCCTCGGAGAGGTGGCTGTGTCACGGAACGGCTAGGGTGCCGTTCGGGAACGTTTCCCGGGCAACAAATGTGCCACTGGCAGAAGACCGGCGAACCCTGGGGAACCTACTAGCTCCAGCCCGCGTGCAGCCGCCCTTGCGGTCGCTTTTGACGCTTCCCGATCCAGGGTAAATGCGGAGGGCTGTTCCAGCCTCGCACATCCGTGTCACGGTACGCCGCGGGGCCGCCTGAGGGCCCCGTCTCGGACTCCGCTCAGACCAGGCCGTCGAACAGCCAGACCTCGACCTCGTCGCCGGCGGCCACCGAGCCCTGCGCGTGGCCGAGCACCACCAGCGCGTTGGCCTCGCTCATGCTGCGCAGCACGCCGGCGCCCTGGGTGCCGGTCAGGCGCACTTCCCAGCGGCCGTCCGCGCCGGGCGAGACGATGCCGCGCTGGAACTCGGTGCGGCCCGGGCGCTTGCGAACCGGGGTCGTGCAGCGCGCGCGCAGCACCGGCAGCGGCTGCGGCGTGGCGCCGCCCAGCGTCAGCAGCGCGTCGCGCACGAAGGCGTAGAAGGTCACCAGCGCGGCCACCGGATTGCCCGGCAGCGCGAACAGCCAGGCCGCGTCGGCCTGCTCCGCACGGCGCAGCGGGCCGAAGGCGAACGGCCGCCCGGGTCGCATCGCCACCTTCCAGAACGCGATCTCTCCACGGCGGGCCAGCAGGTCCTTGGTGAAGTCGGCGTCGCCGACGCTGACGCCGCCGCTGGTCAGCACCACGTCGGCACGTGTGATGGCCTCGTCCAGCGTGGCCGCCAGGGCTTCGGGGTCGTCGCGCACCAGCCCGAGGTCGATCACCTCGACGTCCAGGCGCTCGAGCGCGCCCATCAGGCTGTAGCGGTTGCTGTCGTAGATGCAGCCGGCGTCCAGCGGCTGGCCGAGCGTGCGCAGCTCGTTGCCGGTGGAGAACAGCGCCACCCGCAGCCGGCGCACCACCGCGACCTCGGCGATGCCCAGCGAGGCGATCAGGCCCAGGTCGGCCGGGCGCAGGCGCCGCCCGGCCGCTACTGCCGGGCGGCCGCGGCTCAGGTCCTCGCCGCGCAGGCGGCGGTTGTCGCCGGCGCGCAGCGTGCCGGGCGCGATGCGGATGCGGCCGCCTTCCAGCCGGCACAGCTCCTGCGGCACCACGGTGTCGAGGCCCGGCGGCATCACCGCGCCGGTCATGATGCGCACGCAGTCGCCGGGCGCGGTCGTCATCGTCGGCACATCGCCGGCATGCACGGTGGCGGCCACCCGCAGCACCGTCTCGGCGCCGTCGGCCAGCGCGCTGCCGGCGAAGGCATAGCCGTCCATCGCCGAGTTGTCATGGGCCGGCACGTCGATCGGCGAGATCACGTCCTCGGCCAGCACGCGGCCGAGCGCCTGGCGCAGCGGCAGCGTCTCGCGGCCGTCGATCGGGCGGATTGCCGCGGCGATGGCGGCACGGGCAGCGGCGACGTCGAGCGAGTCGCCGCCGGTCATCAGGGGGGAGGGGCCGAGTTCGGGCATGGTCGGTGGGGCGCGGCCGAGCAGCGCGCGCCGGTCAGAGGATCGATCGGCCGATGATAGGGCGATGCCCGCCCGCGCCGGCTATGCAGTCGTCGACATATGGTCAGCGGCGGGCGCTGCGGCAAGAATCGCGTCCGTTCCGATGCCGCCGCCCGATGAACACCTTCTCCGACAGCCTGAGCCTGGCCTGGCGCCTGATTTCCTCGCTCGACCCCGTGCTTCTCGACATCGTCGCGCTGTCGCTGCGGGTGAGCGCCAGCGCCTGTCTGCTGGGCGCGCTGGCCGGCGGGCTGCTGGGCGCCTGGCTGGCGGTGGCCTGCTTTCCCGGTCGGGGCGCGGTGCTGGGGCTGCTCAACACGCTGCTGGCGCTGCCCTCGGTGGTGGTGGGTCTGGCGGTCTACCTGCTGCTGTCGCGCTCCGGGCCGCTGGGCGCCTTCGGCCTGCTGTTCACGCCGACCGCGATGGTGATCGCGCAGAGCATCCTGGTGGTGCCGCTGATCGCCGCGCTGACGCACCGCCTGGTCAGCGAAGGCCTGCAGGAAGGCGGCGACCAGCTCGCCTCGCTCGGGGCCGGGCCGATGACATCGGCCGCGCTGCTGCTGCTGCACCAGCGGGTGGCGGCGCTGACCATCCTGCTGACCGCCTTCGGCCGGGCGGTGGCCGAGGTCGGCGCGGTGATGATCGTCGGCGGCAACATCGCCGGCTCGACCCGGGTGATGACCACCGCCATCGCGCTGGAGACCAGCAAGGGCGACCTGCCGCTGGCGCTGGCGCTGGGCCTGGTGCTGCTGGGCGTGGTCGGCAGCCTGCATCTGCTGATCGCGCTGGTGCGCTGGCGCGCAGCCGAGGCGGGCGCCGGCCGCGGCACTCGGGAGGCCTGGGCATGACCACGCTGCCACCGGCACCGCTGCTGCTGTCGCTCGAGGGCGCGCAGGTGCATTTCGGCGCGCAGCAGGCGCTGCAGCCGCTCGACCTCCAGATCCACCGCGGCGAGCGCATCGCGCTGGTCGGCGCCAACGGCTCGGGCAAGACGACGCTGCTGCGGCTGCTGCACGGGCTGATCCTGCCGGCGCGCGGCCGCCGCGAGCTGCATCGCCTGCCCGCCGACGACCGGCTGCCGCGCGCGGCGATGCTGTTCCAGCAGCCCTTCCTGCTGCATCTGTCGGTCTGGCGCAACCTGATGCTGGCGCTGTGGCTCGGGCGGGTGCCGCGCGACGAGCGGCGCGCGCGCGCGCTCGATGCGCTGGCGCGGGTCGGCCTGCAGTCCTGCGCCGACCGGCCGGCGCGTGCGCTCTCGGGCGGCCAGCAGCAGCGGCTGGCGCTGGCGCGGGCCTGGGCGCTGCAGCCCGACATCCTCTTTCTCGACGAACCCACCGCCAGCCTCGACCCCAGCGCCCGGCGCGAGGTCGAGGCGCTGATCGCCGAGTTCGCCCAGGCCGGCCTGACGCTGGTGATGAGCACGCACAACCTCGGCCAGGTCAAGCGCCTGGCCACCCGGGTGCTCTACCTCGAAGGCGGCCGCCTGGTCGCCGACCGGTCGACCGCCCGCTTCTTCGAGGCGCCGGCCGACGATCCGCTGCCGCCCGAAGCCGTCCAGTTCCTCAAAGGAGAGTTGCCATGGACCCCCTGAATTCCAGCCCGAGCCCGGGCATGAAGCCGCTGCGCCGCCGCCTGCTGGCGGCCGCGGTGCTGTGCGTGGCCGCGGTGCTGCCGGGCCTCGCGGCCGCGCAGGACGCGGCGAAGTCGATCGTCATGGCCTCGACCACCTCGACCGAGCAGTCGGGCCTGTTCGCGCACCTGCTGCCGAGCTTCAAGGCCGCCAGCGGCATCGAGGTGCGTGTCGTGGCCGTCGGCACCGGCCAGGCGCTGGACATGGCGCGCCGCGGTGACGCCGACGTCGTCTTCGTGCACGACCAGGTGGCCGAGGAGAAGTTCGTCGCCGAAGGCTTCGGCCTCAAGCGCGTGCCGGTCATGTACAACGACTTCGTGCTGGTCGGCCCGGCCGCCGATCCGGCCAGGGTCAAGGGCGCGACCATCAGCGAGGCGCTGCGCAAGGTGGGCGCCTCCGGCGCCGCCTTCATCTCGCGCGGCGACAAGAGCGGCACGCACGCGGCCGAGCTGCGCCTGTGGTGCCAGGCCGGCAGCGATCTGGCCGCGCCCGGCGCGACCAAGCCCGCCGGCTACAAGGAATGCGGCTGCGGCATGGGTCCGGCGCTGAACATGGCCGCCTCCACCGGTGCCTATGTCTTCACCGACCGCGGCACCTGGCTGAGCTTCAAGAACCGCGCCGATCTGGCCGTGCTGGTCGAGGGCGACAAGGCGCTGTTCAACCAGTACGGCGTGATGGTGGTCAATCCGGCCAAGCACCCACATGTCAAGCAGGCCGCCGCGCAGGCCTTCGCCGACTGGGTGACCTCGCCGGCCGGACAGGCCTCGATCGCGTCCTACAAGGTCGGCGGCGAGCCGCTCTTCTTCCCGAACGCGCCGCGCTGAGCGCGCCAGGCCCCAGCTCCGGGGCCTGTCTCAGTCTGGAGCATTTGCGGCGCCGGACATCAGTCCGCCCCCGAAAAAACCGCGGGGCGGATCGGTTCCCCTTCGGTTTCTAGGGTTAGGCCTAGGTTCCTCGCATCGGTCGATATGCAGATGATTGCATAGACATCTGCCGATCACGGAGAACCGACCATGCAGAAAAGCCTCCACCTGAACCCGGACAAGTGCACAGGGTGCCTGCAGTGCGAGATGGCCTGCTCATACGAGAACTACGGCGTGTTTGCGCCGGCGAAGTCCCGCATCAAGGTCTTCGACTTCCACGAGACCGGCCGCAAGGTGCCCTACACCTGCACCCAGTGCGACGAGGCCTGGTGCCTGCACGCCTGTCCGGTGGAGGCGATCACCATCGACAAGGCCACCGGCGCGAAGGTGGTCGCCGAGACCACCTGCGTGGGCTGCAAGGTCTGCACGATTTCCTGCCCCTTCGGCACCATCAACTACGTCCAGGAAACCGGCAAGGTCCAGAAGTGCGACCTCTGCGGCGGCGAGCCCGCCTGCGCCGAGGCCTGCCCGACCGGTGCCATCACCTTCATCGACGCGAACTGGACCGGCATCGACAAGATGAAGGCCTGGGCCGACAAGCTCGGCAACCAGGCGGCCGCCTGATCCTGTCCAGAAACATCCGCCTCACCCGGCACTAGGAGCACACACATGTCTTGGGCAGGAAAGATCCTCCGCGTCAACCTCACGAACGGCACCGTCGCCAGCGAACCGCTGCGCATGGACTGGGCCCGGCAGTACCTGGGCTCGCGCGGCCTGGGCACCAAGTATCTGGTCGAGGAGATGGATGCCACCGTCGACCCGCTGTCGCCCGACAACAAGATGATCTGGTGCACCGGTCCGCTGACCGGCACCATGGCCTCCACGGGCGGGCGCTACACCGTCATCACCAAGGGCCCGCTGACCGGCGCCATCGCCTGCTCGAACTCGGGCGGCTACTGGGGCTCGGAGCTGAAGGCTGCCGGCTGGGACATGGTGATCGTCGAAGGCGCCTCGGCCAAGCCGGTCTACCTCTACATCAACGACGATGTCGCCGAGCTGCGCGATGCCTCCCACCTGTGGGGCAAGAGCGTCTGGGAGACCGAGGAGTCGCTGAAGAAGTCGCATCAGGATCCGCTGCTGCGCATCTCCACCATCGGTCTGGCCGGCGAGAACAAGGTGCTGTTCTCGGCCATCGTCAACGATCTGCACCGCGCGGCCGGCCGCTCGGGCGTGGGCGCGGTGATGGGCTCGAAGAACCTGAAGGCGGTCGCGGTGCGCGGCACCAAGGGCGTGGGCAACATCGCCAACCCCAAGGAGTTCATGAAGGTCACCTTCGAGAAGAAGAAGATCCTGCATGACAACGCCGTCACCGGCGCGGGCCTGCCGACCTACGGCACCCAGGTGCTGATGAGCGTCATCAACGAGATCGGCGCGCTGCCGACCCGCAACCACCGCGACGTGCAGTTCGAGGGCGCCAAGGACATCGGCGCCGAGGCGATGGCCACCCCGCGTGCGACCGACGGCAAGAAGCACCTGGTGACCAACCAGGCCTGCTTCGGCTGCACGATCGCGTGCGGCCGCATCTCCAAGATCGACAAGACCCACTTCACGGTCGAGAACAAGCCGAAGTACTGGGGCGCCTCGGGCGGCCTGGAGTACGAGGCGGCCTGGGCGCTGGGTGCGGCCAACGGCGTCAACGACCTGGAGGCGCTGCAGTACGCCAACGTGCTGTGCAACGAGCAGGGCATGGACCCGATCTCCTTCGGCGCGACCATCGGCGCGGTGATGGAGCTCTACGAGATGGGCGTGCTGACGAAGGAGCAGCTGGGCATCGACGCCAAGTTCGGCGATGCACGCGCGCTGGCCCACTTCGCCGAGATCACCGCCCGGGGCGAGGGCTTCGGCGTCGAGATCGGCCAGGGCTCGGCCCGCCTGTGCAGGAAGTATGGCCACCCGGAGCTGTCGATGAGCGTCAAGGGCCAGGAATTCCCGGCCTACGACTCGCGCGGCGTGCAGGGCATGGGCCTGACCTACGCCACCAGCAACCGCGGTGCCTGCCACCTGCGCTCCTACACCATCGCCTCCGAAGTGCTGGGCATTCCGGTCAAGACTGATCCGCTGACCGCCGACGGCAAGCCGGAACTGGTCATGGCCTTCCAGGATGCGACCGCCGCCTTCGACGCCGCCGGCATCTGCATCTTCACCAGCTTCGCCTGGACGCTGGCCGACGTGCAGCCGCAGGTGGCCGCCGCCTGCGGCGAGGAGTTCACGCTCGAGAACCTGAACCAGATCGGCGAGCGGATCTGGAACATGGAGCGCGACTTCAACAACCGCGCCGGCTTCACCGCCAAGGACGACACGCTGCCCAAGCGCCTGCTGGAAGAGCCTGCGCAGACCGGTCCGGCCAAGGGCCTGGTCAACAAGCTGCCGGAAATGCTGCCCAAGTACTACGAGATCCGTGGCTGGGACACCGAAGGCCGCCTGAAGCCCGAGACGCGCGAGCGCCTGGGTCTCTGAGCACAAGAGGCACAACACGATGAGGCACGTGATCCTGGGGGCCGGTCCGTCCGGCGTCATCGCGGCCGAGACGATCCGAAAGCACGCGCCGCATGACGAGGTCATCGTCATCGGCGACGAGCCGGAGGCGCCGTACTCGCGCATGGCGATTCCCTATCTGCTGATCGGCAAGGTCGGCGAGGAGGGCACGCACCTGCGCCACGGCGAGGGCCACTACGAGCGGCTGGGCATCTCGCTGCGCCGCGGTCGCGCCAAGCGCGTCGACGTGCAGGCGCGCAGCGTCGAGCTCGACGACGGCAGCACGCTGGCCTTCGACCGGCTGCTGATCGCCACCGGCTCGTCGCCGGCCTCGCCGCCGATTCCCGGCATTCACGGCCGCGGCGTGCATCCGTGCTGGACGCTGAAGGACGCCCGCGCGATCGCCGCGCTGGCGCGCCCGGGCGCCAAGGTCATCCAGATGGGCGCCGGCTTCATCGGCTGCATCATCATGGAGGCGCTGCAGCAGCGCGGCGTCGAGCTGACCGTGGTCGAGATGGGCGACCGGATGGTGCCGCGCATGATGGGGCCGACCGCCGGCACCATGATCCGCGAGTGGTGCGAGAAGAAGGGCGTGCGGGTGTTCACCAGCACCCGCGTCGAGGCGATCGAGCGCCGTGCGCCGGACCTGATGGACCGTCTGGCCGAGGCCGGCGGCATCGAGGACCATGTGCCGGTCACGCCGATGACGGTGCGCCTGTCCAGCGGCGAGCATCTGCCTGCCGACCTGGTCATCAGCGCCACCGGCGTGCGCCCGAACATCGGCTTTCTCGAGAACTCCGGCATCACCTGCCTGGTCGGCGTGCTGACCGACGAGCGGCTGCAGACCAATGTCGAGGGCATCTACGCCGCAGGCGACTGCGCCGAGGCCTTCGACAAGGTCAGCGGCCGGACCATCGTCAGCGCGATCCAGCCCAACGCGGCCGAGCAGGCGCGCGTGGCCGCGATGAACATGATCGGCCGCGACGCCACGCTCAAGGGCGTCACGCAGATCAATGTGCTCGACACGCTGGGCATGATCTCGGCGTCCTTCGGCAAGTGGGACGGCGTGCCCGGCGGCCAGCATGTCGAGCTGACCGACCGCGACGAAGGTCGGCACCTGAGCCTGCAGTTCGACGGCGACATCCTGGTCGGCTGCAACTCGATCGGCTGGACCGAGCATGTCGGCGTGATGCGCGGCCTGGTCGAGGGGCAGGTCCGTCTGGGCGACTGGAAGGACCGGCTGCTCGAGGATCCGACGCTGCTGATGGAGGCCTATCTGGCCTGTGCGCAGGCCCAGGGTGACTTCGGATGGGTTCGCGCCAAGGCGTGATGCAGGGCATGATGCTGGCATGAGGATCACCTTCAAGCTGTTCGCGATGCTGGCCGAGCACCTGCCGGCCGACCGCCCGCCGGGCAATGCCGTCGATCTGGAGGTGCCGGACGGCTCGACGGTGGCTGCGGTCATCGACCGCTTCCAGCTGCCGCCCGCGCTGGTGCATCTGGTGCTGGTCAACGGCAGTTATGTCGCGGCCGACCAGCGCGCCGCGCGCGTGCTGGCCGACGGCGACGCGCTGGCGATCTGGCCGCCGATCGCCGGCGGCTGACGCGGCCGATGCCGCAGCCCGGTCCCGGATGAACGACGTTCCCGCCGCCTTCTCGCGCGAGCAGGGCTGCACCGAGGCCGAGTGGCTGGGCTGGCTGCCCGGTGCGGTCGATGGGCGAGCGCTGGCGCTGCAGTCCGGCCAGGCGCGCATCGAGTCCATCGGCTCGGGTGGTCTGACGATTCTCTGGCGTGCGCTCGAGCCGCGCCGCATCGCGCTGATCAGCCTGCCCCGCCTGGCGGTGGACTTCCGCTTCGATGCGGATGTCGAGGCCTGCGAGCGCCAGCGCTTCATGCGTCGCTTCGATCTCTGGATGCAGCGCGGCGGCGGCTGAGGCGCGGGGGGCGCCGCGCTTTCCGCTATCGTCGCGGCCCATGAAGACCCGCGGCATCCATCTCCAGTACACCTTCGGCCCGCCGGACCAGCGCGGCGCCGACATCGGCAACCCGCTGTTCGATCTGCTCAGCGCGGTGCACGAATGCGGCTCGATCCAGCATGCGGCGCGTTCGCTGGGCGCCTCCTATCGCCATGTCTGGGGCGCGCTGAAACAGTGGGAGGAGGCGCTGGGCGAGCCGCTGGTCACCTGGGCCCAGGGCCAGCCGGCGCGGCTGACGCCCTTCGCCGACCGGCTGCTGTGGGCCGAGCGCCAGGCCCGCACCCGGCTGACCCCGCACATCGAGGCGCTGCGCGCCGAACTCGAGCGGGTGCTGGCCGACGCCTTCGACGGCACCCAGCAGGTGCTGACCATCCACGCCAGCCACGACCTCGCGCTGGCGCGGCTGCGCGAGCTGGCCAGCCAGGACGAGCGGCTGCACATCGAGCTGAAGTTCTCCGGCAGCCTGGACGCGCTGCGCTCGCTGGCCGAGGGACGCTGCCAGGTCGCCGGCTTTCATGTGCCGGCGCTCGGTCAGGCGGTGCCGCTGTTCTCGCAGGCGCTCAAGCCGCTGCTCAAGCCGGGCCGTCACAAGCTGATCGGCTGCACGCGCCGGATGCAGGGCCTGATGGTCGCGCCCGGCAACCCGCGCGGCGTGCACGAGCTGAGCGATCTGGCCGGCCGGGACCTGCGCTATGTGAACCGCCAGCCGGGATCGGCGACCCGGCTGCTGGCCGACCACCTGCTGGAGCGCGCCGGGCTGGATGCGGCCACGCTCGCCGGCTGGAACGAGGGCGCGGAGGACAGCCATCTGGCGGTGGCCGCCGCGGTGGCCTCGGGCCAGGGCGATGCGGGTCTTGGCATCGAGGCCGCGGCGCAGGCCTTCGGGCTGGACTTCGTGCCGCTGGTCGAGGAGGACTATTTTCTGGTCGGCCTGAAGGAGACGCTGGACCACCCGGCGGTGCAGCGCCTGGGCCAGGTGCTGCAGGGGCCGCGCTGGCGCGATCAGCTCGAGCGCCTGCCCGGCTATCACGCGGCCGAGCGCATCGGCGAGGTGCTGTCGCTGACCCGCGCGCTGCCCTGGTGGCACTACCGCAGGCCGCGCGCCTGAGACCGGGCCTGATTCAGCACCTTCTGCTCGTAGACCGGGTAGAGGTGCGCGACATTGCGCACGTACTCGGTGCGGAAGGCGGCCCACTGGCGGAATTCCTCGGGCACCGGTGCACGCAGCACCTCGTTCATGTCCCAGCCCTGCGCCGCCCAGGCGCTGAAGCTGCGGTCGATCCACTGCAGGAAGCGCCGGGTCTGCGCGATGCCCTCGGCCGCGCGCTCGGGGCCGATCTGCACCGGGCCGTGGCTGGGCACCAGCGTGCGCAGCCCCAGCGTCTGCAGCCGGTCCAGGCTCTGGAGCCAGCGCTCGACCCGGGCATGCGGCGTCGTCGGCACCCGCTGCACGAACACCAGCCCGCCGACGAAGGCCACGCCGCTGGCCCGGTCGATCAGCACCAGATCCGAGTCGGTGTGACCGCCCAGCTCGATCAGGTCGAAGGCGCGTCCGCCGACCGTCAGCGCGCCGAGGCCGCCTGTCGGCACCGCCAGGTCGGCATCCGGCGCCAGTGTCTCGGTGCCGCGCATCCAGTCGCCGCACAGCCGGTACAGATTGGTCTCGTAGGCCGAGGCCTCGCGGGCGATGCCGGCGCGCGTGACCGGCGTGGCCAGGCGTGGCACGTCGGCGAAGGCCTGGTTGCCGAGAAAGTAGTCCGGATGCAGGTTCAGGTGAACGACCCGCGCGACGCGCTGGCCGGTGGTGCGCTCGGCCAGCGCGCGCAGCTGCTGGCCGTGCAGCCGGCTGGTGCCGGTGTTGACCACCACCGTGCCCTCGGCGGTGGCGATCAGGCCGAGATTGATGATGTTGCAGCCATTGGCGACCGAGAAGTCGTCGTTGGCGCCCTCGACCACCCAGACGCCGTCGGCCAGCGAGCGCGCCTGCAGGCCGTAGTCGAGCCGGGCGACATCGACACGAGGTGCGGGTGCCGGCGCCTGTGCCGCGACCGGCGGCGTGGCGGTGGTCAGCAGCGCCGCCACGCCCAGCAGGACCGGCTGCAGAGCAGGGCGCAGGGCAGAAAACAGCTCAGGCATCGCGCTCTCCTCACTCCAGCCGCGCATCGATGCGGTTGCCGTTGTTGTCGGTGCCGACGATGCGCAGCGTGCCGGCCGGCTTCGAGGGAAAGTCGAACGAGAACACCGGGTTCTCGCTGACCGGCTCGTAGGTCTGCAGACGCAGCAGTTCGCGGTCGCCGCTGTCGCGCACGCTCAGCCGGTTGACATAGAAGGCCGGAATGCCGCCGACCAGGCCGGTGTCCATCGGGTGCATGATCTTCAGCCGCAGCCGGCTGCCGGTGGCGAGCTCCTCGGTGCCGGGCACCGGCGTGGCCTCGAAGACCCGGCCGCTGACCAGGCCGAGCGTCTGCGACCAGCTGCCGTCCTTGCGGGTGCTGCCGGGCACGGTGCAGCCGCCGCCGGCCGAGTCGACCCAGGTGCCGCCGATGTGCCAGACGCCGTCGGCGGTGCGCACTGCGGCGCGCACCGGGCTGGCCTGCTCGAGCTTGAAGCGGAAGGACACGCTGGGCAGCGCGCTGACCGGCTGGTACTCGAGCACCTTGCGGATCGGGTTGCGGTCGACCAGCACGACGATGCGCTCGATGCCGGGCAGGTCGCGCACCGACACGGTGATCGGCACGTTCATCGGATCCTCGGCGAAGGCCGGGCCCTTGACCTGCACCCGCTCGTCGAAGACGGTGCGCGCGTCGCGGCCAAGGAACTCGCGGCGCATGTCCGGCCAGGGATGCGACTGGTAGGGATCGCCCTCGAACAGGTCGGCCACGGTGGTGCCGGCCACCGCCGACAGCGTCGCCAGCGCGATGGCCAGCACCGCCGAGGCGAGCACAGGATGACGCGAGGAGAGGAACATCGAGGATCTCCGTTGCGGCTGACGAGGTGGCGAGGCGCCTCAGAACCGGCGCGAATAGCGCAGCGACACCAGCGCGCTGCGCCCGGCCGCCGGCTCGAAGTGGCGGCCGTTGGCGTCGTTGACGATCACGCTGCCGACGACGCGGCGGTCGGCCAGGTTGTCGATGCGCGCCAGCAGCTCCAGCGCACCCTCGGCATCCAGCGTCCAGCGGTGGCGGTAGCGCAGGCTGAACAGCGCATGTCCGGCGGCGAAGTCGCTGTTGAGGTCGTTCACCGCGGTGCGGCCGCGCGCCAGCGCCTCCAGGCCCCACTCGCCGTCGACGCTCCAGGGCGCGACGCCGGCCAGCTCGACGAAGCCCGAGGCCGGCTGGGTGCCGGCGATGCGATTGCCGGCCGGAACGGCAGCGGTGTTGGTGGCCGAACTCAGCGTGCAGGGCACGCCGGTGCAGGTGAGGAAGCCGTCCTGGTAGGACGCATGCAGCAGCGACAGCGCCATCTGCGCGCGCAGGCCCGGCTGCATCCGCCAGGCGCCGCCCAGCTCCAGGCCCCAGCGCCGGGTGGCGCCGACATTGCGGAAGGAGGAGCGGCCGCCCGCATTGGTCGCCACGCCGATCTCGTCGTCGGTGGCGATGTGGAACACGGTGGCGTCCAGCGAGAGCGCGCCCTCGCGCCACTTGGCGCCCAGCTCGATCTGGCGGCTGGTCTGCGCCTTCAGGTCGGTGTTGAAGCCGCTGGCCCCGTCGGGCCGGTAGGCCAGCTCGCCCAGCGTCGGCGATTCATGGCCGAGCGCGGCGGCCGCATGCAGCGTCCAGGCCGGGCTGGCCCGCCAGCGCAGGCCGGCCACCGGATTGGTGTAGCGGTAGCTCAGCTCGCCCGAATCGTCGCCATTGGCCAGGTAGCGGTCCGCCACCTGCATGCGCACCCGGCCGCTGCGCACGCCCGCGCTGGCCTGCCAGGCATCGGCCAGGGCCCAGTCGGCCTGGGCATAGGCCTCGCGGGTGTCGGCACGGTTGGTCTCGTCGCGGCGCAGCCGGCCCTGCACGCCCAGCACCTGGCTGGCACCGGTGCCGGTGTAGTTCTCGTGGCCCTGGCGATCGTCCTTCTGGCGCTCCAGGCTCAGGCCGGTGGTCAGGTCGACCCGGTCCCAGTGCCACAGCGCACGCGCATCGAGGCCGTCGTAATGGCGGTCGAAGTCGACCAGGCCGCCGCCGTGGCGGGCATTGGCCTGGGTGGCCGGCGCGATCGCCAGGAACTGGCTGACCCCGCGCGAGCCGGCATAGGCCGACACCCGGGTGCTCGAGAGCGCGCCGGCCGCGTCGAACTGGCGGGTCCAGCTCGCGCCGGCCTGGGTCTGGCGGATGGTCTTGCGGGTGTCGTACTGGGTGGCCACCGCGGCGGTCTGGTCCGGATCGGCCTCGAACTGGGCGCGGGTCAGGCCGAGCGGATCGTCGGCGGCCTGGTTCTGGTCGCTGAGGGCCAGGGTGATGCGGTCGCGCTCGCCCTTCCAGTTCAGCCGCAGGTTGGCCAGACGGCGCTCGGCGCCGCTCTGTGGCCGGAAACCGTCGATCGACATGTCCGAGAGGTTGCCCGACAGGTCCAGACCCTCGCCTAGCGGCGCGGCGAAGCCGACCCGGCCCTGGCGCAGGCCGGCGCTGCCGGCGTCCAGCCCGATCTCGAACCGGCGCTCGCGCACCGGCTTGGAGAACAGCGCGATCACGCCGCCGGAGGCATTGCCGTACAGCGCCGAGAACGGCCCGCGCAGCACCTCGACGCGCTCGGCGCCGGCGAGATCGAAATGTGCCGCCTGGCCCTGGCCGTCGGGCATGGTGGCCGGAATGCCGTCGGCATACAGGCGCAGGCCGCGCACGCCGAAGCCGGCACGTGCGCCGAAGCCGCGGCTGCTGATCTGCAGATCCTGGGCGTGGTTGTGGCGATTGGCCACCACCAGGCCGGGCACGCGCGCCATCGACTCCGACAGGTTGATCATCGGGCCGCTGTCGCGCAGCGCGCCTTCGCCGACCGCGCTGATCGCATAGGGCAGCTCGGCGAGGCGGCGCTCGCGGGTCGTGCCGGTGACGACCACCGGCTCCAGGTCGGCGGCGGCCGTGGTCGGGACGGTGGCGGCCGGCTGCGCGGCGACCGTGCAGGGCAGGGCGCTCAGCAGGGCCAGCATCAGCGGGGACAGCCGCGCCGGCGAGGCGAGGCGGCGAAGGGGGCTCGGGCGGATCATGAGGCGGGACAGGTCATTCTGGAATCCAGGGCATGGTCCGGATCCGTGACCCGCGCGGCCAGTCGGCATTTACCCGGTGCCGTGTCGTCGCCTCCGATCTGTACCGTGCGGGTGCGCCAGAAAGTGACAGTCGTGTTCATGGGCGTGTTCACGGGCGGAAGGGTCAAGACCACCGGAGGGTCTCCGATATCGACAGCACTGCCTGCACCGGACGCTGCCCTGCGCTCTTGCCACCATGAAGCCTGCTCTCCAAGACCGACTCTGCCTGCACCCTGCTGTCCGGTCGCTGTCGAGGCCCCGGCTGCCGCTGTCGATGCTGGCGCTGCTGCTGGGGGCTGGCCTGTCGCTGCAGGCGGGTGCGCAGTCCGGCGCCGGGGTCAAGGCGCTGGCCGAGCTCTCGCTCGAGGACCTGATGCGTGTCGAGGTGGTCAGCGCCGGGCGCGAGGCCGAGCGCCTGGCCGATGTGGCCGCGCCAGTCTTTGTCATCACCCGCGACGACATCGCCCGTACCGGGGTGCGCTCGCTGCCGGAAGTCCTGCGGCTGGCGCCGGGCGTGGATGTGGCGAGGCTGTCGGCCGGGCGCTGGGCGGTCGGGGTGCGGGGCGACACCGGCCGCTTCTCGAACAAGCTGCAGGTGCTGGTCGACGGGCGCAGCATCTATTCGCCCTTGTTCTCCGGCGTGCTGTGGGAGACGCATCAGGTGCCGCTGGGCGAGATCGAGCGCATCGAGATCATTCGCGGCCCGGCCGGTGCGGTCTGGGGGGCCAATGCGGTCAACGGCGTGATCAACATCATCACCCGGCCGGCGGACGGCGGCGGGCGTGCCGCCCGGATCGAGGCGGTCGATGACGGCTCGCTGCGGCTGGGCCTGCGTGCCGGCCAGAGGCTCGACGACGATGCCGGCGGATGGCGTGCCCATGCGCAGGTCGAGCGCCAGTCCGCCTCCGAGGCTCAGGCGGGCGGCCAGGCGCATGACGCCACCCGCGCCGCCACCGCCGGGCTGCGCCTGGAGCGCCGCATCGATGCACGCACCCGGCTGGACCTGCAGGCCCAGGTCGAGCAGTCCCGGGTCGAGGACACCCGGCTGCGCCAGATCGTGCGCCCGCCCTACCGGCAGGAGGTCCCGACCCATCAGGACTATGACCGCGCCTACCTGAGCGGTGCGCTGGAGCACCGGCTGCACGGCGGCTCCTCGCTGAAGCTGACCGGGCTGCTGATGGCCGAGCAGGGCGGCGAGGCCGGCTTCGTGCAGATGCGCAGCCGCACCGCCGACCTGGAGGTCGAGCAGTCCTGGCGGCCCGAGGGCTCCGGCCACCAGCTCACCTGGGGCGGCGGGCTGCGACATCACCGCGACCACAACGAATCCCTGGGCGATGGCAGCTTCACGCCGGCGCGGCGCGAGATGAACGACTGGCGCCTGTTCGCGCAGGACCGCTGGACCTCCGACAGCGGGCGGCTGGTGGCGGTGGGCGGGCTGCGTGTCGACCACACCTTCTTCGGCGGCACCCGCACGCAGCCGAGCCTGGCGCTGTCCTGGCGGCCGAGCGACGAGAACCTGACGCTCTGGTCCTCGGTGTCGCGTGCGGTGCGGGTGCCCTCGCGCGGCGAGAACGATGCGAATGTGGCGGTGGCGGTGATTCCGCCCGGACAGATGGGCAATCCGCTGCCGGTGCGGGTGCTGGCCAGCAGCGCCAGCGGTCAGGTGGTGGAGTCGGTGCGTGCCTTGCAGCTCGGGGCACGGCGCCGCTGGGGCGAGCAGCTTGCGCTCGATGCGGTGCTTTTCCGCCACGACTACGATCCGCTGAGCTTCAATCCGGCCGGACTGACCGGGGCCGAGCTGTCGATGTTCCCGCAGCCGCATCTCGACGCCTCGCTGCGGCGGGTGCCTGGCCGGGCCCGGGTCAGCGGCCTGGAGCTGTCGCTCGACTGGCATCCGCTGCCCTCGCTGCGCCAGCAGTTCAGCGGCGCCTGGAGCCGTGGCGAGGAGTTCCCGGCTGCCGCCGGCGACAGCGCGCGGCTGCGCGAGCGTCTGCCCACGCGCCTGCTGTCCTGGCGCACCTCGATCGATCTCACGCCGCATCTCGGCCTGGATGTCTGGGTGCGTCACACCGCCGCACGCGGCAGCGCCAGCACCGGCACCCGGGTGGATGCGCGCACCGTGCTCGACCTCAGCACCCGCTGGGCGGTCAGCCGCGATGTCACGCTGAGCCTGCGGGCCTGGAACCTGGGCGCCGCGAAGGCGGTGGAAATCCACCCGGATCTGGGCTATTCGCAGGCCGTCATCAGCAGTCCGGGCGTCGGCCTGCGCGCCGAGATGATCTTCTGAGCCCTCCTCGTCGCCATCGCTGCACCGACCGCCGCACCCCGCACACCGCGATGAGAGCTGCCCTGTTCCCGCTCGTGACCGCGCTGGCCGTCGCGGTGCTGGCGCCGCTGCGCAGCGCACAGGCCGGCTCGGACGAGGCGACGGTGCAGGCGGCCTTCGTCGCCAATTTCGCGCGCTTCACCCAGTGGCCTGCGGCCGTCTCGCCCCAGCGCCAGGGCGTGATGCAGCTGTGCCAGTATGGTCAGCGCGAGGATCTGGAGCAGGCGCTGCGTGCGCTGCAGGGCCGGCCGCTGCAGGGCGCGAGCGTGCAGTGGCGCCAGATCCAGCGGGCCGAGGAGGCGCGCGGCTGCCATCTGCTGTTCGTCACCGAGCCCGGTCTGGCGCTGGTGGCGCTGACCGGCCAGCCGGTGCTGACCGTCAGCGACCAGCCCGGCTTCGTGCAGCGCGGCGGCATGATCGGGCTGCTGCGCCACGGCGGCCGGCTGCGCTTCGAGATCCATCTGGGTGCGGCCAGCCAGGCGGGGCTGAAGCTGTCCTCCGATCTGCTGTCGCTGGCGGTCGGCGTGATCGAGACACCGCAGCGGCGCGAGGGCGCGCCATGATCGGCACGCTGCCGTTCCGGATCCGCCGTCGCTTCGCGCTGCTGCCGCTGCGCAGCAAGCTCGGCCTGCTGGTGGTCGGCTCGACGCTGCTGGCCTCGCTGCTGCTGTTCGTGGTCGTCACGGTGATGGAATACCAGACTTCGCGCCAGCGGGTCGAGGAGCGCGGCCAGGCGCTGGCCCAGGTGCTGGCGCAGAACACCCGTGCGGCGCTGGCCTTTGCCGACGCGGCCGCCGCGCAGCGGGTGCTCGAGGCGCTCGGCCAGGTGGCCGAGGTGCGCTGGGCGGTGCTGGGCGATGCGCGCGGCGTCGTGTTCGCGCACTACCTGGCGCCGGGCGAGCAGATGCCGGACGCCGCCCACATGCTGGCGCTGCAGGCGGGCATCACCGACGCGGCCCGTGCCCATGCGGTGGCGTCGATCGAGCTCGACGGCGCGCCGCTGGGCCGGCTGCTGCTGTGCATCGATGCGACGCCGACCTTCAGCGCCACCGCGCTGCGCGCGCTGCTGGTGCTGCTGGGCGCGACGCTGATCGGCGGGCTGGCCGCGGCCGCGGCGATCGCCGGCCAGGACGGTGTGGTGCGACCGATCGTGGCCCTGGCCGATGTGATGCGCACCGTCTCCCACACCCATGCCTACGCCACCCGGGTCAGCACCGACCGTGACGACGAGGTCGGTCAGCTCTACGCCGGCTTCAATCGCCTGCTCGAGGAGCTGGAGGTGCGCGAGGCGATGCTGAAGAAGCAGCAGCAGCGCCTGTTCACGCTGGCGCATGTCGATGCGGTCACCGGGCTGAGCAATCGGCACCATTTCCGGCTGCTGCTCGACGAGGCGCTGGCCGCGGTCGACACCCACGGGTTTGCGGTGCTGTGCCTGGACCTGGACCGCTTCAAGACGGTCAACGATGCACTGGGCCATGATGTCGGCGACCGGCTGCTGAGCTGCGTGGGCGAGCGCCTGCGCGCCCTGGCCCGCGCGGGCGACCCGGTGGCGCGGCTCGGCGGCGACGAGTTCGCGGTGGTGCTGCGCGATGTGCGCTCGCCCGAGGAGGCGGCCGGCTTCGCCGCGCGGGTGCTGGCCGCGCTGTGCCAGCCGGTCGACATCGACGGGCTCACGGTGCCGATGGGCGTGAGCGTCGGCATCGCGCTGGCGCCGGCCGACGGCCGCCTGCCCGATCAGCTGCTGAAGAACGCCGACCTGGCGCTCTATGCCTCGAAGGCCGGCGGGCGCGGGCGCGCCAGCTTCTACTCGCCCCACATGAGCACCGGGGTGGTCCGTCGCCTGCAGCTCGAGCGGGCGCTGCGCAATGCCATCGCGCTGCGCCAGCTCTCGGTGGTGTTCCAGCCGCAGCTCGATCTGGACGGGGACCGGGTGGTCGGCTTCGAGGCGCTGGTGCGCTGGCGCCATCCCGATCTGGGCCAGGTCTCGCCGGCCGAATTCATCGCGGTGGCCGAGGATGCCGGCCTGATCAACGAGATCGGCGAGTGGGTGCTGCTGCAGTCCTGCCGCATCGCTGCGCAGTGGTCACAGCCGCTGTCGGTGGCGGTCAATCTCTCGGCGGTGCAGGTGATGACCCAGGATCTGCCGGCGCTGGTGGAGCGGGCGCTGCGCCAGTCGGGCCTGCCGGCGGCGCGGCTGGAGGTCGAGATCACCGAGTCGGTGCTGCTCAACGAGACCGAGGCGACGCTGGCGCAGCTGCACGGCCTGAACCGGCTGGGCGTGCGCATCGCGCTCGACGACTTCGGCACCGGCTACTCGTCGATGGCCTATCTGCGCCGCTTCCCCTTCGACAAGCTGAAGATCGACCGCTGCTTCGTCCAGGCGCTGACCCGCGATCCTCAGGCCCGGGTGATCGTGCGCGCGATCATCGACATGGCCACCGGCCTGCGCATGGCCACCCTGGCCGAGGGCGTGGAGACGCCCGACGAGCTCGAGGCGCTGCGTGCCGAGGGCTGCACGCTGGTGCAGGGCTATCTGGTGGCGCCGCCGCTGCCGGTCGAGCAGGTCGAGCCCTTCCTGGCGCGTCACGCGGCCTCGGGCCTGGCGGTCTGAAGGTCGGGGCCGGTCGTGGCCACGCCGGTGATCCAGCCCTCGAGCGGATCGACCGCCGCCGGCAGGCCGAAGCCGGGCGCCTGGCTGGCCTGCGCGGCCTGCAGCAGGCACAGCACCGCATCCAGCCGGTCGCCACGGGCGTCCTCGAGCAGCGCGGTGCGCTGCTCGGCATCGATCTGCAGGCCTTCGTCCTGCTCCAGCGCCTGCACCAGCGTCTGGCGCGCCTGGCGCCGGCCCTCGTCCTGGCGGGCCGGGTCGTCGCTCTTGTAGCTGCGTCGGCCCAGCACCGCGCGGGCGCTGCGCCCGGGATAGCCCTCCAGCGCGATGCGGCTGCGGTCGCCCTCATGCAGGCCGGGCAGATGGCAGCCGGCATCGAGCAGGGCCGGCGCGCCCGCATGCAGCATGAAGGCCACCGGCGGGTTGACCCATTTCATCGACGGCGAGGCGCCGGCCGGCCGGTCGCAGGCCCGGTGCGCGAACTTCGCGCCCGCCGGCCGGGCGGCGCAGAAGGCGGCAAAGGCGGCGCGGATCTCCTGGCGTGACAGGCGCCGGTAATGGTCGATCAGCGCCGCCCAGCTGCCGCTCGGCCAGCCCAGCGTCTCGACCAGTTCGCGCGGCAGGCCGAAGGGCAGGTCGAAGGCGCCCAGCCAGGGGCCGGGCTCGGTCAGCAGGCAGGAGAAGTCAGCCGGATCGGACAGCTCGCGCAGCCGGTCCAGACGCAGCCGGCCCGACGCATCGCACCGGTGGCCTTCGGCCACGACGATCGGCTTGCGCCGGTCGGGCCGGCTGCTGAAGTCGACGCCCAGCAGGCGCAGGCGCGGCGAAGGCTCAGCCGCCGGCACGCCCGACGATCGAGGCGGTGGCGATCAGCTCCTCGAGCATCGCCATCGAGGCCCGGCCCGGCACGGTGAAGGGATCGAGCACCGGGCGGGCGCTGTACTTCAGCACGATCGACGGATTGACCCGCGTCAGATTGACCACGCCCATCGTCCAGCCGGAGAAGCGCCGCTCGGCGATCTCCTCGAAATGCAGCAGCGTCACGTCATGGTGGCGGCTGTCGCGCACGATCGAGCCGTAGAGCCGGTTGACCGCATCGCGCCCGCCCTCGAGCACCTGCATGAAGACATCGCCGCCGTGGCACAGGATGCCGGTGATGCCCTGCGTCGGATTGCGGGTGCGCGACTGCGCCAGGATCGCGTCGATCGTCTCGGGGCTGACCGCGGTGGCGCGGCTGGCATACAGAAGACGGACCATCATCGGGAATTCCTCTTCGCCCGGGAAGGGCAGTGGCAGGCGGTGGCAGGCGGTTGGGGGGCTGCGGTGCGGCCGGGCTCAGCCCTTGCGCTGGCCCAGCAGCGACAGGAACTCGCGGCGCAGGTTCGGATCCTTCAGGAAGGCGCCGCGCATCACGCTGTTGATCATCTTCGAGTCCAGATCGCGCACGCCGCGCCAGCCCATGCAGAAATGGTCGGCCTCCATGACCAGCGCCAGGCCGTCGGGCTGCATCTTGTTGCTGAGCAGGTCGGCGACCTGGATGATCGCCTCTTCCTGGATCTGCGGGCGGCTCATCACCCATTCGGCCAGGCGGGCGTACTTCGACAGGCCGATCAGCGCCGAGTGCTCGTTGGGCAGGATGCCGATCCACAGCTTGCCGATGATCGGGCACAGGTGGTGCGAGCAGGCACTGCGCACGGTGATCGGCCCGACGATCATCAGCTCGCCCAGACGCTCGGCGTTGGGGAACTCGGTGACCGGCGGCTGCGGCTCGTAGCGGCCGCGGAAGACCTCCTTCAGGTACATCTTGGCGACGCGGCGCGCGGTGTCCTGGGTGTTGTGATCGCTCTCGGTGTCGATCACCAGGCTGCGCAGCACGCCCGACATCTGGCCGGCGACCTCGTCGAGCAGCGCGTCGAGTTCGCCCGGGCGGATGAAGTCGGCGATGTTGTCGTTGGCGTGGAAGCGCCGGCCGGAGGCGCGGATGCGCTCGCGGATCACCGTCGAGATCGGCCGGCCCTCGTCATCCGGTCGGTCCTGCGGCGGGGTCGGAAGGCTCATGGCGCGGCGGGAGTCGTCGTTGTCTTGCACGTCTGTCTTTCAGGTCTCGGTCGCCATGCTAGCAGCGAGGTCATCCCCCCGCATGGCGAGCGGTCGGTCGAACACAAAACCACACTTCGGTGCGGGCGAGAGACTCCGGGTTTGCGAGAATCGACCCGCAAAGGATGTCCTGCCCATGTCTCGTCCGCCGCTGATCGGCATTTCCGCCCGCATCTATTTTCCGGCCGCGCCGGTGGCCGACATCGGCGGCGTCTTCACCCGCACGCTGCACTATCTGGAGCAGTCGGTGGCGCACTGGATCCTGGGCGGGCGGGCGCTGGCGGTGATGATTCCCGCCATCGAGAGCCAGGGCATGCTCGCGCGCAGCGAGATGAGCCTGGCCGAATACGCCAGTCAGCTCGACGGCCTGGTGCTGCAGGGCGGCAACGACATCGCGCCCGAGAGCTATGGCGAGACGCCGCTGCGCCCGGAGTGGAGCGGCGACCGGGTGCGCGACCGCTACGAGATCGACCTGTTCGACGCCTTCGTCAGCGCGGGCAAGCCGGTGGTGGGCATCTGCCGCGGCTGCCAGCTGATCAATGTGGCGCTGGGCGGCACGCTCTACCAGGACATCCCGAGCCAGCGGCCCTCCGAGGTGCAGCACCTGCATGTGCAGCAGTACGACCGCCAGTTCCATGATGCCGAGATCCTGCCCGGCTCCGGGCTGGCGCGGCTCTATCCGGGTGTGCAGCGCACGACGATCAACTCGATCCACCATCAGGCGGTGAAGGACCTGGGGCGCGATCTGGTGGTCGAGGCACGCTCGGTGCCCGACGGACTGGTCGAGGCGATCCGCTGGCGCGGCCCCAGCCTGGTCTTCGGCATGCAATGGCATCCGGAGTTCATGGCCCAGGACCAGCATCACCCGTCGCAGCTCGACGGCCGGCCGATCCTCGAGGAGTTCCTGGCCGCCTGCCTCAGGCGCCGAGGCTGAGGCCGACTCCGGCGCTGGCGCCTGCACTGGCACGGCCGCGCACCAGCAGCGCCTCCAGCTCGGTGGCGGCCATCGGCCGGCCGAGCAGATAGCCCTGCATCTCGTCGCAGCCCAGGCGGGTCAGCATCTCGTGCTGCGCGCCGGTCTCGACGCCCTCGGCGACGATGCGCAGGTTCATCTTGCGTGCCATCGCGACGATGGCCTCGACGATGGCGATGTCGTCGCTGTCGTCCGGGATGCCGTCGACGAAGGAGCGGTCGATCTTGAGCCGCTGCAGCGGGAAGCGCTTCAGGTAGGCCAGGCTGGAGTAGCCGGTGCCGAAGTCGTCGACCGAGAGCTGCACGCCGATGCCGCGCAGCGCATGCAGCAGCGTCATCGTGCCGGCCGGATCCTCCATCATGCTGGACTCGGTGATCTCCAGCTCGAGGTACGCGGCCTCCAGGCCGCTGCGGCGCAGCTCCGAGCGCACCGTCTGGTCCAGACCCCGGCGCTGCAGCTAGCGCACCGACAGGTTGACCGCCACCCGCATCTCCGGATGGCCCTGCCGCTGCCACTGCCGCACCTGCCGGCAGGCCTCGCCGAGCACCCAGTCGCCCAGCGGGTGGATCAGGCCGCTTTCCTCTGCGATCGGGATGAACTCGGCCGGGCTGATCATGCCGCGCTGCGGATGGGGCCAGCGCAGCAGCGCCTCGACGCCGACGAGCCGGCCGCAGGCATCGAACTGCGGCTGGTAGTGCAGGCACAGCTCGTTGCGGTCGATCGCATGGCGCAGGTCGTTCTCCAGGCGCAGCCGGGCATGCGCCTGCCGGTCCATTTCCGGGCTGAAGAAGCAGTAGGTGCTGCGGCCGGCCGCCTTGGCGCGGTAGAGCGCGGTGTCGGCGTACTTCAGCAGCAGATGCTCGTCATGGCCGTCGCGCGGATACAGGCTCACGCCGAGACTGGCGCTCACATGCAGATCGTGGCCATCGATCAGGAAGGCCTCTTCGAACGCGCGGACCAGTTCCTCGGCGGTCTGCGCGATCTGGGCTGCCTCGGTCTGATCCTCGATCAGCACCAGGAACTCGTCGCCGCCGAGTCGCGCCAGCGTGACCTCCGGCGGCAGCTGCTGGCGCAGCCGCAGTGCCACCTGGCACAGCAGCTCGTCGCCGACCAGATGGCCGAGCGTGTCGTTGATGTTCTTGAAGCGGTCCAGGTCGATGAAGATCACCGCGAGCATGCGGCCGCGGTGGCGCGCCATGCGCAGCCCCTGCTCGAGCCGGTCGAGCACCAGCGAGCGGTTGGGCAGGCCGGTCAGCGCATCGTGATAGGCCATGTGCTGGATGCGCAGCTCCTGCAGATGCTGCTCGGTCACGTCCTGCGCGATGCTGGCGCGGCGCACGGTGCGGCTGCGCTCGTCCTGCACCGCGAAGCTGCGCAGATGCACATAGCGCACCTCGCCGGAGGGCTTGATGACCCGGAAGCGGGTATCGTAGTTGTCCCGGTCGGCGGCGCCGGCGCGGATCTCGCGCAGCGCGCGCTCGCGGTCCTCGGGATGAATGTGCGCGGTCCAGGCATGCCAGTCGTCCAGCAGGCCGGCTGCGGGCAGGCCCCAGATCCGCTCGATCGCCGGGCTGATGTACAGCAGCCGCCCCGCGACCGGGTCGCTGAGCCAGACCACATCGTCGATGGCGTCGGCCAGCTCGCGCAGCCGGCGTTCGCTCTCGGCCAGCGCGCGGCGCTCGCGTTCGAGCTGGACCCGCAGGCAGGCGGACTCCAGCGCGATGTGCAGGCGCGGCATCGCCAGGTCGCGCTTGACCAGGTAGTCGTGCGCACCGAGACGGATGGCCTGCGCGGCGGCCTCCTCGTCACCCTGGCCGGTGACGACGACGATCGGCAGGTCCAGGCCGCGCACCTCGCGGATCTCGTGCAGCAGCTCGAGCGCGTTCATGCCCGGCAGCAGATAGTCGAGCAGCAGCGCGTCGACCGGGCCGAGCCCGTCGGGGCTGCCGTGCTCGAGCGCGGCCAGCACCGCCTCGCCGCTGCCGACCACATCGAGCAGGATGTGCGGTGCCTGCTGGCGCAGGCGGCGGCGCAGCAGGTCGACATCGCTGGCGGTGCGCTCGGCATAGAGCACATGCAGCACCTGGGCCGGCGCATGGTCGGGCCGCTCGAGCCGGCGCTGGCGGGCCGCGGCGATGGTCTGGGTCAGCGTGTCGAGATAGCGGGTGTCCTTGACGATGTAGTCGTCGGCGCCGCTGCGCAGCGCGCGCACCGCTGCCTCCTCGTCGCCGCAGCCAGTCAGCAGCAGCACCGTGGTGCCGGGCCGGCTGTGACGGACCTGCGCCACCAGCTCGATGCCGTTGCCATCGGGCAGGTTCATGTCGATCAGCAGCACGTCGCAGGGGCGGGCGGCATCGGCCAGCAGCGCGCGCGCCTGCTCGAGCGTGCCGGCCAGCTGCAGCTGCATCTGCGGGGCCTGCTGCGCCAGCATCCGGCGGGTCAGGTCGGCATCGAGCGGGTTGTCCTCGACGTAGATCAGGTTCATGGGTCTTGGCCGCCGATGCTGCCGGCGGCAGGGGGAAATTCGAGCACGAAGGTGGCGCCGCGTCCCGGCTCTGCGCGGGCGTGAATGCGGCCGTTCATGCGCTCCATCGCCTTGCGCACGATCGCCAGGCCGATGCCGGTGCCGGGATAGTCCTCGACCCGATGCAGGCGCTGGAAGATCTCGAAGATGCGGTCGTGATAGCGCATGTCGAAGCCGATGCCGTTGTCGGCGATCGTCAGCTCGGTGCCGCCGCCAGGCGCCTCGAGCGGTCGCGCGGTGATCGTGATCTGGCAGGGCCGGTCCGGGCGTCTGAACTTGATAGCGTTGTCGAGCAGGTTGCGCAGCACCAGCAGCAGGCCGCGCCGCTCGCCGCGCACCGACAGCGTGCCGGTGTCGATGCGGATCTCGGCGGCCTGGCGGCGCAGGCTGTCGTCCAGCTCCGCCAGCGCCTCGTCGATCAGGCCGCGCAGCGGCAGCGCCACCAGGGTCGGACGCAGCCGCTCGACACGCGAGTAGGCCAGCAGATCCTCGATCAGCTGGCTCATCTGGCGGGCCGCCTGGCGGATGTTGTCGATGAAGAGCCGGCCCTCGTCGTCGAGCTGGTCGCGCTTCTCGGCCAGCAGGAGCCGGCTGTAGCCGTCGAGCCCGCGCAGCGGCGCCTTCAGGTCATGCGAGACCGAATAGGTGAAGCGCTCCATTTCGCGGTGCTTGGCCTCGAGCTCCGCGGTGCGCTCGCGAACCCGCTGCTCCAGGCCGGCATGCATCGCCTCGAGCTGCTGTTCCGCCCGCTTGCGCGCGCTGATGTCGAGCAGATAGCCGTAGGCGCCGGGCCGCCCGGTCGCGTCGATCTCCACCGTGGCCCGCGCTTCATGCCAGACCGGGCCCCGCAAGGGGTGCATCAGGCGGAACTCGTGATGGAAGTCGGTCAGATGAAGAGCGGCCTCGCGCATCGCCTGCGCCAGGGCATCGCGATCCTGAGCGTGCACATGCGGCAGCACTCGGAAGTCCGGCGCGGCCAGCTCGTGCTCGTCGCGGCCGAAGGCGCCGGGCCGCCCGGTCGCGTCGATCTCCACCGTGGCCCGGGCTTCATGCCAGACCGGGCCCCGCAAGGGGTGCAGCAGGCGGAACTCGTGATGGAAGTCGGTCAGATGAAGTGCGGCCTCGCGCATCGCCTGCGCCAGGGCATCGCGATCCTGAGCGTGCACATGCGGCAGCACCCGGAAGTCCGGCGCGGCCAGCTCGTGCTCGTCGCGGCCGAAGGCCCGGCACAGGCCGGGCGAGATGATGGTGAAGCGCAGCCGCGCCGGTGCGCCGTCGAGCTCCAGCGCGAACGGCGCGCCCGGCGACAAGCGCATGAAGCGCGCCAGCAGCCAGTCCGCCTGCTGGCGCTCCGGGCCGCCGAGCTCCTCGAACTGCCACAGGCGCAGGCCGGCGTGGCGCAGGCCGACGCGCAGCATCGCCCGAGGCGACAGGCCGGCAGGTGCGCCGATCTCCAGCCGCAGCGGCAGCCGTTGCGCCACCGTCGTCTCTGTCTGCGGGTCCGCGGAGGGTTCGGCCAGCAAGGCCTGGAGTGCCTTCTGATGCTCGGCGCCGATCAGCGTGCACATCGCCCGCCCCGGCTGCAGTCCGGGGCCGAACAGCTGCGCCGCCGCGGTGTTGAAGCCGCGCACCAGGCCGTCGCCGTCGTCCACCAGGACGGCGGCATCGGGCACGAGCGCAGCCAGCAGGTCAGGGGGCACGGTGGCGGACATGAGAACCGGAATCGAGTCGAAAAGATGAAAGATGTCGCAGAACGCGAGTCTGGCGGCAGTCTCGCATGGATGCCCGGTGATCTTTCGCGGATTGCCCGGGGTCAGGCATGAAAAACCTTCCGGTACCTCTGTCAACACCGGGTCAGGCCGGAACGCTGCAATCGCCGAAGTGTGATCTGATCAGGGCTGGCTGATGGTTTCTTGACCGTTGGCCTTGACTTCCGACTCCAAGAACAGGGTTTGCCCGCATGACGGCTGCCCACGATCCCCATGAAATCTGTTCCCCTTTTCTGCCTCGGCAGGTGCGTCGAGGTCCGTGATGTCCTCTGATCCGCGTTCTCTGCGTCGCCGCGCCGCGGCATTGGTGCTTCAGCCGCTGCTCCATGAGGCGGCCCTGCATGAAGCACTGTGGCTCCAGCACGACACCATGCGGGCCGATCAGGTCTCCGACATCATCGCCTTCGTCGATCGCCTGGCGGCGCAGCATCTCTTCGATGCGGCCACCGTCAAGCGGCTCTACAGCGACTTCTACAAGGCCCTGCGCGAACGCGAGGACCGGCTGCCGGCCGATCCCTGGCCGCAGATGCAGGCGGCCCGCGCCGCAGCCCAGCCGCCGGCGCCGGTCATGCCGCCCGCGCCGGTGGCGGCACCCATCGCGCCGGCTGCACCGGTCATCAATCCGGTCGAGCGCGCCTTGCAGGCCGCGCGCGACGAGGGCCGGGTGCCGCCGGCGCCTGCGGCCACGCCGCCCCGGGCGCCGGAGAGCGAGCCGGCCGCGGTGCTGTTCGGCGTGCTGGTCGGCTCGGTGGTGGCCGAGGTGCAGCGC
This sequence comes from Sphaerotilus sp. FB-3, assembly GCF_023706025.1. Lineage (NCBI taxonomy): Bacteria > Pseudomonadati > Pseudomonadota > Betaproteobacteria > Burkholderiales > Sphaerotilaceae > Sphaerotilus > Sphaerotilus sp. FB-3. Next base: position 162,801 of record NZ_BQWE01000057.1, on the reverse strand, counting down.
TTCCATGTCGAGGCGCTCGACGAGGTGCGTCGCGACGTGCTGCGCCGTGCCGACACCGCCGCGGCGTCGCCTTCGCTGCGCCTGGCCTTCCGCGCCGCCTGGAGCCGGCCGCTCGACAGCGACTGGCGCCTGCCCGGCCCGGCCGGCGATCTGGCCGATCTGGTGCGGGTGCTGCATGTGGCGCTGGTCGATGCCTTCGGCCGCAATGGCGCCGAGCAGATCCTTGGCCGTGCGCTGCGCACCGCCGAGGCCCATCCCGAGGCGGCGCACTTCGCGCCGCGCCAGCTGCTCGAGACGATCGCGGGGCTGCGCCTGTGATGTCCGCTGTCCTGTCTTCCGTCCTGGAGTGATGATCGATGTCCCGCCTGCCGGATTCCCCTGACCTGTCCGACGAGATCGATCGCGACGAACGCCTGCCGATGACGACGCAGGAGCGTCGCCTGGTGCTGACCTCCTCGATCGGCACGATCTTCCAGTGGTACGACTTCTTCCTGTACGGCGCGATGGCCTCGGTCATCGCCCGGCAGTTCTTCACCTCGCTCGAGCCGGGTGCGGCCTTCATCCTGACACTGCTGGCCTTTGCGGCCGGCTTCGTGGTGCGTCCGATCGGCGCGGTGATCTTCGGCCATCTCGGCGACCGCATCGGCCGCAAGCAGACCTTCCTGGCCACCGTGCTGCTGATGGGCATCTCGACGGTGCTGGTGGCGCTGCTGCCGACCTACAGCACCGCCGGCGTGTTCGCGCCGATCGCGCTGGTGGCGCTGCGCATGCTGCAGGGCCTGGCGCTGGGCGGCGAGTACGGCGGCGCGGTGATCTATGTCGCCGAGCACGCCCCGCAGCACCAGCGCGGCGCCTACACCGGCTGGATCCAGACCACCGCCACCATCGGCCTGCTGCTGTCGCTGCTGGTGGTGCTGGGCGTGCGCACGCTGCTGGGCGAGGCCGCCTTCGCCGACTGGGGCTGGCGGGTGCCGTTCGGCCTGTCGGCGCTGATGCTGTCGCTGTCGCTGTGGCTGCGCCTGTCGCTGACCGAGTCGCCGGCCTTCCGGCGCATGCAGCAGGAGGGGCGTGGCTCGAAGGCGCCGCTGGCCGAGTGCTTCGGCCAGTGGAAGAACCTGCGGGTGATCGTGCTGGCGCTGTTCGGCCTGGTCGCCGGGCAGGCGGTGATCTGGTACACCGGCCAGTTCTACGCGCTGTTCTTCCTGACCGGCGTGCTGAAGGTGGAGGCGAGCACCGCGACCTGGCTGATGACGGTGGCGCTGCTGATCACGCTGCCGCTGTTCGTCGGCTTCGGGATGCTGTCGGACCGCATCGGCCGCAAGCCGGTCATCATGACCGGGCTGCTGCTGGCCTGCCTGGGGCTCCACCCGCTCTACCATGCGCTGACCCACTTCGCCAATCCGGCGCTGGCCGAGGCGCAGCAGAAGGTGCGCATCGTGGTGCGCGCCGACCCGGCGACCTGCTCCTTCCAGGCCAATCCGCTGGCGACCGATCTCAGCTTCTCGTCGGCCTGCGACATCGCCAAGCGCACGCTGGCCCAGCTGTCGGCCAGCTATCACAACGAGGCGGTGGCGCCGGGCACGCCCACCGAGGTTCGCATCGGCGAGACGGTGCTGCAGCCGCCCGAGGGCGTGTTGACCGACGACGGCAGCCGCTTCGACCAGGACAGCCTGCTGGAGGTCTCGCACTTCCGCAAGGAGGTGCTGCCGGATGCGCTGGCCGCGGCCGGCTATCCGGTCAAGGCGGATCCGGACCGGATGAACCGGGTCGGCGTGGTGCTGGTGCTGGCGGCGCTGATGGTGCTGGTCGCGATGGTCTACGGCCCGCTGGGCGCAGCCTTGGTCGAGATGTTCCCGACCCGCATCCGCTACACCGCGATGTCGCTGCCCTACCACCTGGGCAATGGCTGGTTCGGCGGTCTGCTGCCGTCGATCGCCTTCGGCATGTCGGCGCAGGACGGCAGCATGTACCACGGTCTGTGGTTCCCGATCGCGGTGGCCGGTCTGACCTTCGCGGTCGGCATGGCCTTCATCCGGGAGACCAAGGACGTCGACATCTACGCCAAGTTCCTGTACTGGCACCCGAACCGGCTGGGGCGCTGAGGCCCCCGGCGCGGGTGCGGGGGCGGTCAGGAGGTGCCGTCGTCCTCGGCACCCAGCGCGGCGAGGTCGTCGGCCTCGACCTCGCGCAGCGGCGGGGGCACCAGCGTGACCGGCACCCGGGCTCGGCGCACCACCTCGTGCGAGACGGCGTCCTGCAGCCGCCCGAGCAGTGCGCCATGGCTCAGCGTGGTCATGACGATCTGTTCGCAGCCCAGCAGCAGCGCCTGCTCGGCGATCTCATGGGCGGCGTCGCCGGTGACGACCGCCGTCTCGAATGCGATGTCCGCGGTCTGCAGCAGCGCCGCGGCCGGGGCGAGCACATGCTCTCCGGCCTCATGGCTGGCACTGTCGATCAGGCCGGCATCGGGTGCGAGCACCACTTCGTACAGGTGCGGCGGATCCTGCACGTTCAGCAGCACGGCCTCGATCTCGAGGCCCGCCTGCCTCATCCCGATCACGTGACGCACGGCGTCGAGCGCATGTTCGCTTCCATCAAAGGGCAGCAGGATGCGGATCATCAGAGGTTCTCCTTGGGGACGATGGACAGGGATCATCGTAGTCCCGCTCGCCTGCGCATGCAGGTCGAATGGCACAAGGAATCTCGAGAAAGGCAGTGGGGAAGGAAGGAGATCGCGCGAAGCGGGGGAGGGGGTGACGAGCCTTGACCCTGGCACTGAGTGCTAACGGTTAGGGCTGCTTCGTTCCCGACCTGACCCGGTTGGCCGCGCCCCCATGCAGGGAGGCCCGTCAACCCGGATTGTAGCTGATATTTTCCACACGCTTGCCGCCCTGCCGCGTCATGCGGCCTGTGCCACCATGCGCATGATCCCCACGCACCCGAGACAATCGACGGATGAAGAAGAACATCGAATTGCGGTCTGACACGGATGGCGCCGCAGAGGGCGCGAATGACGGTCAGGCAGAACGGCAGATCGCCCTGCGCAAGATCCATCGCCTGATGGCGTTCTGGCGCATCGAGCCCCATGAGCTGCGCGGACCGATCGCGCGTGCCGCACCGGCGGCGCCGGCCGAGGTGCGCTATCGCCATCCGGTGTCCGGTGCCACCTGGGACGGCCTGGGCCCTCAGCCTACCTGGCTGCGCGAGGCCCTGATCCGCGAGGGCTACACCGTCGACGAACTGCGCCGCGCGGTCGGGGAGGGATGATCGGCGCCTGAAATGCAAAGCGCCGCAGGTCTGCGGACCGTGCGGCGCGATGGAAGGCGCAGAGCTGACCGAAGGACAACAGCGCCAACGCGGCAGCCGACAAGGAAAAACGCCCCAGCGCTTGTGACGCTGGGGCGTTGATCTTCTTGAACTTTTGGCTCCCCGACCTGGACTCGAACCAGGGACCTGCGGATTAACAGTCCGTCGCTCTACCGACTGAGCTATCAGGGAACGGTCTGGCTGATGATGCGGATGAATCTGATGTTTGGCTCCCCGACCTGGACTCGAACCAGGGACCTGCGGATTAACAGTCCGTCGCTCTACCGACTGAGCTATCAGGGATCAGATTTGTCTGCGTCAGCTGACAAGAATTGAATTCTATTGTGAAACTTTGATGGTCTGCAAGAGGTCAGGCCGCTTTTTTTTGCGATGCCTCGAATGGACGTGGATCCGAGCGTTCCGGGGTGGTGTGCGGCAGCCAGAAGTCGAAGACCCCGCCGCCTTGCGGGTGCGGCTGGTAGATCAGGTCACCGCCGAGCTCTCGCATGATCTGGCGGCAGATGGCCAGCTCGAGGCCGCTGCCCTGGCTGGCATTCGGGGCGGCGCCATTGCGGCGGGACTGGAAGAAGGCGTCGAACACCGTCTCGTGCTCGTTGTCGGGCAGCGCTGCACCGGTGTCGCGAACGCGCCAGTGCAGCCGCTCCTGCAAGTCGATCTCGGCGCTGAGCGTGACCGGCTCGGAGGTGGGTGTCAGCGCCAGCGCACGCTCTGTCAGCAGCCGCACCACCTGCTGGAAGCGCAGCGGATCGACGCGGGCCCAGGCGGCAAGATCGCTGGCATGCTCGATCCGGATCGAGCGGCCCAGGCCTGCGGGGGCCTCGCGCGCATGTCCGACCACCTCGCGCACCAGCGCCAGGGTGTCGCTGGGTGTGCAGTGCAGCGTGCCGGCCGAGCTCTTGAGCCGCGACAGGTCCAGCAGGTCATCGACCACGCCGAGCATGCGCAGACCGGCCTGATGCACATGGCCGAACAGCTCCTGCAGCGCTGCATCGCGCCGGGTGCGCAGCCGGCCCAGCTCGGAGAAGCCGATGATCGACTGCAGCGGCGTGCGCAGCGCATGGCTGAGGTTGCCGATGAATTCCGACTCGGCCCGGTAGGCGGCCTCGATGGTCTGACGGGCCTCGGCCGCGCGCTGCTCGGCCTCGTGGAAGCTGGTGACATCGGTCAGGCTGCCGATGATGCCGCCGGCGCGCTCGCCCGGGCGGCGCAGCGTGACCTTGGTGACCAGCATCTGCCGGCGCTCGCCGCCCTGGAGCACGAACTCCTCGACATAGTGGCTGCGCCCGCTGCCGCTGCTGCTCCAGAGTGCATGGTCGAGCGCCTGGTGGTAGGCGAGCTGGCGCAGCCGCTCATGGCTTTCACCGCGCTGGCCCAGCAGCTGCTCGCGGCGCACGTCGAGCAGATCCTCGAAGGCCTGGTTGACCATCGCGTAGCGTCCGAGCGGATCGAGCACGAACATCGCGGCCGGCGCGGCCTCGATCAGGGTGCGCAGATGGCCCTCGCTGTCGACGAGCTGGCTGCGGGTCTGCTGCAGCGTGAGCATCAGCTGCTCCTGTGTTCTCAGGGCCCGCCAGGCCAGCAGCGTGCCCAGGCCGATCAGTCCCATCGAGGCGCACATCATCATCACCGACCACAGCAGCTTGTCGCGCACGGTGGTCTCGACCGCGTCGACCGGCTGCTCCAGCAGCGTGAACACCGGCCAGCGCCCGCTGGCATCGAAGCTGCTGAGCGCCTGCGTGCCGTCGATGCCGGGGCTGTCGTAGTGGCCGTGCTCGCGCTCCGGCAGGAAGTCCTGCAGCGCGGGCAGGGTCGGGCGGGATTCACCCGGACTGGCGACGAGCTGATCGGTGCCGCCGAGAATCTGGCCCTGGAAGTCCAGCAGCGCGGCCGACAGCGTGCCGTGTCCCAGCAGGCGCTGCTGCTGCGAGGCCAGCGCGTCGGGGTTGAGGGTGGCGATCAGATGGCGCACGGGTGGGCGTGCCGGACCGGCCTCAGCCGCCGCGATCCGGGTCGACAGGGTCATCACGCCCACGCCAGCGGGCGGCACGCCGCTCTGGCGCAGATCTCGACCGGGCAGCCAGCCGCCCAGCCGGATCTCCCCGGCCTCGCTGGCCAGCGTCAGCCGGCCGGTGTCGAGCGGGCGCAGGTCCTGCGGCGCGTGGGTGGCCGCCAGGATCCGGCCTTCGGTGTCGATCAGCCACAGGCTGCGCATCTGCGGTGCGATGCGCAGGGTCGCGAGCATGCTCTCGCGCAACGCGTCGGTCTCGCCTGCGGGCTGGCGGTCGATCTGGCTGGCGAGGGTCTGCAGCATCAGCGCGCTGGTGTCGAGCAGGCGCTGCGTCTCGCCCTGCAGCACCCGCACCAGCGTGTCCATGCGCCGGGTCTCGTCGGCGATGACCGTCTGGCGCTGCCGGGCCGCATAGGCGGCGGTCAGCAGCGCGACCCCGACCAGCAGCGTCATGCCGAGCCAGAGCAGCCGGCCGCTGTCGATCAGCGTGCGGGCTTGCGGGGCCTCGGTCGGCTTCATGGCTCGTTCCCGGTGCGCTGGACGATCTCGGACAGGCCGTGCCGGCGCGCGGCGGCCGCGAGCCGGCCGTCCTGGCGGATGTGCGCGACGAACTGGTCCACCCGGGCCAGCCAGGCCGCGTCGCCCTGCCGCAGCGCATAGGCGTAGGGCAGCACATGCAGCGGCTGCTGCGGGCTCAGCAGCCGCGCCCAGTCGGCGCTGTCGAGCAGGCGACGGCTGTAGGGATAGTCGGTCATGAAGACATCGATGCGACCGGACTCGAGCTCCTGTTCGCGGGTGTCGGGCGCCTTGACCACCACCAGCGTGGCATGGCGCAGCTCGTCGCGCATGACGGTCGCCATGAAGGTGCCGGCCTGCACGCCGACCAGCACGCCCGGCCGGTCGATGTCCTCCCAGCGGCGCACCACCCGGTTGCTGCGGGTGGTGATCGCATGAATGCCGCTGCTCAGGTAGGGCTGGCTGAAGGCCAGATGCTGGCGGCGCTGCGGCAGTGCGGCGACCGCGAACATCGCGATGTCGCAGCGGACCTCGCGCAGGTCATCGATCAGGGTCGCGAACGAGGAGTCGACATGCCGCAGCCGCACGCCCAGCTCGCGCGCCAGCTCGGCCGACAGGTCGATGTCGAGCCCGCCGAGCTGGCGGGTCTTGGGATTGCGGTAGCTGATGCCGTAGTAGTCCGGCCAGATGCACACCCGCAGCTCGCCCCGGCGCTGGATCTGCTTGAGCGTGTCGGCACCAGTGCCAGCGGCCTGAGCCGTCGGCAGCAGCAGGGCGCCGGACAGGCAGAGCAGCAGCGGCCTCATCATCCGCAGCAGGCGCGTGCTTAGAACCTTCTTCTTCATCCTGTTCGAGGTGTCCGCCACCGATGCGACGAATCAGAAGTGTGACGGCAGGGGTCCGGGTTCGGACAAGAGGGGGATGCGCTGCGGAGCTTTTTCCGATATTGCGCGTGCCGGATTTTACGGAAATAAGCAGCGCGAGGCGATGTCTCGCGCTCAAGCCTCATCCGTGTCGGCCGAGGCGCTGCTGCAGCAGCGTGCTGCTGCTGGTGTAGAGCAGCGGGCCGCGCTCGTGCGGGCGCAGGCGCTCGTGCGCGGCATGTGCGGCCAGCGTGGCCTCATGGAAGCCGCACAGGATCAGCTTCTTCTTGCCGGGATAGCTGACGATGTCGCCGGCGGCATGAATGCCGGGCGCGCTGGTCTCGAAGGTGGCCGGGTCCACCACCAGCAGCTTGCGCTCCATCGCCAGGCCCCAGTCGGCGATCGGGCCCAGGCGCGGGCTCAGGCCCTGGCAGACGATCAGCGTGTCGAGATCCAGCGTACGCAGGCCGCCGTCGGGCAGCGTGATGTCGACCTGCAGCAGCCGGCCGGCCTCGTCCTGGCGTGCTGCGGCGAACTGCGCCGCATGGAAGACGAGGCGCCCGGCCTGGCGCAGCGCGTCGATGCGCGCCAGCAGCGGCGCATCGGCCTGCAGCACGTCGCGGCGGTGCATCAGCTGCACGGGCGGCTGATCGGGCTGCTCGGCCAGCGCCGCGGCGCGGACCAGCGCCGCCTCGTCGCCGCCGATGACCAGCACGCGCTGGCCTGCAAAGCGTGCCAGCGCGGCCGGATCGGTCGCGGGGTGGTAGTGGAGATGGCGGCCCTCGAGACCTTCCAGGCCCGGTGCCTTGAGGCGACGCGGCTGGAAGGCGCCGACGCCGGCGCAGATGAAGACGGCGCCGGCGTCGAAGGTGGTGCCATCGGCGCAGGCCGCATCGAAGCGGCCATCGTCACGGCGGGCCAGCCGCGTGACTTCATGGCCGAGGTGCCAGCCTGGCGCCAGGGGTGCGAGCTGCGCCAGCAGCCGCTCGGTCAGCTCGCGGCCGCTGCACTCCAGGATGCCGGGAATGTCGAGGATCGGCTTGTCGGCATACAGCTCGACGCATTGTCCGCCGGCCTGCGGCAGCGCGTCGACGATCCGCACCGACAGGCCGAGCAGGCCGAGCTGGAAGGCCTGGAACAGGCCGACCGGGCCCGCGCCGATCACCAGCGCATCGGTCTGCACGATCGGTGCGGCCGGGCTCATCGGATCGGCGCGGCCGGGATCAGCGCACCAGCTGGTCGAGCTTGCCGGTCACGTCCTTCCAGTCGGCGTGATCGGGCAGCGGGTCCTTGCGCTTGGTGATGCTGGGCCATTTCGGCGACAGCTCGGCGTTGAGCTTGATGTAGACCTGCTGGTCGGCCGGCACGTCCTCCTCGGGGAGGATGGCGCTGACCGGGCACTCGGGAATGCAGACCGCGCAGTCGATGCATTCGTCCGGATCGATCACCAGGAAGTTCGGGCCTTCGCGGAAGCAGTCGACGGGGCAGACATCGACGCAGTCGGTGTACTTGCAGCGGATGCAGGCTTCGGTGACGACGTGGGTCATGACGGGGGAATTCGGTTCAGGGTTGAAGGGCGGGATTCTACGGGCTCAGGCCACGGAGGCCGGGGCAGGGGCTTGATCGGGGTCATGCGCGCCGTGCGCATCGTCCGGCAGCACCGGACGGGCGCCGGCGCCGACGGTGACCAGGGTCGGGCGGCCGTGATGCAGCGCGTCGGCCTCGGCCAGCGTGGCCACCGTGTGGCGGCTGGAGCGCTCGTCGGGCCAGCCGGCGCGCGAGATCACCACCACCGGCGTGTCCGCCGGCCAGCCGACCTCGGCCAGGCGCTCGGCCAGCGAGGGCAGCTGGCGCCCGGCCATGTAGAAGACCTCGGTGTCGGCGCTGCGCCGGGCCTCGAGGTCGCCGGTGCGGGTCATCGCGGTGCTGAAGGCGACGCTGCGGCCGATGCCGCGACGCGTCAGCGGCTGCTGCGTGGCGGCGGCGGCGGCCAGCGCCGAGGTGATGCCGGGCACCACCTCGCTGGCGATGCCGGCCTGGCCGAGCGCGTGCAGCTCCTCCTCGAGGCGGCCGAACAGGCTCGGGTCGCCGCCTTTCAGGCGGACCACCCGGGCCGAGCGGCGTGCCGACTCGACCAGCAGCAGGTTGATGCGTGCCTGGCCGGTGCTCTCGGTGCTGAAGCCGCGCTTGCCGACATCGATCCACTCGGCGTCGGGCGCTTCCTGGCGCAGCGCCGGGTCGGTCAGCGCATCGGCCAGCACGATCTCGGCCTGGCGCAGGCGCTGCAGCCCGCGCAGCGTGATCAGGTCGGCCGAGCCCGGGCCGGCACCGACGAAGACGACACGCACCTCGCTCATGGCTCGGCCGTCCTGGCTCAGGCGCCGACCAGCAGCGCGCCGCTGGTGCGGTTGGTGGTCGGATCGACCACGATCAGCGCGCCGCCGACACGGTTGTCGGCATAGGCCTCGACGGGGAGCGCCTGCTGGGTCTGGATCTGCACACGGCCGATCTCGTTGACCGAGAGCTGCTCGGCCTCGACCTGCTCCAGCGTGTTGATGTCCAGGCGGTGCTCGATGGCGGTGATGCGCGCCTGCACCCAGCGGTTGCCGTGGCGCACCCAGTACTTGCGGCCCAGCACCGCCGGCTCGGTGTCGAGCCAGGCCAGCGTGCCGCCGAAGTTCTGCTGCACCGGCGCGCTGCCGGGCGTGAAGATCCAGTCGCCGCGCGAGACATCGACCTGGCGGTCCAGCACGATGCCGGCGGACTGGCCGGCCTCGCAGCCGTCGACCACCAGACCGGCGTGGCGCACCTCGGCCACCACCGCGGTCTCGCCGCTGGGGTAGATCTGCACCGTGTCGCCGGCCTTCACGCCGCCGTGGGCGATGCGGCCCCACATCACGCGGTGCTGGTGGCCGGTGCCCTGGCCGTCGTCGCGGGCGACGTACTGCACTGGCACCAGCAGGTGGCCGTCATGCGCCTCGTCGGTGACCGGCAGGGTCTCGAGCAGCTGCAGCAGCGTCGGGCCGGTGTACCAGTCCCAGTTCGCCGACGGGGTGGCGACGTTGTCGCCGCGCAGCGCGGAGACCGGCACGATGCCGCGCACGGCGATGCCGGCTTCTTCGGCGAACTTGGTCAGCGCCTTGGCCACGGCGTCAAAGGCGGCTTGCGTGCCGACCTCGATCGCGTCGAGCTTGTTGATCGCGAAGACGATGCTGGGCACGCGCAGCAGGCGCGCCAGCAGGCTGTGGCGGCGGGTCTGCGGCAGCAGCACCACCTCAGGCACCGAGGTGTCGAGCTTGGTGATGTCCACCAGCACCACCGCGGCATCGCTGCCGGCGGCGGCTGTCACCATGTTGCGGGTGTACTGCTCGTGGCCGGGCGCGTCGGCGATGATGAACTTGCGGCTCTTGGTCGCGAAGTACTGGTAGGCGACGTCGATGGTGATGCCCTGCTCGCGCTCGGCCTCCAGGCCGTCGGTCAGCAGCGACAGATCGATCGGGGCGCCGGCGGCGCGCTTCTCCAGCGCGTCGAGCTTGTCGGCCAGGATGCCGCGGCTGTCGAACAGCAGGCGGCCGATCAGGGTGCTCTTGCCGTCATCCACGCTGCCCGCGGTCAGGAAGCGCAGGGCCTTGTGCGCCAGTTCCTCGCCGGCGTCGATGTGTTCCACGGTGCTCATCAGAAATAGCCTTCCTTCTTGCGGCGCTCCATCGAGGCCTCGGAGGTGCGGTCGTCCATGCGGGTGGCGCCGCGCTCGGAGACGGTCACCTGCAGCGTCTCGGCGACGATGTCGGCGGTGGTGGCGGCGTCCGACTCCACCGGGCAGGTGCAGGTCATGTCGCCGACGGTGCGGAAGCGCACGTCGACCGTCTCGACGGTGTCCTCAGCCGAGGGCGGCGTCACGTCGGTCACCGGCACCAGCAGGCCCTTGCGGCGGTAGATCTCGCGCTTGTGCGTGTAGTAGATGCTCGGCAGCGGGATGTTCTCGCGGGCGATGTAGAGCCAGACGTCGAGTTCGGTCCAGTTCGAGATCGGGAAGGCGCGGAAGTGCTCGCCCGGCTTGATGCGGGTGTTGAACAGGTTCCACAGCTCCGGACGCTGCTCCTTGGGCTGCCACTGGCCGAAGGCGTCGCGGTGGCTGAAGATGCGCTCCTTGGCGCGTGCCTTCTCTTCATCCCGGCGGGCGCCGCCGATCATGCAGTCGAAGCGGTGCTCCTCGATGGTCTCGAGCAGCGTCACCGTCTGGTGGCCGTTGCGCGACTCCAGCGGGTGGGCCAGACGGATCGTGCCCTTCTTCATCGAGTCTTCCAGATGCCCGACGATCAGGCGCTCGCCCATCTCGGCAATGCGCTCGTCGCGGAACTGGATGACTTCGGGGAAGTTGTGGCCGGTGTCGACATGCACCAGCGGGAAGGGCAGGCGGCCGCTGAAGGTCGGGCGCTCGCCGGGCCGGGAGGTCTTCTGCTTGAAGGCCTTCTCGGCGAGGTGCAGCACCACGCAGGAATCCTTGCCGCTGGAGAACAGCAGGCCGGGACGCTCGAAGGCGCCGGCGACCTCGCGCAGGATGAAGATCGCCTCTTCCTCCAGCGCGTCGAGGTGGCGGTGGTCCACGTCGGGAAGCGTTTGGGTCATGGTCTCGGGGACAGTCGTCGTGTGTTCGGGGGGCAGGGCGGCGCGACTCTCGCGCTCAGGCCGCCGGCTTCTGGGAGACGTGCAGGCCGCATTCCTTGGCCGATTCGTCTTCCCACCACCAGCGACCGGCGCGGAATTCCTGACCCACCGCGATCGCGCGGGTGCAGGGAGCGCAGCCGATGCTCGGCATGAACTGGTCGTGCAGCGGGTTGTAGGGCACATCGTTGGCGGCGATGTAGTGCCACACGTCGTTCCAGGACCAGTCCACCAGAGGATTGATTTTCGCACGACCCTGGTCGTCGGCCTCGACGGTGCGGACCTCGCCGCGTGCGTTGGACTGCTCGCGGCGCAGGCCGGTGACCCAGGCGGTGCGCCCGGCCAGCATGCGCGAGAGCGGCTCCATCTTGCGCACGCCGCAGCAGGCCTTGCGCAGCGCGATGCTCTCGTACATCGCCTTCTCGCCGTTCTTCTGCACGAACTCGATCACGGCCTCCTGCACCGGGCGGTAGACCTCGACCTTCAGGCCGTAGTGCGCCTCGATGCGCGGGATCAGCGCGACCGTCTCGGCATGCAGCGCGCCGGTCTCCAGCGTCGCCAGCGTGATCGGCAGCTGATGGCGCGCGATCAGGTCGGTGACGACCATGTCCTCGGCGCCGAGGCTGGTCGACTGGATGATGCTGCCGGGGTGGGCGGCGGCGGCATCCTTCAGCGCCTGCAGGGCCGCTTCCAGGCGGTCCTCGAAGCCCGGCTTCCTGCGGCCGTACAGGGCGATCGCGCTCATATCGCGGCTCCGGCGTTGATGAAGTCGGCGCCGCCGGTCGCGGCCGGACGGGCGAAGACCGGGCGGGCCTCGCCGATTGCGCCCTGGTAGTGGCCGGCGAAGAAGCCCAGCGCGCGTTCGGCGGCCTCGCGCGACTGGTCGCGGCGCAGCGCCACCGCGTCGAAGCCGGTGCGCTGCATCAGCGGCAGCATGTCGACCAGCGCCTCGCCGGTGGCGCGGATCTGGCCCTTGAACTGGTAGCGCACCCGCAGCAGACGGGCCTGGGTGTAGGCACGGCCGTCGACCCACTTCGGGAACTGCAGCGCGACGAGCGACAGGCGCGGCAGGTCGGCGGCCAGCGTCTCGACGTCGACGCTGTTGGGCAGGATCACGCCGACGGCCAGGCCGGCCGGCCAGGTCTCGCGCACCGCGTGCCACTGCTCCAGCGTCAGCAGCAGATGGTCCTTGGGCTGCGGGTGCGGGATCGGGCCGTCCTCGCCGCCGACGGTGTGCCACGGGTCATGGGCGATGTCGATGAACTTCATGGTGTGTCGTGTTCCGGATGTCGGTCGGCCGCGGCTCAGGCGCGGGCGGTGGCGGTGCGCTGGGCGTTGGCGGCGGCCTTGAACGGGTCCAGGCCGATGCGGTGCAGCGCGTCGATGAACTTCTCGTCGGGCTGGCGCAGCTCGCGGTAGGTGTCGAGAATGGCCTCGACCGCGTCGGTGATCTCGCTGGCGGCGAACGACGGGCCGATGACCTTGCCCGGCACGGCCAGCGGCGCATGGGCCGAGCCGTCCGAGCCGCCCAGCGTCACCTGGTACCACTCGCTGCCGTCCTTGTCGACGCCCAGGATGCCGATGTGGCCGCTGTGGTGGTGGCCGCAGGAGTTGATGCAGCCGCTGATGTGCAGGTCGATCTCGCCGAGGTCGAACACCTCGTCGAGGTCGGCGAAGCGCTCGGTCAGCTCGGCCGCCACCGGGATGGAGCGCGCGTTGGCCAGATCGCAGAAGTCGCCGCCCGGGCAGGCGATCATGTCGGTGACCAGGCCGATGTTGGGCGTGGCGTAGCCGGCGGCCTTGGCGGCGGCATGGACTTCGGGCAGGTCGCTGGCCTTGACCCAGGGCAGCAGCAGGTTCTGGTCGTGCGTGACGCGCAGCTCACCGAAGGAGAAGCGGTCGGCCAGGTCGGCGGCCGCGTCGAGCTGGGCGTCGGTGGCGTCGCCCGGGGCCTGGCCGGCGCGCTTGACCGACAGCGTCACCGCGCGCCAGCCCGGCACCTGGTGCGCGTGCACATTGCGCGCGAGCCAGCGCTGGTAGGCCAGCGACGCGTCGGCGTCCGCGGCCGGCTCGGCCAGCGGCTCGACGCCGGCCGGGCGGGTGAAGCAGGCCGCGACGCGGTCGAGCTCGGCCTGCGGGATCAGGTGCAGCGCGCCGTCCGGGTCGTTCTCGAGAATCTGGCGGAACTCGGCCTCGACCTGGTCGAAGTACTTCTGCCCCTCGGCCTTGACCAGGATCTTGATGCGCGCCTTGTAGGCGTTGTCGCGGCGGCCGTAGCGGTTGTAGACCCGCACCACGGCTTCCAGGTAGACCAGGATCTGGTTCCAGGGCAGGAACTCGCGGATCACCGAGCCGATGATCGGCGTGCGGCCCATGCCGCCGCCGACCAGCACCTTGAAGCCGACCTCGCCGGCCTCGTTCTTGACCAGCTGCAGGCCCACGTCATGCCAGCCGATCGCGGCGCGGTCCTCGGCGGCGCCGGAGATGGCGATCTTGAACTTGCGTGGCAGGAAGGCGAACTCGGGATGCAGCGTGCTCCACTGGCGCAGCACCTCGGCGTAGGGGCGCGGGTCGACCAGCTCGTCGGCGGCCACGCCGGCCAGGCCGTCGGTGGTGATGTTGCGGATGCAGTTGCCGCTGGTCTGGATGCCGTGCATGTCGACCGCCGCCAGCTTGTCCATCACGTCGGCGGCCTGCGTCAGCGGGATCCAGTTGTACTGGACGTTCTGGCGGGTGGTGAAGTGCACATAGCCGCGGTCATGCACCCGCGCGATCTCGGCCAGCGCGCGGATCTGGCCGCTGCCGATCGCGCCGTAGGGCACCGCCACGCGCAGCATCGGCGCATGGCGCTGGATGTACCAGCCGTTCTGCAGGCGCAGCGCCTTGAAGTCGTCGCCATCGAGCTGGCCGGCGAAGTGGCGGTCGAGCTGGTCGCGGAACTGGGCCGCCCGGGCGCGGACGAACTGGCGGTCGAAGTCGGTGTACTTGTACATGGTGGCTCTGGAGGCTCGGCTCGGTGATCCCGGACTCGGGGAGAACTCAGTGGAACGCCCGGTAGAGGTTGTAGATGCTGATGAGGGAGATGACGGTGCCGACCAGGGCCAGCAGCGCCTTCGTGTTCAGATGACGGGTCAGCAGCGCGGCCAGCGGTGCGGCGAACAGGCCGCCGATCACCAGCCCGGCCACCGTCGGCCACGGGCTCTCGCCGACCAGCATCGCGAAGACGCCGGCGCTGACGAAGGTCAGGAAGAATTCGGCCAGATTGACCGAGCCGATGGTGGTGCGCGGGTCGGAGCCGGTGCCCACCAGCGTGGTGGTCACCACCGGGCCCCAGCCGCCGCCGCCCACCGCATCGACGAAGCCGCCCACCAGCCCGAGCTTGGCGACATGGCGCGGCTCCTCGTGGCGGCGCTTGATGGTGCGGAAGATCTTGCTGATGACATACAGCCCCATCAGCAGCAGATAGATCGAGATGATCGGCTTGATGGTGGCCGCGTCGACGCTGGAGACCACCCAGGCGCCGGAGATCGCGCCGATCATGCCCGGCACCAGCAGCCGCAGGAACAGGCTCTTGTTGACGTTGCCGAGCTTGATGTGGGAGATGCCCGACACCCCGGTGGTGAAGACCTCGGCGATGTGCACCGCCGCGCTGGCCACGGCCGGGCTGGAGCCGGTGGCCAGCAGGAAGCTGGTGGAGGTGATGCCGTAGGCCATGCCGAGCGCGCCGTCGACCGTCTGCGCCAGCAGGCCGACCGCCACCGCGCTCCAGAAGGCGCGGCTCTCGAGCGTCTCGGCGATGATCTGGAAGCCGGTGTGGCCATCGGGCTGGTTGAACAGCCGCGTGCCCAGGAAGATCGTCACGCCCATCAGCAGGAAGACCACCGACCACATCGCGAAACGCAGGACCGGATGGTCGCCCGAATGCGTCACCGCATTCTCGAGCGGCGGCAGGCCGAGCTGCTGGTGCTCGGCGTTGACAGGGTTGTCGGTGAGGTCGAGGTCGCGGATCTTCATACAGGGGGCGCATGCTATCTGCCCCCTTTATGGCGACAAACGACAAAAAAGTGGATAGCTTATGTCGTATGGTTATTTTGGGGTGGCGCCAGCCGGGCGGAACGGCTCGCCGCCGATGCGGCTGCCGGCCGACAGGCCCTTCTTCGCGAACCAGCCCTGGTTCATCTCGAGCACGAAGCGCACCGGCTTCTTCGAGCAGTGCGAGTCCTCGGTCTGCGGCTTCATGTCCTCGATGTTGACGATGCGGCCCTCGTCGTCGAGGAAGGCGGCCGACAGCGGGATCAGCGTGTTGCGCATCCAGAAGCACTGCACGCCGGGCTGCTCGAAGATGAACAGCATGCCCTCGCCGGCGGGCATCGCGCTGCGGTGCATCAGCCCGATCTGGCGCTGCAGGTCGGTGCGCGCCACCTCGGCGCGGATCTGGTGCATGCCGGCCGTCAGCGTGATCGCCGGCAGCTTCTGCGGTCCCTCCTGGGCGAAAGCGGCACCCGGCAGCAGCAGGCTCAGCGCCAGACCCAGCGTCGACATCAGCGCCGCCCGGGGCCGCCTGGCCGGCCTCTGGCGCCGGAGCCGATCAGGATGCCGATCTTTCGTGGTGGAATCCCCACAGCGGTGCAGGTGGGTGAGGCGAGTCAACACGGCACATCCGGGTTGAACCGGATCGAACTTGATGTGGATCATGTTTTGAGGGGGGCTGCCCCCAAAGAATAGCGCATGCGTGGCGGCCGCCCGGTCGTCCCATGCCCCCCATGCCCGCCACAACCCCACCCTCCGCTCGTGTCGATGCTCCATTGACGCCGTCTTCGGCCGCGTCCGGACCTGTCACGCCAGTGGTGCCGGGCCAGTTCAGCGGCGATCCTGCGCTGACCGCCACCCAGGCCGCCGCGGTCGACGATCGCGCCCAGCAGCAGGCCTTCACCCAGTGGATCGACGATGGCCAGGGCGGCGAGCTGGGGCAGTCGCGCCTGCTGATCGGTGGCATGTACTGCGCGGCCTGCGCCGGCCAGATCGAGGAGGCGCTGCTGAAGGTCGACGGGGTGAGCCGGGCCGAGGTCAGCGGTGCCGCGCAGCGTGCGGTGGTGGTCTGGGATCCGCGGCGCACCCGGGTCTCCGCGATGATCGAGGCGGTGCGCTCGATCGGCTACGGGGCGTTTCCCGACACCGGGGCGCAGGCCGTCGTGCTGGCCACCAAGGAGTCGCGCCAGTCGCTGTGGCGGCTCTTCGTCGCCTCCTTCTGCATGATGCAGGTGATGATGTACGCCACGCCCACCTATGTGGCGGCGCCTGGCGACATCACGCCCGACATGCTCGGCCTGCTGAACTGGGCCAGCTGGGTGCTGAGCATTCCGGTGATCATCTTCGCTGCCGGTCCCTTCTTCCGCGGCGCCTGGAACGGTCTGCGCGAACGCCGCGTCTCGATGGACCTGCCGATCGCGCTGGGCATCGCGGTCACCTTCGTCGCCAGCTCGGTGGCGACTTTCGATCCGGCCGGGCCGCTCGGCTCGGAGGTCTACTTCGACTCGCTGACGATGTTCGTCAGCTTCCTGTTCGCGGCGCGCACGCTCGAGGCGCGGGCGCGCCAGCGTGCGGCGCAGTCGCTCGATGCGGTGATGCGCCGGCTGCCCGATGCGGTCGAGCGCCTGGATGCGGCCGACCGTGGCGAGCTGGTGCCGTCGTCGGCGCTGGTCGTCGGCGACCGGGTGCGGGTGCATGCCGGTCAGGCCTTTGCCGCCGACGGCCGCCTGCTCGAGGGCCGCACCCAGGTCGACGAGGCGATGCTGACCGGCGAGTCGCGTCCGGTCGACCGGGCCGTCGGCGACGAGGTCTCCGCCGGCTGCCTGAACCTGGGCGCGCCGGTGGTGATGGAGGTGCTGCAGCTCGGCGCGCAGACCCGCTACCAGCGCATCGTCTCGCTGGTCGAGCGTGCGCTGACCGAACGCCCCGCCTTCATCCTGGCCACCGACCGGCTGGCCGGCCCCTTCCTGATCGCGGTGCTGGTGCTGGCGGCGCTGGCCTGGGCCGCGTGGATGTTCATCGATCCGTCGCGGGCGCTGTGGGTGGCGGTCGCGGTGCTGGTGGTGACCTGCCCGTGCGCGCTGTCGCTGGGCGCACCGGTGGCGCTGCTGGCCACCGCCGGCGAGCTGGCGCGCCGCGGCATCGTCGTGCAGCGCCTGGATGCGCTGGAAGTCCTGACCCGGGTGGGCGACGTGATCTTCGACAAGACCGGCACCGTCACCGAGGACCGGCTGGCGCTGGCCGCCACCGTCGAGATGCAGCCGACCGCGCCGGTCTGCGCCGGACTGCCGGCCGGGCTGCTGCGCGATGTGGCCCGCCAGCTGGCCGAGCGCTCCTCGCATCCGCTGTCGCGTGCATTGGTGCAGGCGCTGCCGCCGGCCGACTGGTCGGCCGAGCCGACCGATCTGCTCGAGCAGGCCGGGCAGGGCGTGCAGGCGAGCGTGCGCATCGCGGCCTGCAGCCTCGAGGTCCGTCTGGGCTCCGGCGCCTGGTGCGGTGCAGCCGAGGCGGCGGCTGCGGTGCAGCGTCCCCAGGTCTGGCTGGCGCTGCGCGATCGTCAGGCCGATGCCGCTTCGCTCTGGCAGCCGGTGCTGCGCTTCGAGTTCGACGAGGTGCTGCGCGCCGATGCGGCCAGCGGCACCGCCCGCCTGGCCGCGGAGGGCCTGGCGCTGCACCTGTTCTCGGGCGACCAGCCCGGCAGCGTCGCGGCGATGGCCGCGCGGCTGGGCATCGCCGACGCGCGTTCGCGCTGCACGCCCCAGGACAAGCTCGAAGCGGTCGATGCCCTGCAGCGTCAAGGCCGTGTCGTCGCGATGGTCGGCGACGGGATCAATGATGCGCCTGTGCTGGCCCGCGCCGACGTGTCGATCGCGATGGGCACCGCGGCGGCGCTGGCCCAGGCCCGTGCCGACGTGATCGTGCTGTCCGACCGCATCGAGGATCTGCCGGTGGTGTTCGCGACCGCGCGCCGCACGCTGGCGGTGGTGCGGCAGAACCTGCGCTGGGCGCTGATCTACAACGCGGTGTCGGTGCCGCTGGCGCTGGTGGGCTGGATGCCGCCCTGGCTGGCCGGCGTCGGCATGGCGGCCAGCTCGCTGCTGGTGGTGGTCAACGCGCTGCGCCTGACCACCTGGCGGCTGCGTCTGCCGGGAAAGGGCTGAGCGATGGACATCCTTTTCCTGCTGATTCCGCTGTCCATCGTGCTGGTCTTCCTGATCATCGTGATCTTCGCCTGGGCCCTGAAGGCCGGCCAGTTCGACGACATCGAGCGAGAGGGCGAGCGCATGCTGCGCGCAGACCCGGACGAGCTTGATTCGAGTCAACCTCGTCGCTGACGGGGTGCCAAAGAATTCCCGTCCGGGATCGAGAGAGTTTCCAAGGAGCAACCAATGGCAATCAACACACAGACGGCTGGCCCCGTCTACAGCGATGCGGTGGTACGGCAGTTTGCCGTGGCCGCCGTGCTGTGGGGCATCGTGGGGATGTTCGTCGGGGTCGTGATCGCGGCCCAGCTGGCATTTCCCGAACTGACCAACGGCATTTCCTGGCTGAGCTACGGCCGGCTGCGACCGCTGCACACCAATGCGGTCATCTTCGCCTTCGGCGGCTGCGCGCTGTTCGCGACCAGCTACCACGTGGTGCAGCGCACCTGCCAGACCCGGCTGTTCGCGCCCGGGCTGGCCCAGTTCACCTTCTGGGGCTGGCAACTGGTGATCCTGGCCGCAGCCGTGTCGCTGCCGCTGGGCTTCACTCAAGGCAAGGAATATGCCGAGCTGGAGTGGCCGATCGACATCCTGATCGCCGTCGTCTGGGTCAGCTATGCCATCGTGTTCTTCGGCACCGTGGGCATCCGCAAGGTCAGCCACATCTATGTGGGCAACTGGTTCTTCGGCGCCTTCATCCTGGCCGTCGCGCTGCTGCACATCGTCAACTCGGCCGCGATTCCGGTCGGTCTGACGAAGTCCTACTCGGCCTATGCCGGCGTTCAGGATGCGATGGTGCAATGGTGGTACGGCCACAATGCGGTGGGCTTCTTCCTGACCGCCGGCTTCCTGGGCATGATGTACTACTACATTCCCAAGCAGGCCAACCGTCCGGTCTACTCGTACCGTCTGTCGATCGTGCACTTCTGGGCGCTGATCTTCACCTACATGTGGGCGGGTCCGCACCATCTGCACTACACCGCGCTGCCGGACTGGACGCAGTCGGTGGGCATGATCTTCTCGCTGGTGCTGCTGGCACCGAGCTGGGGCGGCATGATCAACGGCATCATGACCCTGTCGGGTGCCTGGCACAAGCTGCGTGACGACCCGATCCTGAAGTTCCTGATCGTCTCGCTGTCGTTCTACGGCATGTCGACCTTCGAAGGTCCGATGATGTCGATCAAGACCGTCAACGCGCTGAGCCACTACACCGACTGGACCGTCGGCCATGTGCACTCCGGCGCGCTGGGCTGGGTCGGCATGGTGTCGATCGGCTCGCTGTACCACCTGATCCCGCGCATGTTCGGCCGCAAGCAGATGTTCAGCGTGCGTGCCATCGAGCTGCACTTCTGGCTGGCCACCATCGGCATCGTGCTCTACATCGCCGCGCTGTGGATCGCCGGCGTCATGCAGGGCCTGATGTGGCGTGCCACCAACCCCGACGGCACGCTGGTCTACAGCTTCGTCGAGAGCGTCAAGGCGTCCTACCCGTTCTATGTCATCCGCCTGGGCGGCGGTCTGATGTACCTGACCGGCATGCTGCTGATGGCCTGGAACACCGTCATGACCATCCGCGCCGGCAAGGCCGAGCCGGTGGCCATCCCGCCGGTGGCCGCGGCCCACGCCTGACCCCGACCCACGGAGCAACATCACCATGGCAAACAAGAATGCACCGGTGACTGGTCACGAGAAGATCGAGACCAGCAACTTCCTGATGATCGTCCTGACGCTGGTCACCATCCTCTTCGGTGGCCTGACGGAGATCGTCCCGCTGTTCTTCCAGACCTCGACCACCCAGCCGGTGGAGGGCCTCAAGCCCTACACCGCGCTGCAGCTCGCCGGCCGTGACGTCTACCTGCGCGAGGGCTGCTACAACTGCCACTCGCAGATGATCCGTCCCTTCCGCGCCGAGACGCTGCGCTACGGCGAGATCTCCAAGGCGGGCGAGTTCGTCTACGACCATCCCTTCCAGTGGGGCTCGAAGCGCACCGGTCCTGACCTGCACCGCGTGGGCGGCAAGTACAGCGACCAGTGGCACTACGTGCACCTGATGAACCCGCGCGACGTGGTGCCCGAGTCGAACATGCCGGCCTATCCCTGGCTCGACACCGCGCCGGCCAATGTCGACATCGGCAAGAACATGGCCGCGCTGCGCAAGGTCGGCGTGCCCTACACCGACGACGAGATCGCCAAGGCGGCCGACGAGGTCAAGGGCAAGACGGAAATGCAGGCGCTGATCGCTTATCTGCAGGTGATGGGCACCGCAGGTGGCAAGGCGACCCCGGCCGCGACCACCGCGGCTGCGCAGTGACCGGAGGAGGAGCGTCATGGACATCGTCAACGACCTCCGCAGTCTCGTCACCGTCTTCTTCCTGATCCTGTTCCTGGGCATCGTCGCCTGGGCCTATTCCAGCCGCAACCGCTCGGCCTTCGACGAGGCCGCGTCGCTCGCGCTCGACGGTGACGAGCCGGCTGATCTCAAGACAAGCACAAGCAACGGAGGCACCCGTGAGTGACTTCATTTCGAGTTTCTGGTCGTGGTACGTCATCGCGATCGTGGTGGGCGGACTGGTGTTCTGCGTGTTCGTCCTGGCGGTGGCCAGCAAGCGCACCGTCATGGCGGACGACAATTCGACCGGCCATGTGTGGGACGAGGATCTGCGCGAGATGAACAACCCGCTGCCGCGCTGGTGGATGGGCCTGTTCATCATCACGGTGGTGTTCGCCGCGATCTACCTGACGCTCTATCCGGGCCTGGGTGGCAGCAAGGGCGTTCTGAACTGGTCGTCCAAGGGCCAGCTCGAGGCCGAGCATGCCAAGGCCCGCGAGGCGATGGCGCCGATCTACGCCGGCTTCATGACGATGACGCCGGAAGCGCTGGCGGCCGACTCGAAGGCCATGGGCATCGGCGAGCGTCTGTTCGTCAACAACTGCGCCGGCTGCCACGGCTCCGACGCGCGCGGCAGCAAGAGCTTCCCGAACCTGGCGGACAACGACTGGCTCGGCGGCACCGGCGTCGACTACATCGCCAAGACCATCGCCGAAGGCCGTCAGGGCATGATGCCCCCGATGGCTGCGGCGGTCGGCTCGGCCGAGGATGTCAAGAACGTCGCCCACTATGTGCTGAGCCTGTCGGGCAGCGCGCATGACTCGATCCGCGCGCAGCTGGGCAAGAGCAAGTTCGGCGCCTGCGCCGCCTGCCACGGTGCCGATGGCAAGGGCATGCAGGCCATGGGCGCGCCGAACCTGACCGACAATGTCTGGCTGCACGGCTGGGGCGAGGCCGCGATCGTCGACATCGTGAACAACGGCAAGACCAACATCATGCCGCAGCACGCCAGCCGCCTGTCGCCGGAACAGATCAAGGTGCTCGCCGCCTATGTCTGGAGCCTGTCGCACAAGGGTGACAAGCAGACCGCGCTCGCTCCCGCAGGGGATGCGAAAGCGCAATAACCTTAGGTTCATCCTGGGTTAAAACCGAGGCCATGGATACCAGCAAGACGGGCGCTTCGCCCATTTCCTCGCCCTCCGTGGCCTCTGCCTCCGCCGGTCCTGCGCCGGCTGCCGAGCCGGCAGCCGCCAGGACCGTCTCGCTTTACCAGAAGTCGAAGAAGATCTATCCGCGCGCCGTCAGCGGCTATTTCGCGAAGTGGCGCTGGGCCCTGGTGTGGCTCACCCAGATCGTCTTCTACGGCCTGCCCTGGCTGATGTGGAACGACCGCCAGGCGGTGCTGTTCGATCTGGTCAGCCGGCGCTTCTACCTGTTCGGTCTGGTGCTGTATCCGCAGGACCTGATCTACCTGACCGGACTGCTGATCATCTCCGCCTACGGGCTGTTCCTGTTCACCGCGGTGGGTGGGCGACTGTGGTGCGGCTACGCCTGTCCGCAGACGGTCTACACCGAGATCTTCCTGTGGTTCGAGCACCGCTTCGAGGGCGATCGCGCCCAGCGGATGAAGCTCGACGCCGGTCCGTGGACGGCCGAGAAGATCCGCCGCAAGGGCGCCAAGCATCTGGTGTGGGTGCTGTTCGCGCTGTGGACCGGCTTCACCTTCGTCGGCTACTTCACCCCCATCCACACGCTGGCGGCCGAGGCGATGACGCTCGGCTTCGGCCCGTGGGAATGGTTCTGGGTGCTGTTCTACGCCTTCGCGACCTGGGGCAATGCCGGCTTCATGCGCGAGCAGGTCTGCAAGTACATGTGCCCGTACGCGCGCTTCCAGAGCGCGATGTTCGACAAGGACACGCTGATCATCAGCTACGACGCCGAGCGGGGTGACCCGCGCGGCTCGCGCGGCAAGAAGGTCGACCCGAAGAGCAAGGGCCTGGGCGACTGCGTCGACTGTGGCGTGTGCGTGCAGGTCTGTCCGACCGGCATCGACATCCGCAACGGCCTGCAGTACGAGTGCATCGGCTGCGCCGCCTGCATCGATGCCTGCGACGGCATCATGGACAAGATGAACTACCCGCGCGGCCTGATCCGCTACGCGACCCAGAACGGCCTGAAGGAGCATTTCACCCGTGCGCAGATGTGGCGCCGGGTGCTGCGTCCTCGGGTGCTGATCTACACCGTGATCCTGGTGCTGATCGTGGCGGCGGTCGGCGCGAGCATCTGGATGCGCACGCCGTTCCGTGTCGACGTGATCCGGGATCGCGCTTCGCTGGCGCGCATCGTCGACGAAGGCCAGATCGAGAACGTCTATCGCCTGCAGGTGATGAATGCCGGCGAGCAGCCGCATCGCTACCGTCTGGGCGTGAGTGGCCTGAACGGCATCACGATCGATCCGGCCACGGAGATCGAGGTCGGCGCGGCCGAGGCCCGCTGGGTGACGGTGTCCGTCCGGGTTCAACCGGAGGCGGCAGCCGAAGCCGGACCGGGCTCGCACGAAATACACTTCGACATTGCGCGTGTCGATGCTCAGGATCCGGCGCCTCTGGTCGTGCGCGAGAAGTCGACCTTCATCATTCCGCGCTGAGGAGATCTCCACATGAGTCGAACCCCTGCGAATTCCTCCCTCACCTCCACCCCGGCCGACGATCCGCGGCCGTGGTGGCGCTTCAAGATGATGTGGCTGGTGGTCGGCGGGCCGCTGGTCGTCGTTGCAGCCAGCTTCGTGACGCTGACCCTGGCGCTGAAGAATCCCGATCCGGTCATCCAGACGGCCGAGCATGTGTCGGCCGATCAGGCGGCCAACGCGCCGGCCATGCAGGGCCGCAACCATGCGGCCACCGGGGGCGTCAAATGAAGACCGACCCGTTCGAGCATGACGGTTCGCCGGTGTTCGATGGCGGGGCGGAGGTCCAGCCCGCGGCCTCGGCGCGCGAGCGCCGCTGGCCGGCGGTGCTGTGGCCGTCCTTCCTGATGGCCGGCGTCGTCGAGATGCTGGTCTTCTCGATGGTCGATCCGGCCGACCTGCGCTGGATGGGCAGCCCGGTGGCCGACGCCGACGCGATGACGATCTACTCGGCCGCCTTCCTGCTGTTCTGGGTGCTGATCGCGCTGGCCAGCGCGATGACGCAGCTGGTGATGGGCGATGAGGGGGGGCCGTCCGCCGGACGGCATCCGTCGGCCTGATCTGACTGCCGGAGGGGCTCCGGCGAGACCCGGAGCCTGGCGCTCAGCAGTTGGCCGCGTTGACCACCCGCTGCAGCGCGTTCTGGTCGAGGATGCGGATGTCGCGCTGCTTGACCTCCAGGATGCCTTCCTCCTGGAACTTCGAGAAGGTGCGGCTGACCGTCTCCAGCTTCAGGCCCAGGTAGCTGCCGATCTCCTCGCGGGTCATGCGCAGCACCAGCGCCGAGGCCGAGAAGCCGCGCGCCTGCAGCCGCTGGGTCAGGTTCAGCAGGAAAGCCGCCAGACGTTCCTCGGCGCGCATCGATCCCAGCAGCAGCATCACGCCATGGTCGCGCACGATCTCGCGGCTCATGATCTTGTGGAACTGGTGCTGCAGCAGCGTGACCTCGCGCGACAGCGTCTCGAGCTGGCTGTAGGGAATCATGCAGACCTGCGAGTCCTCCAGCGCGATCGCGTCGCAGGAGTGGTGGTCGGTGCTGATGCCGTCGAGGCCGATCAGCTCGCCGGCCATCTGGAAGCCGGTGACCTGCTCGCGGCCATCCGCTGCCGACACGACGGTCTTGAAGAAGCCGGTGCGCACCGCGTAGAGCGCGGTGAAGGTCTCGCCGGCATGGAACAGGCTCTCGCCGCGGCGCACGGTCCGGCGGGTGCCGATGATGTCGTCGATCGAGGACAGCTCTTCGTCCGACAGGCCGACCGGCAGGCACAGCTCGCGCAGATTGCAGGCGGAGCAGGCGACCTTGAGCGCGTCAAGGCGGGGGGACGTCGTGGTGTCGTGCATGGCGAAAAAGGCGTTGGTGTTTCGATGCGGATCCGCTCGAGCCCCATTCTGAGGCCGAAGGCTCTCGATCCGATCAATCGCGGCCGATTCTTGGGGATGTGTCCTGCATCGTGCTTGAGCTGCGTCAAGGTACGCCGGGCATCCGTCGGCACAGTGTGCGTCCATGGACCAACCGACTCTCCAACCGACCCGCGGCAGCGGCCTGCAGGCCGAGCCCGTTCTGACCGACGAACTGCTGCACCGGATGGATCGGCCCGGACCGCGCTACACCTCCTATCCGACCGCCGACCGCTTTGTCGAGGCCTTCACCGCCGAGCATTTCCTGCAGGCGCTGGCCCAGCGCCATGACATGGGCGGGGCCGGCGGGACGGGCGCGCCGCTGTCGCTCTACATCCATGTGCCGTTCTGCGAGTCGGTCTGCTACTACTGCGCCTGCAACAAGATCGTCACCCGCGACCACGGCCGTGCCGCGGCCTACCTGGATGCGCTCGAGCACGAGATGGCGCTGGCGGCCGACGCGCTGGGCGAGCGGGTGCAGGTCTCGCAGCTGCACTTCGGCGGCGGCACGCCGACCTTCCTGAGCGACGAGGAGCTGTCGCGGCTGATGGCGGCGATCCGCACGCGCTTCGAGCTGCTGCCCAAGGGCGAGTTCTCGATCGAGATCGACCCGCGCACCGTCACCCGCCAGCGTCTGGCGCATCTGCGCGCGCTCGGGCTGAACCGCGTCTCCTTCGGCGTGCAGGACTTCGATGCCCAGGTCCAGCAGGCGGTGCACCGCATCCAGCCCTTCGAGCAGGTCGAGGCGCTGATGCGCGATGCGCGCGAGTTGGGCTTCGAGTCGATCAACGCCGACCTGATCTACGGCCTGCCGCGCCAGACGCCCGAGAGCTTCGAGCGCACCGTGCGCCAGGTCGCCTCGCTGCGGCCCGACCGCATCGCGATGTACGGCTACGCGCACCTGCCGACGCGCTTCAAGCCGCAGCGCCGCATCGTGCCGATCGATCTGCCCAGCGGCGGCCAGCGGGTGGGCATGCTGTCGCAGGCGCTGGCCGGCTTCGTCAGCCACGGCTACCAGTACATCGGCATGGACCACTTCGCGCTGCCGGACGACCCGCTGGCGCAGGCCAAGCGCCAGGGGCGGCTGCACCGCAACTTCCAGGGCTACAGCACGCAGGCCGACTGCGACCTGATCGGCCTGGGCGTGTCGGCGATCTCCCGGGTGGGGGCTTGCTACAGCCAGAACGCCAAGACGCTCGACGAGTATTACGATGCGCTGCGTTCCAACCAGCTTCCGGTGGTGCGCGGCCTGGCGCTGACGCGCGACGACCTGGTGCGGCGCGCGGTGATCATGTCGATCATGTGCCATGGCCGGCTCAGCTACGAGTCGGTCGCGCTGGCCCACCTGATCGACGTGCGCTCGTATTTCGCCGCCGAGATCGAGGCGCTCGAGGATCTGGCCCACGACGGCCTGGTCACGCTGAGCGAGGACGGGCTGGAGGTCACGCCGCTGGGCTGGTACTTCGTCCGCTCGGTCGCGATGGTCTTCGACCGTCACCTGCGGGCCGACCGCAACCGGGAGCGCTTCTCCAAGGTGATCTGAATGACAGGTGCGCTGCTGCTGACGGCGGCACTGATGGGCCTGGCCGGCACGCCGCACTGCGCGGCGATGTGCGCGGCCGGGTGTGCGGCGGTGGCGCGGCGCTGCACGCCGCAGGCGCCGGTGCGCGGCTCGCTGGGGCTGCTGGCCGGGCGGCTGCTGGCCTATGCGCTGGCGGGCGCGGCGGCGGCCTCGATCGTCGGCGGGCTGCGCTGGCTGGCCGAGGTGGCGGGCTGGCTGCGCCCGCTCTGGACCGGGCTGCAGCTGTTCATGGTGATGATCGGCCTGTGGCTGCTGCTGCGCGGACGCTTGCCCGCCGCGCTGGAGGCCTGGATC
Organism: Sphaerotilus sp. FB-3; assembly: GCF_023706025.1. Lineage (NCBI taxonomy): Bacteria > Pseudomonadati > Pseudomonadota > Betaproteobacteria > Burkholderiales > Sphaerotilaceae > Sphaerotilus > Sphaerotilus sp. FB-3. Next base: position 135,901 of record NZ_BQWE01000057.1, on the reverse strand, counting down.
GAGCAGGGGGCAGCAGCCCGGCTCGAGCTGCCCGACGGCACGCGGCGCGTCGCGATGCCGGGCGAGCTCAAGGCCGCCGGTGTCGGCCTGCTGTGGCCGGCATTGCCCTGCGGTCTGCTGCATGCGGCGCTGCTGCTGGCGGCGGTGGCGTCCTCGCCGCTGGAGGGCGCGGCGGTCATGGCCGTCTTCGCGCTGGCCAGCAGCGCGGCGCTGCTGCTGGGGCCGGCGCTGTGGCTGCGGCTGCTGCCGGCCGCGCTGCGGCGCTCCGGCGCGGCAAGCGGGCCGGGCGATCTGCGCGCGACCTTGCCGCTGCGCCTGTCCGGGCTGGCGGTCATGCTGCTGTCGGGCTGGTCGCTGTTCGGCCACGGCCCCTGGGCCGAGGCGCTGATCGCCTGGTGCAGCTGAGCATTGCCGCGGATGCGGCGCCGGTCCGGCATGCCTAGAATCACCGGGCGCACCGAGACCCGAAAATCTCACGCTCTCCGCCCCCATTTCCTGTTTGAAACAAGCCACGAGACCGGACCCACCATGTACCAGCACATCCAGGTGCCTGCCGAGGGACAGAAGATCAGCGTCAACGAGGATTGCACGCTGAATGTCCCGAACCACCCGATCATCCCGTTCATCGAGGGCGATGGCGTCGGCGTCGATGTCACGCCGGTGATGATCAAGGTGATCGATGCCGCGGTGGCACGCTCCTACGGCGGCGAGCGCCGCATCCACTGGATGGAGATCTTCGCCGGCGAGAAGGCGACCCGCGTCTACGGCCCCGATGTCTGGCTGCCCGACGAGACGCTCGAGGTGGTGCGCGACTATCTGGTGTCGATCAAGGGCCCGCTGACCACGCCGGTGGGCGGCGGCATCCGCTCGCTCAACGTCGCGCTGCGCCAGGAACTCGACCTCTACGTCTGCCTGCGCCCGGTGCGCTACTTCAAGGGCGTGCCCTCGCCGCTGAAGGAGCCCGAGAAGACGGACATGGTCATCTTCCGCGAGAACTCCGAGGACATCTACGCCGGCATCGAGTACCCGGCCGGCAGCGAGAAGGCGAAGCAGCTCATCCGCTTCCTGCAGGAAGAGATGGGCGTCACAAAGATCCGCTTCCCCGAGACCTCGGGCCTGGGCGTGAAGCCGGTGTCGATCGAGGGCACCGAGCGCCTGGTGCGCAAGGCCATCCAGTACGCGATCGACCATGACAAGCCCAGCGTGACCCTGGTCCACAAGGGCAACATCATGAAGTTCACGGAAGGGGGCTTCCGCGACTGGGGCTACGCGCTGGCGCAGAAGGAGTTCGGCGCCGAGCTGATCGACGGCGGCCCGTGGATGCGTCTGAAGAATCCGAAGACCGGTCGCGACATCCTCATCAAGGACGCGATCACCGATGCCTTCCTGCAGCAGGTGCTGCTGCGTCCGGCCGAGTATTCGGTGATCGCGACGCTGAACCTCAACGGCGACTACATCTCCGACGCGGTGGCGGCGCAGGTCGGCGGCATCGGCATCGCGCCGGGCGCCAACCTGTCGAACTCGGTGGCGATGTTCGAGGCCACCCACGGCACCGCGCCGCGCTATGCCGGCAAGGACTATGTGAATCCGGGTTCGCTGATCCTGTCGGCCGAGATGATGCTGCGCCACATCGGCTGGGCCGAGGCCGCCGATCTGGTGATCGAGTCGATGGAACGCGCCATCCAGACCGGCCGGGTCACCTATGACTTCGCCCGCCTGATGGAGGAGGCGACCCAGGTTTCCTGCTCCGGTTTCGGCCAGGTAATGATCGAGCAGATGTCCTGATGACGCGGCGCGCCCTGAGCGCGCTGCACCGAAAAAGAAGGCCCGCAGTCGCGGGCCTTTTGTCGAGGGCCTTTTGTCTTGCCTGGTGGCTCAGGCGGCTGCGGTGTTTTCCGCCGCGGCCGGCTCTTCGGTGCGCATGCCCGCCTGGCCCCGGCCGGGTGGCGGGTCGATCTGGCAGATGTTGTGTGCCAGGCGGCCCTTGGGGCCGTCGACCAGATCGAAGCTGACCTGCGCGCCCTGCTTCAGGGTACGGAAGCCCTCCATCTGGATGGCGGAAAAGTGCGCGAAGACATCTTCGCCACCTTCGGCGGGCTGGATGAAGCCGAAGCCCTTGACGTCATTGAACCACTTGACGAGTCCGGTAGCCACTGATTTTTCTCCTCTTTCCCAACAAAAAACCCAATAGTTTCAATCGGATTCTGTAGATAGAGCCTGTATGTGTCAAGAATCTGTCAGCTCTGCCAGATCCGGCTTCTGGTGCGAAGCGTGAACCAATGGCGGTTTTCCCCAGGGGCGATGCCTGCCCGCGCCGGTCGAGCGATGGCGGCGGCGGGCCGCAAATCCTGACTCGGTCCGGCAGTGCGAAGATCGGGTTGTCCGGGTCTTCAGCGCACATCCCCGCCGATCTATAGAATGTTTTCCATGGCCAGCAACACGCCTGACGGATCGAATCCACTTCCCCCCGGCCCGCCCGATGACGGACAGGGCTCAGTTGTCGAGGAACGCCTGCTCCAGCGCGTGGAGCCGCCACGTTCCTATCAAGTCGTCATGCTGAACGACGATTACACCCCGATGGAATTCGTGGTGATGGTCCTGCAGCAGCATTTCCACCATGACATCGATGCCGCCACCCAGATCATGCTGAAGATCCATCATGAGGGGCGGGCGGTCTGCGGGGTGTATACCCGCGATGTCGCCGCGACGAAGGTCGAATTGGTTCTGGCAGCGGCACGGAGGGCGGGGCACCCGCTCCAGTGCATTTTGGAGGTCGCATGATCGCGCAAGAGTTGGAAGTCAGTCTGCACATGGCGTTCGTCGAGGCGCGGCAGCAGCGGCACGAGTTCATCACGGTCGAGCATCTGCTGCTCGCCCTGCTGGACAACCCCTCGGCATCCGAGGTGCTGCGCGCCTGCGCGGCCAATCTCGATGACCTGCGCAAGAGCCTGACGCAGTTCATCAAGGAGAACACCCCCACCGTCGGCGGCACCGACGAGGTCGACACGCAGCCCACGCTGGGCTTCCAGCGCGTGATCCAGCGCGCGATCATGCATGTGCAGTCGACCGGCAACGGCAAGAAGGAAGTCACCGGCGCGAACGTGCTGGTGGCCATCTTCGGCGAGAAGGATTCGCACGCGGTCTACTACCTGCACCAGCAGGGCGTGACCCGGCTCGATGTCGTGAACTTCATCGCCCACGGCATCAAGAAGTCCGATCCGCCGGAGCCGACCCGCTCGTCGGGTGAGTCCTCGTCTTCGTCGTCCTCCTCGTCCGAGGGCGAGAAGGAGGAGGGTGATGGCAAGGGCTCGCCGCTCGACCAGTACACCCAGAACCTGAACCAGCAGGCCCGCGAAGGCCGCATCGATCCGCTGATCGGCCGCGAGCATGAGGTCGAGCGGGTGATCCAGGTGCTGTGCCGCCGGCGCAAGAACAATCCGCTGCTGGTCGGCGAGGCCGGCGTCGGCAAGACCGCGATCGCCGAGGGCCTGGCCTGGCGCATCACCCAGGGCGACGTGCCCGAGGTGCTGTCCGAGGCCACCGTCTACTCGCTCGACATGGGCGCGCTGCTGGCGGGCACCAAGTACCGCGGTGACTTCGAGCAGCGCCTGAAGGCGGTGCTCAAGCAGCTCAAGGAGCAGCCGCATGCGGTGCTGTTCATCGACGAGATCCACACGCTGATCGGGGCCGGCGCGGCGTCGGGCGGCACGCTCGATGCCAGCAACCTGCTCAAGCCCGCGCTGAGCTCGGGTCAGATGAAGTGCATCGGCGCGACCACCTTCACCGAGTACCGCGGCATCTTCGAGAAGGATGCGGCGCTCTCCCGGCGCTTCCAGAAGGTCGACGTGGTCGAGCCGACCGTCGAGCAGACGATCGAGATCCTCAAGGGCCTGAAGTCGCGCTTCGAGGAGCATCACGGCGTCAAGTACGACGTCGGCGCGCTGCAGGCCGCGGCCGAGCTGTCGGCCAAGTACATCAACGATCGCCATCTGCCCGACAAGGCGATCGACGTGATCGACGAGGCCGGCGCGGCCCAGCGGGTGCTGCCGAAGAACAAGCAGCGCAAGAAGATCACCCGCGGCGAGGTCGAGGACATCGTCGCCAAGATCGCGCGCATTCCGCCGGCGAGCGTCTCCAGCGACGACCGCAGCAAGCTCAAGAGCCTGGACCGCGATCTCAAGAGCGTGGTCTTCGGTCAGGATGCGGCGATCGACGCGCTCTCGGGCGCCATCAAGATGGCCCGCTCCGGCCTGGGCAAGCCGGACAAGCCGATCGGCGCCTTCCTGTTCTCCGGCCCGACCGGCGTCGGCAAGACCGAGGTGGCCAAGCAGCTGGCCTACATCCTGGGCATCGACCTGATCCGCTTCGACATGTCGGAGTACATGGAGCGCCATGCGGTCAGCCGCCTGATCGGCGCGCCCCCGGGCTATGTCGGCTTCGACCAGGGCGGCCTGCTGACCGAGGCGGTCACGAAGAAGCCGCACTGCGTGCTGCTGCTCGACGAGATCGAGAAGGCGCACCCGGATGTCTTCAACGTGCTGCTGCAGGTGATGGACCACGGCACGCTGACCGACAACAACGGGCGCAAGGCCGACTTCCGCAACGCCATCATCGTGATGACGACCAACGCCGGTGCGGAGACGATGCAGAAGGCGACGATCGGCTTCACCACGCAGCGCGAGAGCGGCGACGAGATGGGCGATCTCAAGCGCATGTTCACGCCCGAGTTCCGCAACCGCCTCGACTCGATCGTGTCCTTCCGTGCGCTCGACGAGGAGATCATCCTGCGGGTGGTCGACAAGTTCCTGCTGCAGCTCGAGGGCCAGCTCGGCGAGAAGAAGGTCGAGGTCACCTTCACCGATGCGCTGCGCAAGCATCTGGCCAAGCGCGGCTTCGACCCGCTGATGGGCGCGCGGCCGATGCAGCGCCTGATCCAGGACACGATCCGGCGCGCGCTGGCCGACGAGCTGCTGTTCGGCCGCCTGGTCGACGGCGGGCGCCTGACGGTCGATGTCAACGAGGCCGGCGAGGTCAGCCTGGACATCGAGCCGCGCAAGAGCGACAAGCCCAAGGCTGAACCCGCCACCGCCTGATCCGGACCGGACATGAAGAAGGGCGCCCTCGGGCGCCCTTTGCGCTTTTCGGTTCTCCCGCTGGACGCTGGAGGGCGCGGGGGGTCAGGCGTCGGTGCGGCGGAAGTCGTCCTTGCCGGCGCCGCACTCCGGGCAGCACCAGTCCTCGGGCACCGCGGCCCAGGGCGTGCCCGGCTCGATGCCGTCTTCGGGACGGCCGGCTTCCTCGTCATAGACGAAGTGGCACAGCGTGCAGAGATGGGTCGCGGTGGCGAGTGGGGTGTTCATCGGGATTTCCGGGCAGGCAGGTCGACAGTGGGCGACAGTGGACGGGTGGACTGGACAGATCAGCGCGCGATTGTCGGCAGCGTGTCGCCGTGCCGGCTTGACCCATCGCAGTCCGAGGTCGCGGCCGCGGGCTGCGGCCCGGGTCAGCGCGCGTGAAGCCGCGGATCCTGGTGAAAGAAGTCACGCATCAGCGCATAGACCTCGGGAAATTCCAGCGCCAGGCCGTGCGGCGCGACGAAGAAGGCTTCGGCCGCGACCGGGAAGAACTCTTCCGGCCCTTGGGCCGCATACGGATCGAGCCAGGTCGGCCGGTCGGCATCGACCTCCGCGGCATGGTGCGCGAAGGCCTCGCCCATGACCGTCTGCCAGCGCTCGCGCTGCACGCGCGTCGGCAGCGCCGGCATGCCGTCGACCTGGCCGTCGCGCATGTCGATGACATGGACAAACTCGTGGATGACGACGTTGTAGGCCAGGTCCTGATCCGTCTCCAGCTGGCCGTCGCGGCCGCCGAGCCGCACGTCCTGCCAGGACAGCATCAGCGGACCGCCCTCGACCGCCTCGCCGGCCAGCACTTCTTCGCCGTTGTGCACCACGCCGTCCTCGTCATGCCACTGGCGCGGCACCACCACCTCGGACGGATGCAGCACGATGCCGACGAAGCCGTCGTACCAGTCGAGCTCGCCCGGCAGGTGCAGCACCGGCACGCAGGCCTGCGCGGCCACCGCGACCGCCATCGCGTCGTCGAGCACCAGGCCGCCGGCGGTGCTGAACTCCTTGCGGTCGAGCAGCAGCGAGGTCATCTCGCGCAGTCGCAGCAGGTCCTCGAGCGACCGGTGGCGCAGGAAGGGCCAGCCGCGCAGCGTCTCCAGCCACAGCTCGTCGGGAATCGCGCGGGCCTCGAGCACGCGGCGGCGGCGCCAGTCGCGCCAGGCCTGCTGCCAGCGCCTCAGCATGGCCGCGAGGCGAGGCGGGAGGGCGGTCGGCGGTGCAGGCCGCGGGCGTCCAGCCGCAGCACCTCGGCGCGGGCCGGGCCGTGCTGGCCGTCGAGATCCCAGTCCGACAGCACATGGCGGCTCAGGCCGGGCCCCAGCCGCTCGTCGCCGGGGCGGTGGGTGTGGCCGTGGATCAGGCGGTCGGCGCCGGCTGCGGCCAGCAGCGACAGCATCTCGGCGCGGTCCAGATCGGCATAGCCGGCCAGACCCTGCTCACGCTTGCGCTGCTCGCTGCCGTCGCGCAGCGAGCGCGCCACCGCCATGCGCTCGGCCAGCGGCCGCGCCAGGAAGGCCTCGCGCCAGCCGGGCGTGCGCACCTGGGCGCGGAAGCGCTGGTAGTCGCGGTCGTCCAGGCATTCGGCGTCGCCGTGCACCAGCACCTGGCGGTGGCCGAAGGCCTGCAGCACGCAGCGGTCGGGCAGCACCGTCCAGCCCAGGCGGCGCGCCGCCTCGGGACCCAGCAGGAAGTCGCGGTTGCCGGTGAGCATCGCCACCGGCCGGCGGCGCGCGGCCTCGGCCAGCGCCTGCAGCGCCTGCGCCATCGGGCTGACCGGGTCGGCCGGGGCGTCGAGCTGCTCGTCGCCGATCCAGACCTCGAACAGGTCGCCCATCAGCACGATCAGGTCGGCATCGCTGGCCGCCAGGTGTTCGGCCAGCGCGTGGGCGGTGGCGGGTGCCTGCTCGCCCAGGTGCAGGTCGGACAGCAGCTCGATGCCGCGCCAGTGCGGCGCGGCATGGATCTCGCTGGCGGCCCCGAGCGGGCCGTCCAGCAGCGTGATCACTCGACGATCACCGCGCGGGTGATGACGACGTCCTCGACCGGCACGTCGTCGTGGAAGCCGCGCGAGCCGGTGCGCACCTTCTCGATCTGGTCGACGATCGCGGTGCCGTCGACCACGCGGCCGAAGACGGCGTAGCCCCAGCCCTGGGCCGATTCCGAACGGAAGTTCAGGAAATCGTTGTTGGCGGTGTTGATGAAGAACTGCGCGGTGGCCGAGTGCGGCGCGTTGGTGCGCGCCATCGCCAGCGTGTACTTGTCGTTCTTCAGGCCGTTGTTGGCCTCGTTCTTGATCTCGCCCTTCGTGGGCTTCTGCTTCAGGCCCGGCTCCATGCCGCCGCCCTGGACCATGAAGCCCTTGATGACGCGGTGGAAGACGGTGCCGTCGTAGTGACCGCTGCGCACGTAGTTCAGGAAGTTCTCGGTCGACAGCGGAGCGCGCTCGGCGTCGAGCTCGATGCGGATGGTGCCGAGGTTGGTCTGCAGTTCGACTTGCGGGGATGCCATGGTGTTCATTTCTCCAGGGAGGCTTTCTTGATCAGGACAGGTTCGGCCGGCACGTCGCGGTGCATGCCCGCCGAGCCGGTGCGCACGGCGCGGATCTTGTCGACCACGTCCATGCCTTCGACGACGCGGCCGAAGACCGCATAGCCGTTGCCGTCCGGCGAGTTCGGCTGGTCCAGGAAGGGATTGTCCTTCACGTTGATGAAGAACTGGGAAGTCGCGGAATCCGGCACGCTGGTGCGTGCCATCGCGACGGTGCCGCGGGTGTTGCTCAGGCCGTTGCGGCTCTCCAGAGGGATCGGCGCACGGGTGGGCTTTTCCTTCATCGAGGGCTCCATGCCGCCGCCCTGGATCATGAAGTTGCCGATCACGCGGTGGAAGATGGTGCCGTCGTAGTGGCCCGCCTTCACGTACTCGACGAAGTTGGCGACGGTCCTGGGCGCCTTGGCGGCGTCCAGGTCGACGACGATGTCGCCCATCGACGTGGCCAGGCGCACCTTCTCGGCCTGGGCCGCGCCGGACAGCGCCAGGCCCAGGGCCAGCGCGGTCGCGATGCGGGCGAACGGGAATGCGGTCATCGGCTTCACTCCTTCAGTCCTTCGAAACGGTTTCGGAAAAGATCTTCCATTGTCCGTGCTCGCGCGCCCAGTACTGGCGGCGCAGCGGCCCCGGCGCATGTCCGCGCAGCACTTCGCGGAAGCTCGCCAGCAGCACCTCCTCGCGGTCCTGCCAGACGAACAGGCTCAAGTCTGCCAGCTGGCGATCGCGCCCGCCGCTGGCGGCCAATTCCCCGGCCAGCCGGGGGGCAGGATCGTGTTCGCCGTCGCCGGTCGCGAAGCGGGCCGAGTACAGCGCCCGCAGGGCTTCCAGATCGCCCCGCGCGCGGGCCAGGCGCCAGACCTCGACCAGATTGCGGGTACGCAGCCGCGCCTGGGCCAGGCTGCGCGGCGCCACCCATTCGAGCCGCTCGGCCACCAGCACCGGGGTGCGCCGCGGCACCAGCTCGAACATCAGCCGCTGCAGGTCCTCGTCGGCCAGCACCAGGTGGCAGGAGGGCGGCGGCATCACGCCCGGCGGCCGTGGCGAGGGGCCGTGCAGCCAGAAGGGCTGGGCCGGGCGCCCGAGTCTTCGGTCATGCTCGTTCGGATGGTCGAGCACCAGCGCGCCGGCGCCATGCTCCTCGCCGATCTGGCGTGGCGACAGGCGCGACTCGATCCGGTACAGGCCCAGCGGCGTGCCGGGCCGCAGCGGATCGCGCTCGTCGGCGCGCGGACCGACCCGCACCGGGCAGGTCGTCGCCACCCGCAGCTGTCCGGCACGCTGCTCGAGCACGAACAGCCGCGAGGTCGCGCATTCGATCGCCACCATCTGGCGCACCGAATCGGCCAGATGCACCACCTGCCGCGGCAGATGCTCGGGCGGCGGGGGGGTCTGCCAGGACTGCAGCCGCAGCACGCTGGCCTGGCGCCAGCGCGCCAGCCGCTGCGCGTCCAGCCCGGCCGGCGTGGGCTGCAGTCTGCCGGTCAGCACCAGCTGCAGGTCGGCGCAGGCCAGTCGGGCCAGCGGGTAGCGCGGTGTCTGGCGCAGCAGCGCCTCGACCTGGCGCAGCGCCTCTTCGAGCCGGCCTTCGCCGATCAGCCGGTAGACCGCCAGCAGCTGTTCCTCGGCGCCGGGCAGGCGATGGGCCGGCGCACCGGCCAGCCGTGCCGTCTGGCGTGTTGCCGGTGGTGTCGCTGGTGGTGTCGCTTGTGGCGCTGGCACGGTGGTCGCGAAGGCCGGCGGTGCATCGACCAGGCTGACGAAGCTCTCTCGCGGTGTCAGCGTGAGGCTGGACGCCTGTGTGTCCGGCATGTCCGGTGTTTCCGGGTCAAGCCGGCTCGACCGCGGTGGATGCGCAGGCGAGGGCACTGCTGCCGGGCGCCGATGCCGCATCCACAGCAGGGTGCCGGCCGCGCCGCCCAGCAGCGTCAGCATCAGCAGTGCTGCCCGTGCCGGCGAAGACGGCGCTCGCGCCGGTGGCTCGGGCGTGCCGGGCTCCGCCCAGGCCAGTTCGTCCGCCGTGGCCTGGGCCTGCAGCCGAACCAGATTGTCATGCGCCAGCGCATGGGGGCGGCTGGTGCGCAGTGCCTGCTCGAAGGCGGCACGGGCCTCGTCGACGCGGCCGTGGCGTGCCAGCAGCACGCCGAGATTGACCAGCGGTTCGGGCCGCCCGGGCTGCTCGCGCACCAGCTGCTCGAACAGGCGCATCGCCTCGCCGTCCTGGCGGCGCTGCGCCAGCTCCAGCGCCTGCATGAAGCGCTGCTGCTCCGGCGTCGACGCCGGCGCGGCGGCGGCTGCCGGCCCGCCCGCCAGGCCGGCAGCCAATGCCAGCATGAGCAGGCCGTGGGCCGGCCGGCGAGGGGCATCGAAGGCGGTCGGTGGAATTCCGCGGCGTGGCGCGGCTTCCTCGGCAGGCTGGATCATGAGCGGATTGTGCATAGTCCGGCGCGATCGCTCCCCGCCGGCAGGGGTGCCGGTACCGGGCGAATGCCCGGCCGGCGGGGCTATACTGGCCGCCCGGTCGACATCCCGAGGTCCGTTCGCGACCCTCCTGCCGACCGCTTCCCGCCACCGAATTTCCGCCGATCGATGACTCTCCGCATCCACAACAGCCTCACTCGCACGCTCGAAGACTTCCAGTCCATCGAACCCGGCCAGGTGCGGATGTATGTGTGCGGCATGACGATCTACGACCTGTGCCACATCGGCCACGCGCGGATGATGATGTCCTTCGACGTGGTGCAGCGCTGGCTGCGGGCCAGCGGCTATGCGGTCACCTATGTGCGCAACATCACGGACATCGACGACAAGATCATCCGCCGTGCGGTCGAGCGCGGCATCACCATCCGCCAGCTCACCGACGAGATGACGGCCGCCATGCATGCCGACATCGGCGCGCTGGGCATCGAGCCGCCGACCCACGAGCCGCGCGCCACCGAGTACGTGCCGCAGATGCTGTCGATGATCGGGCTGCTGCAGGAGAAGGGCCTGGCCTACCAGGCCGGCAATGGCGACGTGAACTACGCGGTGCGCCGCTTCCCCGGCTACGGCAAGCTCTCGGGCAAGTCGCTCGACGACCTGCGCGCCGGCGAGCGCGTCGCGGTGGCCGACGGCAAGGACGATCCGCTCGACTTCGTGCTGTGGAAGTCCGCCAAGCCGGAAGAGCCGGAAGACGCCAAGTACCCGTCCGCCTACGGCCCGGGCCGTCCCGGCTGGCACATCGAGTGCTCGGCGATGAGCTGCGCGCTGCTGGGCGAGACCTTCGACATCCATGGCGGCGGGCTGGACCTGCAGTTCCCGCACCACGAGAACGAGATCGCCCAGAGCGAGGGTGCCACCGGCCAGCCCTTCGTGCGGACCTGGATGCACAACGGCTTCCTGAACGTCGACAACGAGAAGATGTCCAAGTCGCTGGGCAACTTCTTCACCATCCGCGACGTGCTGAAGTCCTACGACGGCGAGACGCTGCGCTTCTTCATGCTGCGCGTGCATTACCGCAGCCCGTTCAACTTCAGCGACGCCGGCCTCGACGATGCCCGCAGCGCGCTGCGCCGGCTCTACACCGCGCTGGACGCGGTCGAGGCTGCGCCGGTCGAGATCGACTGGGCGCATCCGGCCGCCGCGCGTTTCAAGGCGGCGATGGACGATGACTTCAACACGCCGATCGCGGTGGCGGTGCTCTTCGAGCTGGCCGGCGAGGTCAACCGCGACCGTTCGGCCGAGGTGGCCGGCCTGCTGAAGGCGCTGGCCGGCGTGCTGGGCCTGCTGCAGCAGGCGCCGCGGGCCTGGCTGCAGGGGGCGACCGGCTCGGACGACACCGGTCTGGCCGAAGCCGAGATCCTCGCGCGCATCGAGGCGCGCACTGCGGCCAAGAAGGCACGCGACTTCGCCGAGGCCGACCGCATCCGCCAGGAACTGCAGGCTGCCGGCGTCGTCCTGAAGGACGGCCCGCAGGGCACCACCTGGGTGCGCGCCTGAGCCCCGCTGCCGAGCGTCTGACGCCTGACACGATGAGCGACGCTGCTGCAGCGATGGACGCCGGCGCGCCGGTCGCGCTGGTCACGCCGGACTACTGGGACGAGGCCTGCCGCTACCTGGCGCGCCGCGACCGGGTGATGAACAAGCTGATCCCGCGCTTCGGCACCGCGCGGCTGCGCAGTCGCGGCGACGCCTTCACCACGCTGGCGCGCTCGATCGTCGGTCAGCAGGTCTCGGTCAAGGCGGCGCAGTCGGTCTGGGAGAAGGTCGTCGGCCTGGGGCTGGGCCAGCGCCATCACATCGATCCGGTCGCGCTGTCGAGCCTGTCGGTCGAGTCGATGCGCGCTGCCGGCCTGTCGGTGCGCAAGGTCGAGTACCTGCGCGATCTGGCGCGCCATTTCGTCGAGGGCTGCGTGCACGAGACCGACTGGGGCTCGATGGGCGACGAGGCGATCATCGAGGAGCTGGTGGCGATCCGCGGCATCGGCCGCTGGACCGCCGAGATGTTCCTGATCTTCTACCTGATGCGTCCGAACGTGCTGCCTCTGGACGACGCCGGGCTGATCCGCGGCATCAGCCTGAACTATTTCAGCGGCGAGCCGGTCTCACGTGCCGAGGCACGCGAGGTCGGCGACGCCTGGGCGCCCTACCGGTCGGTCGCGACCTGGTATCTGTGGCGCAGTCTCGACCCGCAGCCGGCGGGCGGCTAAACTAAAGTACAGTCCGTGATCAATTCCCGGCCCCAATCCGTCCGGCGGACGCGGGGCCCCGGGAGCCAACCAGGATCGATGCCCATGAGCAAGAAACACTTCCTCGACTTCGAACAGCCGATCGCCGAGCTCGAGACCAAGATCGAGGAACTGCGCTACGTGCAGAACGAGTCGGCGGTGGACATCTCGGAAGAGATCGAGCGCCTGTCGAAGAAGAGCCAGCAGCTTGCCAAGGACATCTACTCGAGCCTGTCGCCCTGGCAGGTCACGCAGATCGCCCGCCATCCGCAGCGTCCCTACACGCTGGACTATGTCGGCGAGATCTTCACCGACTTCCAGGAACTGCACGGCGACCGCGCCTTCGCCGACGACTTGTCGATCGTGGGCGGTCTGGCGCGCTTCAACGGCCGCGCCTGCATGGTCATCGGCCACCAGAAGGGCCGCGACACCAAGGAGCGCGCCGCGCGCAACTTCGGCATGGCCCGACCCGAGGGCTACCGCAAGGCGCTGCGCCTGATGAAGCTGGCCGAGAAGTTCGGTCTGCCGGTCTTCACCTTCGTGGACACGCCCGGCGCCTATCCCGGCATCGGCGCCGAGGAGCGCGGCCAGTCCGAGGCCATCGGCCGCAACATCTTCGAGATGGCGCAGCTCGAGGTGCCGATCATCACCACGATCATCGGCGAGGGCGGCTCCGGCGGCGCGCTGGCGATCTCGGTGGCCGACCAGGTGCTGATGCTGCAGTTCTCGGTCTACTCGGTGATCTCGCCGGAAGGCTGCGCCTCCATCCTGTGGAAGACCGCCGAGCGCGCCAGCGATGCCGCCGAGGCCCTGGGCATCACCGCGCACCGCCTGAAGGCGCTGGGCCTGGTCGACAAGATCGTCAGCGAGCCGGTCGGCGGCGCGCACCGCGACACCCGCCAGATGTGCGCCAACCTCAAGCGCGCGCTCAACGACGCGCTGCGCCAGGTCGGCGACCTGAAGGCCAAGGAGCTGCTGGACCAGCGCTACGAGCGCCTGCGCGCCTACGGCCGCTTCACCGACACCAAGGCCTGATCCGCCCCCTGCGATCCGCCTTCTTCGATTCCCTCGAGCCCGGTCCGGTCGCGGTCGCCTGCAGTGGCGGGCGCGACTCGATGGCGCTGCTGCACGCCACCTGGCGGGCCGCGCGTGATCTGGCCGGGCAGGGTGCACCGGCCTTGCCTGTGCATGCGCTGCATGTGCACCACGGCCTGAGCCGTTTCGCCGACGACTGGCGCGACCACTGCGCGCGCCAGTGCGAGCGCTGGCGTGCCGAGGGCGCCGATCTGCATTTCCATGTCCGCCATCTCGGGCTGCGGCCGCAGGCCGGCGAGAGCCTGGAGGCGCTGGCGCGCGAGGGCCGCTACCGCGCGCTGGCCGACATGGCGCGCGAGGCCGGCTGCCGTGTCGTGCTGCTGGCCCATCACCGCGACGACCAGGCCGAGACTTTCCTGCTTCAGGCGCTGCGCGGTGCCGGCGCAGCCGGTCTGGCGGCGATGCCGCGCGCGATCGAGCGCGAGGGTCTGCGCTGGCTGCGGCCCTGGCTGGCGCGGCCGCGCGCCGAGATCGAGGCCTATGTCGCCGCTCACCGCATCGCGCATGTCGACGACGACAGCAATGCCGATCCGCGTCACGCCCGCAACCGGCTGCGGCTGCAGGTGATGCCTGCCCTGCGCGAGGCCTTCCCGCAGGCGCCGCTGGCGCTGGCCGATGCGGCCGCGCGGGCGCAGGATGCGGCCGAGTGCCTGGATGCGCTGGCGGAACTCGATCTCGAGGCGGTGCGCGACCCGGACGGCCTGGCGCTGCAGGCTGCTGCGCTGGCGGCCCTGTCGCCCGCGCGCCGGCGCAATCTGCTGCGGTGCTGGCTGGCGGGCCAGGGGGTGGCGGTGCGCGCATCCTGGCTCGAGCGTCTGGCGGAGGAACTGCCTCAGGCGGACTCGGGTGCGGTGTGGCCGCTGGATGCCGCCCGCATGCTGCGGCTGCACCGTGGTCGGCTGGCGCTGGACGCGCGAGGTGAGCCGAGCGCGAATGTCCGCTCGGACACGCTGCCGGACGAGATCGCGCTGGCGCCGCTGCTGCCGCCCGGGCTGTCCGCAGGACAGGCGCTGACGCTGGCGCTGCCGGGCTGGTCCGGCCGCCTGCATCTCGAGCCGGTGGTCGCGGGCGGCCTGGCGTGGGCCGATCTGGCTGCGCTGGTGGCGCGGCCGCGCCGGGGCGGCGAGCAGTTCCAGAGCCATGCGGCCGGCGTGCCGCGTGCGCTGAAGAAGCAGTTCCAGGCCGCTGGCGTGCCGGCCTGGCTGCGTGATGCGCCGCTGCTGTGGCGCGGCGAGCGGCTGGTCTGCGTGCCGGCGCTGGGGGTCGATGCCCGCGAGCAGGCGCCGCCGGGCGCGCCCCAGTGGCGTCCGCGCTGGGCCGGATGACGCTTCGATGTCACGCTTTCGGGAAATCCCCGTCGGAAAGTCGTTAAAATCGACGGTTTTCCGCTCCAGGCGGCCTGTCATCAAGTCAGGAAACCCGGAGCGGCTGTCCTGCCACTCCACTGCGACTCGCCGTTTCCGCGCGAGCCACACACTCATGGCTTTGATCGTTCACAAGTACGGCGGCACGTCGATGGGCTCGACCGAGCGCATCCGCAACGTCGCCAAGCGCGTGGCCAAGTGGGCCCGCGCCGGCCACCAGATGGTGGTCGTTCCGTCGGCGATGAGCGGCGAGACCAATCGCCTGCTCGGCCTGGCCAAGGATGTCTCGCCTGCGGTCCAGACGCCGGCCGTCACCCGCGAGCTCGACATGATCGCCTGCACCGGCGAGCAGGTCTCGGTGGGGCTGCTGTCGCTGGCGCTGCAGGCCGAAGGCATGGAGGCCGTCAGCTATTCCGGCTGGCAGGTGCCGATCCGCACCGATTCGTCCTACACCAAGGCCCGCATCCAGAGCATCGACGACGCCCGCGTGCGTGCCGACCTGGCCGCCGGTCGCGTGGTCGTCATCACCGGCTTCCAGGGTGTCGACGAGGACATGAACATCACGACCCTGGGTCGCGGTGGCTCGGACACCTCGGCCGTCGCGGTCGCCGCGGCGATGAAGGCCGACGAGTGCCTGATCTACACCGATGTCGACGGCGTCTACACCACCGACCCGCGCGTCGTGCCGGAGGCCAAGCGCCTGAAGACCGTCTCCTTCGAGGAGATGCTGGAGATGGCGTCGCTGGGCTCCAAGGTGCTGCAGATCCGGTCGGTCGAGTTCGCCGGCAAGTATCGCGTGCCGCTGCGCGTGCTCTCGAGCTTCACTCCGTGGGACATCGCCATCGAGGAAGAAGCCAAGTCGGGCACGCTGATCACTTTCGAGGAAGACGAGAAGATGGAACAAGCCGTTGTGTCGGGCATCGCGTTCAACCGCGACGAAGCCAAGCTGACCGTGATGGGCGTGCCGGACAAGCCGGGCATCGCCTATGGCATCCTGGGCAAGGTCGCCGAGGCCAACATCGATGTGGACGTGATCCTGCAGAACGTCTCGCATGACGGCAAGACCGACTTCTCGTTCACCGTCCACCGCAACGACTACCAGCGCACGCTGGACCTGCTGAAGTCGCAGGTCGTGCCGGCCATGGGCGCCGAGGCGGTCATCGGCGACACCAAGATCTGCAAGGTGTCGATCGTCGGCATCGGCATGCGCTCGCACGCCGGCGTGGCCTCGACGATGTTCCGCGCGCTCAGCGACGAGGGCATCAACATCCAGATGATCACCACCAGCGAGATCAAGACCTCGGTGGTCATCGACGAGAAGTACATGGAGCTGGCGGTGCGCGCGCTGCACAAGGCCTTCGGCCTGGACGCGGCCTGATTCGTCTGCCGGATGGAAATGCGCATTCCGGCCTGAAAGGGGTTTACAGATCAGGCTGGATCGCGCTATAGTCCAATTCTTCGCCGGAAACGTGACCGAGTGGCCGAAGGTGCTCCCCTGCTAAGGGAGTATGCGCCAAAAGCGCATCGAGGGTTCGAATCCCTCCGTTTCCGCCAGAAAGCAGACGCCCTGCAGTCGCAAGACTGCAGGGCGTTACTGCTTGGGCAAACCGGTTCATCTCTGCGGATTTCATGCCTGCGGTTCATCCGAGGCTAAGACCTTGGCCATCGACAGTCGATAGCCTCTGGATCCCACTGAACTGGCGCGTCCTGTCGCTCGCTCACGCGAACCGACGGGTGGCCGGCCTCCATGATGAATCAGACCCCTTCCGCCGAAAGAACCCACGAGATCGACCTGCTGCGCGGGTTGGCCTGCCTGGCCGTGGTCATGTTCCATTTCCTCTACCGCGGACAGCTCGATGGCTGGGTGAGCGGCGAGGTGCCGGCCTGGCTGGCCTGGGTGTCGGCACATGGCTATCTGGGCGTGCACCTGTTCTTCATGATCAGCGGCTATGTCATCTTCATGTCGGCGCAGGGCGCGACGCCACGGGCCTTCGTGGCTTCCCGGGTCGCGCGCCTGTATCCGGCCTACTGGGTGGCGGCGCTGCTGACCGCCGGCACGGCCTGGCTGCTGGCATCCCCGACTTTCTCGGTCAGCTGGCAGACCCTGCTGGGCAATCTCACGATGCTCACCCACCTGATCTGGGTCGGGCAGGAGCCGCCCTATGTCGATGGCGCCTACTGGTCGCTGGCGATCGAGTTCCAGTTCTACCTGATCATGCTGGGCCTGATCGTGGCGAACCGTCTCGCCCGCATCGAGCGCTTCATGGCCGGCTGGCTGCTGCTGTCCTCGCTCGACTTTCTCCGGCCGGTCTATCTGGCGGAGCTGCTGCTGGTGCTGGAGTGGGCGCCACTGTTCTGCGCCGGCATGCTGTTCTACCGCATCCGCGAGCGCGGCCTGGAGCGGCAGACCTACATGATGCTGTGGTGGTGCCATTTCCTGACGGTCGCACGCGCCACCGCGCCCCAGTCCCTGCGGGCCGGGGAGGGCGCGCCCGGCGAGTGGAGCGTCGCGCTGCTGCTGACCGCCTTCTTCTTGATCTTCTGGCTGGTGGCTTCGCGGCGCTGGACGATGCGCGCGTCCGCGCTGACCGCCTGGGCGGGCCTGCTGACCTATCCGGTCTATCTGCTGCACCAGAACATCGGCTACATGCTGCTCGAGTGGCTGCGGCCGCTGGAGTCCTCGCTGCTGCTGCGCCTGCTGCCGGTCATGGCGCTGATCGTCGTGGCGTCGATCCTGTTGAACCGTGGCGTCGAGCGTCCGTGCGGTCGCTGGCTCCGTCGACGGCTGGCGCCCTCGCAGCCGGTGCCGGTGCCGGCGCCGATGCCCAGGCCTCAGGCTGTGGCGTCCCCGCATCGTCATCTTGAGCCTTCGCGCTGAACGAAGGCTGCATCGTCGATTGCCGACCGTGAGCGGGGTCGGCCTGGGGCAAGATCACGCCCCATGCGCTTCGATCTGGTCACGCTCAATCTGGTGCTTGCCATCGCGGAGACGCGCAGCATCACGCGCGGGGCCGAGCGCGAGCATCTGGCGCTGGCGGCCGCGAGCAAGCGGCTGAGCGATCTGGAGACGCGCCTGGGCGTGCAGCTGTTCGAGCGGCGCGCGCGCGGCGTCGAGCCGACCGCCGCCGGGCTGGCGCTGATCCGCCAC
The DNA here is from genome assembly GCF_023706025.1 of Sphaerotilus sp. FB-3. NCBI lineage: Bacteria > Pseudomonadati > Pseudomonadota > Betaproteobacteria > Burkholderiales > Sphaerotilaceae > Sphaerotilus > Sphaerotilus sp. FB-3. The sequence continues at coordinate 117,915 of NZ_BQWE01000057.1, read as the reverse complement.
ATCCGCAGCCTGCATGCCTCGCTGCACGCGATGGAGGAGGAGGTCGCCGAGTTCTCGCGTGGCATCCGCGGCCATCTGCGCATCGTCGCCAACGCCTCGGCGATCGCCGAATGCCTGCCGCCGGACCTGGCGGCCTTCTCGCGCGCGCATCCCGAGATCCGCATCAGTCTGGAGGACCAGACCAGCGCGGAGCTGCAGCGCTCGGTCGCGGAAGGCGCCGCCGATGTCGGCATCTTCGTGCCGCCGCTGCTGGAGCCGGCGCGGCTGCAGACCTGGCCCTACCGCGACGGTACGCTGGTGCTGATCACGCCGGCCGGCCATGCGCTGGGCCGGCAGGCCGCGGTGCGCTTCGCCGATCTGCTCGAGCATGACTTCATCGGCCAGCACACGGGTGCGGCGCTGCAGCAGATGCTGCTGGCGCAGGCCACCGAGCTGGGTCGCCCCTTGCGTGCACGCATGCAGGTGCGCGGCTTCGACGCGATCGCGCAGCTGGTCGAGGCCGGGCTGGGCATCGCGCTGATGCCCTCGGCGGTCGCGCAGCGCCTGGCACGGCTGTTCCGGCTCGAGATCGTCGCGCTGGACGAGCCCTGGGCGCGGCGCGACTACCGGGTCGGCGTGCGCGCGCAGGAGGTGCTGCCGGCGGTCGTGCGCCGCTTCGTCGAGTTCCTCTGTCCGGCGGCCTTCGTGTCGGCGGACGAGCCGTCCCTGTCCCTCTTGCCCCCCTCATTTCCCTCATCCCCCACCGAGAACCCGTCATGACCGGACGCACCCTCTACGACAAGCTCTGGGACGAACATGTCGTCCACACCGAGGAAGACGGCACCGCCATCCTCTACATCGACCGCCATCTGGTGCACGAGGTGACCAGCCCGCAGGCCTTCGAGGGCCTGCGCCTGGCCGGGCGCAAGCTCTGGCGCGTCAGCTCGGTGGTCGCCACCGCCGACCACAACACCCCGACCGACGGCTGGGAGCTGGGCTACGACGGCATCAAGGACCCGATCTCGCGCCAGCAGATCGTCACGCTGGATGCCAACATCAAGGAATTCGGCTCGGCTGCCTATTTCCCCTTCATGGACAGCCGCCAGGGCATCGTGCACGTCATGGGCCCGGAGCAGGGCGCCACGCTGCCGGGCATGACGGTGGTCTGCGGCGACAGCCACACCTCGACGCACGGCGCCTTCGGTGCGCTGGCGCACGGCATCGGCACCTCCGAGGTCGAGCATGTCATGGCCACCCAGACGCTGCTGGCCAAGAAGGCGAAGAACATGCTGGTGAAGGTCGACGGTCAGGTCGCGCCCGGCATCACCGCCAAGGACATCGTGCTGGCCATCATCGGCCGCATCGGCACCGCCGGCGGCACCGGCTACACCATCGAGTTCGGCGGCGCGGCGATCCGCGCGCTGAGCATCGAGGGCCGCATGACGGTCTGCAACATGGCGATCGAGGCGGGCGCGCGCGCCGGCCTGGTCGCGGTCGACGACAAGACCATCGAGTACGTCAAGGGCCGCCCCTTCGCGCCGACCGGGCCGGAATGGGATCTGGCGGTGTCGCACTGGCGCACGCTGCACTCGGATGCCGATGCGGTGTTCGATGCGGTGGTCGAGCTGGATGCCGCGCAGATCGTGCCGCAGGTCACCTGGGGCACCAGCCCGGAAATGGTCACCGGCGTCGATGCGCGCGTGCCCGATCCCGAGAAGGAGCGCGATCCGGTCAAGCGCGACGCGATGGAGCGCGCGCTGAAGTACATGGCGCTCGAGCCCAACAAGGCGATGTCGGACATCCATGTCGACCAAGTCTTCATCGGCTCGTGCACCAACAGCCGCATCGAGGACATGCGGGAAGCCGCGGCCGTCGTGCGCCGCCTGAACAAGCGCGTGGCCGCCAACGTCAAGCGCGCGCTGGTCGTGCCGGGCTCGGGCCTGGTCAAGGCGCAGGCCGAGGCCGAAGGTCTCGACCAGGTCTTCAAGGCCGCCGGCTTCGAGTGGCGCGAGCCGGGCTGCTCGATGTGCCTGGCGATGAACGCCGACCGCCTGGAGCCGGGCGAGCGCTGCGCCTCGACCAGCAACCGCAACTTCGAGGGCCGTCAGGGCGCCGGTGGCCGCACCCACCTGGTCAGCCCGGCGATGGCCGCCGCGGCCGCGCTGGAAGGCCGCTTCGTCGACATCCGCTCGATCGCCTGAGCAAAAGACGCCTGAGAACACACGCACCATGCAAGCCTTCACCGTTCACCAGGGCCTGGTGGCCCCGATGGATCGCGACAATGTCGACACCGACGCGATCATCCCGAAGCAGTTCCTCAAGTCGATCCAGCGCAGCGGCTTCGGCCCGAACCTGTTCGACGAGTGGCGCTATCTCGACCAGCCGGGCCAGCCCGGCGTGCCGGAGTCGGCCCGCCAGCCCAACCCCGACTTCGTGCTGAACCAGCCGCGCTATGCTGGCGCCTCGGTGCTGCTGGCGCGCAAGAACTTCGGCTGCGGCTCCAGCCGCGAGCACGCGCCCTGGGCGCTGGAGCAGTTCGGATTCCGCGCCATCATCGCGCCGAGCTTCGCCGACATCTTCTTCAGCAACTGCTTCAAGAACGGTCTGCTGCCGATCCAGCTGCCGGACAGCGTGGTCGCGCAGCTCTTCGACGAGGTCTTCGCCTTTCCCGGCTACCAGCTGACCGTCGATCTGCCGCGCCAGGTCATCGTCAAGCCGGACGGCACCGAGATCGCCTTCGACGTGCAGCCCTTCCGCAAGTACTGCCTGGTCAACGGCTTCGACGACATCGGCCTGACGCTGCGCCAGAAGGACAAGATCCAGGCCTTCGAGGCCGAGCGTCTGGCCCGCATGCCCTGGCTGGCGCACCGCCAGGTCGGCTGAGCCGCCGTCCCCGTTCCTGTCTTTCGCGTCCTTCCCGTCTTTCCGAGATTCACCATGACCCACAAGATTGCAGTCCTGCCCGGTGACGGCATCGGCACCGAGATCGTCGCCGAGGCCGTCAAGGTCCTGAACGTGCTCGAGCTGCCGCTCGAGATGGAGACCGCACCGGTCGGCGGCGCCGCCTATGAAGTCGCCGGCCATCCGCTGCCCGAGTCGACGCTGAAGCTGGCCCAGGATTCCGACGCCATCCTGTTCGGCGCCGTCGGCGACTGGAAGTACGACACGCTCGAGCGCCGCCTGCGCCCCGAGCAGGCCATCCTGGGCCTGCGCAAGGCGCTGGGCCTCTTTGCCAACTTCCGTCCGGCCATCTGCTACGAGCAGCTCGTCGGCGCCTCGAGCCTGAAGCCCGAGCTGATCGCGGGCCTGGACATCCTGATCATCCGCGAGCTCACCGGCGACATCTACTTCGGCCAGCCGCGCGGCCGCCGCGTCGCCACCGATGGCCACTTCCCCGGCGCCGAGGAAGCCTTCGACACGATGCGCTACAGCCGCCCGGAGATCGAGCGCATCGCGCACGTTGCCTTCCAGGCCGCGCGCAAGCGCTCGAAGAAGGTCACCTCGGTCGACAAGGCCAATGTGCTGGAGACCTTCCAGTTCTGGAAGGACGTGGTCACCGAGGTGCATCAGCAGTATCCGGACGTCGAGCTCGAGCACATGTACGTCGACAACGCCGCGATGCAGCTGGTCAAGGCGCCGAAGAAGTTCGACGTGCTCTTCACCGGCAACATGTTCGGCGACATCCTGTCGGACGAGGCGGCGATGCTGACCGGCTCGATCGGCATGCTGCCCTCGGCGTCGCTCAATGCCAACGGTCAGGGCCTGTACGAGCCCAGCCACGGCAGCGCGCCCGACATCGCCGGCAAGGGCGTGGCCAATCCTCTGGCTACAATCCTGTCCGCTGCCATGATGCTTCGTTTCTCCCTCAACCAGCCTGAAGCGGCCGACCGGATCGAGTCGGCTGTTCGCGCTGTGCTGGCCGCCGGCCTGCGCACGCCGGACATCTGGTCGGAGGGAACGACGCGGGTGGGCACGCGCGAGATGGGTGACGCCGTGGTCGCGGCGATCACCGGCAAAGGCATTACCAAGAGCTGACCGCTCCGCCTCGTCTCGCCTGTTCCTCCCTCAACCCCGGCGAAGCGAGCCGGGGAGGGTCGGGACACCACTCGTCAAACGGCGCCAGGAAAGCGCCACGGAAAGGGCAAGAAAATGAAACTCGTCGGATTGGTCGGATGGCGCGGCATGGTCGGCTCCGTCCTGATGGATCGCATGCAGGCCGAGGGCGACTTCGGCCTGATCGAGCCGCTGTTCTTCTCGACCTCGAACGCCGGCGGCGCCGCGCCGTCGATGGCCAGGAACGAGACCAAGCTGCAGGACGCCTACGACATCGAGGCCCTGAAGCGCTGCGAGATCATCATCACCGCGCAGGGCGGCGACTACACCACCGAGGTGTTTCCGAAGCTGCGTGCGGCCGGCTGGAACGGCCACTGGATCGACGCGGCCTCCACGCTGCGCATGAAGGATGACGCGGTCATCATTCTCGACCCGGTCAACATGCCGGTGATCAAGGACGCGCTGGCCAAGGGCGGCAGGAACTGGGTGGGCGGCAACTGCACCGTCAGCTGCATGCTGATGGGCGTGGGCGCGCTCTACAAGGCCGGTCTGGTCGAGTGGATGTCGACGCAGACCTACCAGGCCGCCTCGGGCGGCGGCGCGCAGCACATGCGCGAGCTGCTGACGCAGTACGGCACGCTGAACGCCGAGGTCAAGTCGCTGCTCGACGATCCGAAGAGCGCCATTCTCGAGATCGATCGCCAGATCATCGCCAAGCAGCGTGCGCTGACCCCGGCCGAGACCGCCAACTTCGGCGTGCCGCTGGGCGGTTCGCTGATCCCGTGGATCGACAAGGATCTGGGCAACGGTCAGTCCAAGGAAGAGTGGAAGGGCATGGCCGAGACCAACAAGATCCTGGGTCTGGGCGAAGGCTTCGGCTCGGCGCCGATTCCGGTGGACGGCTTCTGCGTGCGCATCGGCGCGATGCGCTGCCACTCGCAGGCCCTGACCTTCAAGCTGAAGAAGAATGTGCCGACCGCGGACATCGAGGCGATGATCGCCGCCGACAACGAGTGGGTGAAGGTGGTGCCGAACACCCGCGAGGCCACCATCCGTGACCTGACCCCGGTGGCCACGACCGGCACGCTGACCATTCCGGTCGGCCGCATCCGCAAGCTGGCGATGGGTCCCGAGTACGTCGGCGCCTTCACCATCGGCGACCAGCTGCTGTGGGGCGCGGCCGAGCCGCTGCGCCGCATGCTGCGCATCCTGCTCGACGCCTGATCCGTTATCCTGCTCCTCGATCCGCAAAATGTGCGGATGTCCGTTGCCCTCGGGCAACGGGCCTGCGCAGGGTCAATTGCACGCCAAGCGATCGTGCGAGAAGCTCCGAATGTCAGGCAGAGCATGAGCTTGTCTTTGTATCTGCTTGATGTTATTGTATTTTCGGATATTTGAGCGGGCAAAGCCCGTATTGACTGGTGCGAAAGACGGAGAGGATCCGGGGTTCGCAGCTTGGGAGACGCCTTGAAAACCGAGACGAAGCGCACCGGGCGTTTGGCTCTGAAACAGATCGCGGCCGCTGCCGCCATGATGGCGATCATCGGCACGATGACGCCGGCCTCGGCGCTCAGCCTCGGACGGCTCAGCGTCCAGTCGGCATTGGGCGAGACCCTGAAGGCCGACATCGATGTCACCAGCCTGACGCCTGACGAGGCCGCCAACCTGCGGGTGAAGGTCGCGCCGCCGGATGCCTATCGCATCGCCGGCGTCGACTACAACCCGGTGCTGCCGTCGACCTCGGTCACGCTGCAGCGTCGAGCCGATGGCACGCCCTTCCTGCGCATCACCAGCGATCGTCCGGTCCAGGAGCCGTTCGTCGACGTGATTCTCGAGCTGTCGTGGTCGAGCGGCCGCCTGCTGCGCGAATACACGCTGCTGTTCGATCCGCCGTCGACCGCCAAGGTGCCGGCCCCGACCACACCGGCGGCGATCGCCGCTGCGCCGGCGCCTGCACGTGCTTCGCGCGCCGAGCCGGCCCAGGCTCCTGCGACGGCTGCCGCAGACGCTGCATCGCGTGCGGAAGCGCGTCGTGCTGCGGCGGCCTCCGCTGCTGCGGACGCCGCCTCCAAGGCCGCCGCCCGTCGTGCCGCAGCGCCTGCGCCCACGCCTTCACCGGCTCCTTCGAGCGATTCCGCCCAGACGGCCGAGGGCAGTCAGTACACCGTGCGCCCGGGCGATACGCTGTCGGGCATCGCGACCAAGCTGCAGGTGTCCGGCGTCTCGCTCGACCAGATGCTGGTCGGCCTGTACCAGGGCAACAGCCAGGCCTTTGCCGGCAACAACATGAACCGCCTGCGTGCTGGTGCGGTGCTGAACGTGCCGAGCCAGGACAAGCTGGCCAGCATCGACGAGCGCCAGGCCCGCCGCACGATCCTGGCCCAGAGCGCCAACTTCAACGCCTACCGTCAGCGCCTGGCCTCGGCCGTGCCTGAGCAGACCCGCGCGCCTGAGTCCTCGCGCAAGGCCAGCGGCGATGTCAAGGCCGGCGTCGAAGTCCGTACCGGCACTGAAAATCAGCCGAAGGATGCGCTGAAGATCGTTCCCGGCGCTCCTGCCAAGTCTGCCGCCGCAGCGGCCGACGAGAAGGTGATCAAGGATCGGGCCAACCAAGAGCTTGCAGACCGCCGCGCCGAAGCCGAGCGTAACCGCATCGAACTTAACAAGATGCTGGCGGCTTCCGGTGTGAAGCCGGGTGCCAGCGCGCCGGGCGCGGTGCTGCCGGCACCGGTCGTCAGCGTGGCCTCCGCGCCGGCCGTCAAGGCCTCCGAGGCGATCGCCGCGGTCACCGCACCGCCGCAGGTGGCCTCCGAGCCGCTGATCGCGCCGCCGCCGGCTTCCGCACCTGCCGTGGCCGCCAGCATGCCCGAGGCACCGCCGGTCGCCGCCTCGCGTCCGCCGCTGCCGATGGATCCGGTCACCGCGGAAGAGCCCTCGCTGCTCGACTCGCTGTCCGAGAATCCGCTGCTGCTGCCGGGCGCCGGCCTGATCCTGGCGATCCTGGCCGGCCTGGGCTACTACCGCCTGCGTGGCCGCAGCAAGGACGAGGCCGGCGTCACTTCCTTCCTCGAGAGCCGGATGCAGCCGGACTCCTTCTTCGGCGCCAGCGGTGGCCAGCGGGTCGACACCCGTGACGCGGCAGCCTCCGGCTCGCCGTCGTCGATGAGCTACTCGCTGAGCCAGATCGATGCGATCGGCGACGTCGATCCGGTTGCCGAGGCCGATGTCTACCTGGCCTACGGCCGCGACCTGCAGGCCGAGGAAATCCTGAAGGAGGCGATGCGCGCCAATCCGGAGCGCCTGGCCATCCGCACCAAGCTGCTCGAGGTCTACGCCAAGCGTCGTGACACCAAGGGCTACGAGATGCTCGCCGGCGAGCTCTACGGCCTGACCGGCGGTCAGGGCGAGGACTGGCTGCGTGCCCAGGAGCTCGGTCGCTCGATCGATCCCGAGAATCCGCTGTACGAGCCGGGCGGTCAGCCGGGCGCCGATCTGGCCGGCAACCTGCCGCGCGAGCCGCTCGGTGCCAGCACGATGCCGCAGTCGGTGGTGCCGTCGCCGTCGCGCTTCGGCACGGCAGTGGGGTTGGGTGCTGCAGGCGTGGCGGGTGCTGCCGCCGCGGCTTCGGTGCCGGATCTGGATCTGGATGCGATCGTCGACACGCCCGCGCCGTCCTTCGCCGCGCCCCGGGTGGCTGCACCGGCCGTCGACGAAGTCGATCTGGACATCTCGCTGCCGGCGCCGATGGATGATCTGCCCTCGGTGGCGGGGGGCTATGTCAGCGCCGCGGACGCCAGCTTCGTCGACAGCCGCCAGCCTGACGCCGGCCCGGACTCGGGCAGCGGCATGATCGACTTCGAGCTGCACGACCTGCCCGACATCTCCGAGCCGACTCTGTCGGCGGCGGCCGCGACCAGCGCCTCGAAGGTCGACTTCGACGGCCTGTCGCTCGACTTCGACCTGAACCCGACGCAGTCGCCTGCGCCGGACTCGATCGTCGACGAGTATCCGGTGCTGCTCGATGGCACCGAGGACGACGGCGATCCGCTCGCCCGCAAGGTCGACCTCGCCAAGGAGTTCCTCGACTTCGGCGACAAGGAGTCGGCCCGCGACATGCTGCAGGACGTCATCGAGAAGACCGACAGTGCCGAGCTGAAGGCCCGCGCGCAGTCGATGCTCGACGGTCTGGCGTGATCGCCCGGTTCCAGTCCGCCTCCTTTCCCGTGCAGGGAACGACGCCTTGCGCATCGCGCTAGGCGTCACCTACCGTGGCAGCGCCTATCACGGCTGGCAGAGCCAGCCCGGCGGCGCCACGGTCCAGGATCATCTGGAATCGGCGCTGTCGCAGTTCGCGGCCGCGCCGATCCACACCGTCTGCGCCGGTCGCACCGACACCGGGGTGCATGGCCTGAATCAGGTCGTGCACTTCGACACCGACCGGGTGCGTGAACCCTTCTCCTGGCTGCGCGGCACCAACCGCTACCTGCCCGCCGACATCGCGGTGCAGTGGTGCCGCACCGTGCCGGACGACTTCCATGCCCGCAACCATGCGCGCGGGCGGCGCTACGCCTACATCCTTCTCGAGTCGCCGATGCGGCCGTCGATCGACGCCGGCTCGGTGGGCTGGTCCTTCCGCCGGCTCGACGGCGAGGCAATGCGCGAGGCCGCGGCGCACCTGATCGGCGAGCACGACTTCTCGGCCTTCCGCTCCTCGGAATGCCAGGCGGCCTCGCCGGTCAAGCTGATGCGCGAGATCGGCGTGCGACGCTGCGGTGCCTACTGGCGCTTCGACTTCGAGGCGGTGGCCTTCCTGCACCACATGATCCGCAACATCATGGGCTGCATGGTCGCCGTCGGCAGCGGCAACCGGCCCAGCGGCTGGATGGCCGAGGTGCTGGCCTCGCGCGACCGCGACTGCGCTGCGCCGACCTTCTCCCCGGACGGGCTGTATTTCCTCGGTCCCCGCTACGATGCGCACCTCGGGCTGCCGATGCGCACCGCGGGCTTCGACGTGCTGCCCGGCGCGGCCGACGACGGTCTGCCTGCGGCCTGAGTCCGAAGCCGGCCGCCTGCGCGGTCGGTCTGCAGCCTGTCCCGTTCCTGAGTCTTCCCGAATCTGCCGAGCCTTCGATGCCAGCCACTCTGTCCCGCGCCGCGCGCACGCGCATCAAGATCTGCGGCCTGACCCGCGAAGCCGATGTCGATGCCGCGGTCGAGGCCGGTGCGGACGCGGTCGGCTTCGTGCTCTGGTCGGGCAGCGCCCGTCATGTGACGCTGGCCCGCGCGGCCGAACTGGCGCGGCGCCTGCCGCCCTTCGTGATGCCGGTCGGGCTGTTCGTCAATGCCACGCCGCCGGAGATCGATGCGGCCTGCACCGCCATTCCGAACCTGCTGCTGCAGTTTCACGGAGATGAAACTCCTGCGCAGTGCGACGCCGCCAGCACCGGCCGGCGCCCCTACATGCGGGCGGCACGGATGAAGCCCGGCTTCGATTTGTTAGACTTTGCACAGTCTTATCCCAATGCCCAGGCCATCCTGCTCGACGCGCATGTCGAAGGCTATGGCGGAGGCGGAAAGGTCTTCGATTGGTCTCTCGTTCCGTCCGGCGTGCTCCGTCCGGTCGTTTTGTCTGGTGGGTTGAGTCCTGCCAACGTGATCGATGGCGTGCTTCGCGTGCGGCCCTGGGCCGTTGACGTGAGTTCCGGCGTCGAGGTCGGCAAGGGTCTGAAGGACGCCGAGCTGATGCGCCGGTTCTGCGAAGCCGTCCGCGAGGCCGACGCACGCCGTGCCGACGCCGACCGCGGCGAGTGATTCCCGAGATTTCCGAGATCTTCCTGTCTTCACCGGATTCCCGACCATGTTCCAGTACGACCAGCCCGATGCCCGCGGGCATTTCGGCATCTACGGCGGCAGCTTCGTTGCCGAGACGCTGAGCCACGCCCTCGACGAGCTGCGCCAGGCCTACGACCGCTACCGCGACGACGCCGAGTTCCTCGCCGAGTTCCGCCGCGAGCTCAAGCACTTCGTCGGCCGCCCGAGCCCCGTCTACCACGCCGCGCGCATGAGCCGCGAGATGGGCGGCGCGCAGATCTTCCTCAAGCGCGAGGACCTCAATCACACCGGCGCGCACAAGATCAACAACGTCATCGGCCAGGCGCTGCTGGCCCGGCGCATGGGCAAGCCGCGCGTGATCGCCGAGACCGGCGCCGGCCAGCACGGCGTGGCCACCGCGACGATCTGCGCCCGCTACGGCCTGGAGTGCGTCGTCTACATGGGCGCCGAGGACGTCAAGCGCCAGAGCCCGAACGTCTATCGCATGCACCTGCTCGGCGCCAAGGTGGTGCCGGTCGAGTCGGGCAGCAAGACGCTCAAGGACGCGCTGAACGAGGCGATGCGCGACTGGGTGACGAACGTCGAGAACACCTTCTACATCATCGGCACGGTCGCGGGTCCGCACCCGTACCCGGCGATGGTGCGCGACTTCCAGAGCATCATCGGCCAGGAGTGCCTGGCGCAGATGCCCGAGATGATCGCCGAGCTGGGCGGCGGCGCCGAGCGCCAGCCCGATGCGGTGGTGGCCTGCGTGGGCGGCGGCTCCAATGCGATGGGCATCTTCTACCCGTACATCCCGCATGAGGCCACGCGCCTGATCGGCGTCGAGGCGGCGGGCGAGGGCATGGACACGAACAGGCACTCCGCCTCGCTGCAGCTGGGCAGGCCCGGCGTGCTGCATGGCAACCGCACCTACATCCTGCAGGACGCCAACGGCCAGATCACCGAGACGCACTCCGTCTCCGCCGGTCTGGACTATCCCGGCGTCGGCCCGGAGCATGCCTACCTGAAGGACATCGGCCGCGCCGAGTACGTCGGCATCACCGACCGGGAAGCGCTCGAGGCCTTCCACTACCTCTGCCGCACCGAGGGCATCATCCCGGCGCTGGAATCCAGCCATGCAGTCGCCTACGCGATGAAGCTGGCCAAGACGATGCGCCCGGATCAGCACATCCTGGTCAACCTCTCGGGTCGTGGCGACAAGGACATCGGCACGGTGGCCGACCTGTCGGGCGCCGAGTTCTACTGCCGCCCGTCGTGCCGCGGCCTGTCCGTCAAGGGCCAGATCAACGGAGCTGCCCAGTGAGCCGCATCCAGACCACCTTCGCCCGCCTGGCCGCCGAAGGCCGCAAGGCCCTGATTCCCTATGTCACCGCGGGCGACCCCTATGCCGACGTGACGGTCGAGCTGATGCACGCGATGGTCGCCGCCGGCGCCGATGTCATCGAGCTGGGCGTGCCCTTCTCCGACCCGATGGCCGACGGCCCGGTCATCCAGCGCGCCAGCGAGCGTGCGCTGCTCAAGGGCGTTTCCACCGCCGACGTGCTGGCGATGGTGCGCGCCTTCCGCCAGGACGATGCCAGCACGCCGGTCGTGCTGATGGGCTATGCCAATCCGGTCGAGTGCTTCGGGCCCGACCGCTTCGTCGATGACGCGAAGGCTGCCGGCGTCGACGGCGTGCTGATCGTCGACTACCCGCCGCAGGAGTGCGAGGCCTTCGCCGCCCGCTTGCGTGCGGCCGACATGGACGCGATCTTCCTGCTGGCGCCGACCTCGACCGACGCGCGCATGCAGGAGGTCGGCCGCATCGCGACCGGCTATGTCTACTATGTGTCGCTCAAGGGCGTGACCGGTGCCGGTCACCTCGACACCGCGGCGGTGGCGGCGATGGTGCCGCGCATCCGTGCCGCGGTGAACGTGCCGGTCGGCGTCGGCTTCGGCATCCGCGATGCCGCCACGGCGGTGGCGGTCGCGCAGGTGTCCGATGCGGTCGTCATCGGCTCCCGTATCATCCAGCTGATCGAGAACGAGCCGCGCGAGCGGGTGCCGGGCGTTGCCGCCGGCTTCCTGCGCGAGATCCGCGCGGCCCTCGACACGCTGCAACTGCAAGCTTCATCCGCAGGAGAATCCGCATGAGTTGGCTCGACAAGCTGCTGCCCCCGAAGATCCAGCAGTCCCGGCCCAGCGAGCGCCGGGCCATGCCCGAAGGCCTCTGGGTCAAGTGCGACGCCTGCGAGACGGTCCTGTACAAGACCGATCTCGACGGCAATGTGAATGTCTGCCCGAAGTGCGGTCATCACCACCGCATCGGCGCGCGCGAGCGCCTGAACGCCTTTCTCGACGACGAAGGTCGCTACGAGGTGGCGCAGGAGGTGGTGCCGGTCGACGCGCTGAAGTTCAAGGACAGCAAGAAGTACCCTGACCGCATCAAGGAAGCGATGGAAGCCACCGGCGAGACCGATGCGCTCGTCGTGATGGGCGGCTCGGTGATGAGCATGCCGGTCGTGGCCGCGTGCTTCGAGTTCGACTTCATGGGCGGCTCGATGGGCTCGGTGGTTGGCGAGCGCTTCGCGCGCGGTGTCGAGACCGCGCTCGAGCAGAAGGTGCCCTTCATCTGCTTCACCGCCACCGGCGGCGCGCGCATGCAGGAAGGCCTGCTGTCGCTGATGCAGATGGCCAAGACCAACGCGGCGCTGACCCGCCTGGCCCGCGCCAAGCTGCCCTACATCAGCGTGCTGACCGACCCGACGATGGGCGGCGTGTCGGCTTCCTTCGCCTTCGTCGGCGACGTGGTCATCGCCGAGCCGAAGGCGCTGATCGGCTTTGCCGGCCCGCGCGTGATCGAGAACACCGTGCGCGAGAAGCTGCCCGAGGGCTTCCAGCGCTCCGAGTTCCTGCTGCAGAAGGGCGCGCTCGACATGATCGTCGACCGCCGCGAGCTGCGTCCGACCGTGGCCAAGCTGCTGGCGATGCTGCAGCGCCAGAGCGCCGACGCGGTGTCCTGATCGCCGCCGTCATGGCCTGTCGTCCGGGGGCGTCCGCGAGGCGCCCTCGGTCTTTTCCGAGTCTGCCTTCGAGACCTCCTCCGAGATCTCCTTCGAGATGATGACCCTTTCCGACTGGCTCGCCCACTGCGAGCGGCTGCATCCGTCGACGATCGAGCTGGGCCTGGAGCGTGTGCAGCGCGTGCGCGAGCAGCTCGGCCTGCGCTTCGAGGTGCCGGTGTTCACGGTGGCCGGGACCAACGGCAAGGGCTCGACCTGCGCGATGCTCGAATCCATCCTGATGCAGGCCGGCTACCGCACCGCGGTCTACGGCTCGCCGCATCTGGTGCGCTTCGAGGAGCGCATGCGCCTGAACGGCGAGGTGGTGGCCGCTGAGCTGCTGCTGCCGCATTTCGAGGCGGTCGAGGCTGCGCGCCTGGCCACCGGGCAGTCGCTGACCTATTTCGAGTTCACCACGCTGGCCATCCTGCGCGCGATGAGCGTGCAGTCGCTGGATGCGGTGATCCTGGAGGTGGGCCTGGGCGGGCGGCTCGACGCGGTCAACATCATCGACACCGACTGCGCGGTCATCACCAGCATCGATCTCGACCACATGGACTGGCTGGGGCCGGACCGCGAGGCGATCGGCCGCGAGAAGGCCGGCATCATGCGCCCGGGCCGTCCGGTGGTGGTCTCCGACCCGGTGCCGCCGCAGAGCGTGGTCGACCACGCCGAGGCGCTCGGCGCCGACCTCTGGCGCTTCGGCCGCGACTTCAACTATGCCGGCGACCGCCAGCAGTGGGGCTGGAGCGGGCGCGGGCGGCGCTGGAACGCGCTGGGCTATCCGGCGCTGCGCGGCGCCAACCAGCTGATCAATGCCGCGGGCGTGCTGGCGGCGCTGGAGGCGATGCGCTCGCGCCTGCCGGTGCCGGCGCAGGCCATCCGCAACGGCCTGGCGCTGGTGGAGCTGCCCGGGCGCTTCCAGGTGGTGCCGGGCCAGCCGACGCTGGTGCTCGACGTGGCCCACAACCCGCATGCGGCGGCGGTGCTGGCGCAGAACCTCGATCAGATGGGCTACTTCCCGCGCACCCACGCGGTGCTGGGCGCGATGGCCGACAAGGATCTGGCCGGGCTGGTCGCGCCGCTGCTGCCGCTGGTCGACACCTGGCATCTGTGCGCGCTCGACATCGGCCGTGCCGCCTCGCCCGAGCAGCTGCGCGCCGCGATCGAGACGGCGATTGCCGCCCGGCCGGCGGATGCCGCGCCGCTGCCGCCGCAGCGCATCGTGCTGCACGCCGATCCGGTCGCCGCCCTGGGGCAATCCCTGAAGTCAGCCGACCCCACTGATAGAATCGTCGTCTTCGGATCGTTCCACACCGTCGGTGGAGTGCTGCAGAAGGGACTGCCGAGACTGGGTGCGGCCCATGTCGGGCCGGCTGCGGGTGCCCCGACCAAAGCGGCCTGACGGCTGAACCAGATGGGTCTTCTCTCCTCTCTCAAGCGCAAGTCGTCCGAGCCCGCTGCGCGCCGCCTGCCGCCGCAGGATCCGGCGCAGGTGGAGCTTCTGCGCACCCGGGCTCGCCGGCGCCTGATCGGCGTGGCGGTGCTGGTCGGGCTGGCGGTGGTGGCCCTGCCTTATGTCTTCGATGCGACGCCGCGTCCGGCCCGGCCGGAGCTGACGGTGCGCATGCCCGGCGAGCCCGCCGAGATCGTGATGCGCGAAGGCACGGCCGCCGGCCTGCAGCCAGGTGCGGATCCGGCCAGTGTCACGGCATCGCAGCCTGCGATGGCGGCATCGGCCGCCGCAGCCGCCGCTTCCCAGGCGCCTGGCCTGAGCGCGACGCAGATGGCGATGGCCGGTGCCGGCGTGGCCGCGGTCGGAGCCGCTGCCGGCATGGCGGTGGCCAAGGCGCCCAAGGACGACATCATCACCGAGCCGCGCGACGCGCAGGCCGAGGCCCGCGAGCGCGAGCGCCAGAAGGCCGCAGCCGACAAGGCCGCAGCTGAAAAAGCCGAGCGGGCCGAGAAGGCGCGCCAGGAGCGCCTGCGGCTCGAGCGGGCCCGTGAAAAGGCTGAGAAGGAAAAGGCCGAACGCGCAGAACGTGCTGAGCGGGCCGAGAAGGAGCGCCTGCGCCGTGAACGGGCCGAGAAGGCAGCTGCCGCAGAAAAGGCCGCCGCTGCCGAAAAGGCCCGCCGCGAGCGCGAGAAGGACAAGGCGCGCGACGAGCGGCGCTATGTCGTTCAGGTCGGCTCCTTCTCGGAGGCCCGCACGGTGCGCGAGACGCGCCAGCGCGTCGAGGGCCTGGGCCTGAAGTCCTTCGAGCAGCATGTCGACACCTCGTCCGGTCGGCGTACCCGTGTGCGCCTGGGGCCGTTCTCGACCAAGGAGGAGGCTGCGCGCGCCGCCTCGAAGCTCAAGGCTGCCGGCGTCAGCGCCGCGGTGCTGCCGCTCTGAGCGCGCCGCTGGACCGGGCCGCGCGGGCATGATGCTGCTGGAGGATCTGGGATGGATCGACCTGTCGATGCTGGCGGTGCTGCTGATGTCGGTCGTGGCCGGCGTGCTGCGCGGCTTGGTCAGCGAGTTGATGTCGCTGGCGGGCTGGTTCGTCGCCTGGCTGCTGTCCCAGGCCTGGGGCGGCGATGTGGCGCGGATGCTGCAGCCTCAGGCCGCCGACAGTCCGCTGGCACGACTGACCGGGCTGGTGGTCTGCTTCATCGTCACGCTGCTGGCCTGGCGCCTGCTGGCCTGGCTGCTGCAGCAGCTGATCCAGGCCTCGCCGCTGGCGCCGCTGGACCGGCTGCTGGGCGCCGGCTTCGGGCTGCTGCGCGGCGTGCTGGTGCTGTGGGCGCTGGCGATGATGCTGTCGCTGACGCCGCTGGCGCGCCAGGACGCCTGGCAGGTCTCCAGCGGCATCGGCTGGATCGCGAAGGTCCACGGCTGGCTGGCGCCGTGGCTGCCGGGCGACTGGGGGCCGGCGGGCGTCTCGCCGCCGGCTGAGCCCGCCGCGCCGGTGTCCTGAAGCCTGGCGCCTGCAAGAATTCCCTCGGGAAGGGCGGTCCTGATCGCCCTTCCCGGACCTGTTTGTTGCTGAAGATGGAGTGAACGATGTGTGGCATCGTCGGGGTGATTTCCAAGTCGCCCGTCAACCAGTTGATCTATGACGCGCTGCTGCTGCTGCAGCACCGGGGCCAGGACGCGGCCGGCATCGTGACCGCGATGGGCACGAAGTTCTTCATGCACAAGGCCCGCGGCATGGTGCGCGACGTCTTCCGCACCCGCAACATGCGCGCGCTGCCGGGCACGCTCGGCCTGGGCCAGGTCCGCTATCCGACCGCGGGCAACGCCTACAGCGAGGAAGAGGCTCAGCCCTTCTATGTCAACGCGCCCTTCGGCGTGGTGCTGGTGCACAACGGCAACATCACCAACGCGCATGCGCTGAAGAAGGAGCTGTTCGACATCGACCGCCGCCACATCAACACCGAGAGCGACACCGAGGTGCTGATCAACGTGCTGGCGCATGAGCTCGAGCAGGCCGCGCGCGACCTGCCGCTGACGCACGAGGAGATCTTCAAGGCGGTCGCGGCGGTGCACCGCCGCGTCAAGGGCTCGTATGCGGTGATCGCGCTGATCGCCGGCTACGGCCTGCTGGCCTTCCGCGATCCGTTCGGCATCCGGCCGCTGTGCCTGGGCGCGTCCGAGACCGCCGAGGGCACCGACTGGATGGTCGCCAGCGAGTCGGTCACGCTGGAAGGCACCGGCCACCGCCTGGTGCGCGATGTCGAGCCCGGCGAGGCGGTCTTCATCTCGCTCGACGGCCAGATGCACACCCGCCAGTGCGCCGAGCGTCCGGTGCTCAACCCCTGCGTGTTCGAGTTCGTCTACCTGGCGCGCCCGGATTCGGTCATCGACGGCATCTCGGTCTACCACGCCCGCCTGAACATGGGCGAGACGCTGGCGCAGCGCGTCATCAACATGATGCCGCCCAGCGAGATCGACGTGGTCATCCCGATCCCCGAGTCCAGCCGTCCGGCGGCGATGCAGCTGGCGCAGAAGCTCGGCAAGCCCTACCGCGAGGGCTTCGTGAAGAACCGCTATGTCGGCCGCACCTTCATCATGCCGGGGCAGGGCGTGCGCAAGAAGAGCGTGCGCCAGAAGCTCAATGCCATCGGCATGGAGTTCAAGGGCCGCAACGTGCTGCTGGTCGACGACTCGATCGTGCGCGGCACCACCAGCCGCGAGATCGTGCAGATGGCCCGCGAGGCCGGCGCCAGCAAGGTCTTCATGGCCTCGGCCGCGCCGCCGGTGCGCTTCCCCAACGTCTACGGCATCGACATGCCGACCAAGACCGAGCTGATCGCGCACGGCCGCACGATGGACGAGATCCGCGACTACATCGGCTGCGACGCGCTGATCTACCAGGATGTCGACGCGATGAAGCGTGCGGTGCACGCGCTGCGCCCGGACCTGAAGGGCGTGGAGGCCTCATGCTTCGACGGCCACTACATCACCGGCGACGTCTCGGCCGAGGACTTCGACGCCATCCAGACCCAGCGCGCCAGCCAGCCGCAGGACGAGGAGGGCGCCGAGCGCACCCGCCTGTCGCTGCAGAGCCCGTCGCAGTGAACCTGTCCGTCGCCTGACCCGGAGAGAACCGCATGACCGAGCCCAAGCGCCTGCCGCGCCTCGAGTTCGCCGACGATGTCCGGCTGGAGACGCTGGCCGTGCGCCAGGGCCTGCCGGCCACGCCGTGGGGCGAGAACTCGGAGGCGCTGTTCCTGACCAGCAGCTTCGTCCATCCTGACGCGGCCACCGCCGCGGCACGCTTCGCGCAGGAGGAGGAAGCCTTCGTCTACAGCCGCTTCACCAACCCGACGACCATGATGATGGAGCGCCGCCTGGCGGCGCTGGAAGGCACCGAGGCCTGCATCGCCACATCCAGCGGCATGTCGGCCATCATGCTGCTGGTGATGGGCCTGCTGAAGGCGGGCGACCATGTCATCTGCTCGCGCAGCGTGTTCGGCTCGACCATCAAGCTGCTGCAGGGCGAGTTCGGCAAGTTCGGCGTGCAGACCACCTTCGTGTCGCAGACCGATCCCGAGGCGTGGCGCGCGGCGCTGCGCCCCGAGACGAAGCTGCTGTTCGCCGAGACGCCGAGCAATCCGCTCACCGAGGTCTGCGACATCCGCGCGCTGGCCGACATCGCGCACGGCGCGGGCGCGCTGCTGGCGGTGGACAACTGCTTCTGCTCGCCGGCGCTGCAGCAGCCGGCCAGGCTGGGCGCCGACCTGATCATCCACTCGGGCACCAAGTACCTGGACGGACAGGGCCGCGTCGTCGCCGGCGCGATCTGCGGGCCGGCGGCGCTGATCGACGGCCCCTTCATGAGCGTGATGCGCTCGGCTGGCATGTGCCTGTCGCCGTTCAATGCCTGGGTGGTGCTCAAGGGTCTGGAGACGCTCTCGATCCGCATGGAGGCGCAGGGCGCGCGCGCGCTGGCGCTGGCCGAGTGGCTGGAAGCGCAGCCGCAGGTCGCCCGCGTCTACTATCCCGGCCTGAAGTCGCACCCGCAGCATGCGCTGGCCATGGCGCAGCAGGGCGGCAACGGCGGCTCGGTGGTCAGCTTCGTCGCCCGCGGCGACACGCCCGAGGCCGCGCGCGCCAACGCCTTCGCGGTCATCGACGCGACCAGGATCTGCTCGATCACCTCGAACCTGGGCGACACCAAGACCACCATCACCCATCCGTCGAGCACCTCGCACGGCCGCCTGACCGAGGCGCAGCGGCTGGCCGCCGGCATCACGCAGGGCATGATCCGCGTGGCCGTCGGCCTCGAGCATGTCGACGACCTGAAGGCCGACCTCGCGCGCGGCCTGGCCCTGATCTGAGTTCCCCATGACCCAAGTCCGCACCCGTTTCGCACCGTCCCCGACCGGCTTCATCCACCTCGGCAACATCCGCTCGGCCCTCTATCCCTGGGCCTGGGCGCGCTCGCAGCAGGGCACGCTGGTGCTGCGCATCGAGGACACCGACGTCGAGCGCTCGTCGCAGGAAGCCGTCGACGTGATCATCGAGAGCATGAAGTGGCTCGGCCTCGACCACGACGAGGGCCCGTTCTACCAGATGCAGCGCATGGACCGCTACAAGGAAGTCCTGGCGCAGCTGGTCGAGCAGGGCTGGGTCTACCCCTGCTACATGAGCACCGAAGCGCTCGACGCGCTGCGCGAGCGCCAGATGGCCAACAAGGAAAAGCCGCGCTACGACGGCACCTGGCGGCCGGAAGAGGGCAAGGTGCTGCCGCCGGTGCCGGAAGGCGTCAAGCCCGTGCTGCGCTTCAAGACGCCCCAGGGCGGTTCGGTGGTGTGGGAAGACAAGGTCAAGGGCCGCATCGAGATCAGCAACGACGAGCTCGACGATCTGGTCATCGCGCGCCCCGACGGCACGCCGACCTACAACTTCTGCGTCGTGGTCGACGACATCGACATGGACATCACCCATGTGATCCGCGGCGACGACCATGTCAACAACACGCCGCGCCAGATCCATGTCTTCCGCGCGCTCGGCAAGGAGCCGCCGGTCTACGCGCATCTGCCCACCGTGCTGAACGAGCAGGGCGAGAAGATGAGCAAGCGCCGCGGCGCCAAGCCGGTGACGCAGTACCGCGACGAGGGCTATCTGGCCGAGGCGGTCGTCAACTACCTGGCGCGTCTGGGCTGGAGCCACGGCGACGACGAGATCTTCAGCCGCGAGCAGCTGGTCGAGTGGTTCAACCTCGACCACCTCGGCCGCAGCGCCAGCCAGTTCGACGAGACCAAGATGCGCTGGGTGAACGCCCAGCACATGAAGCTGTGCGACAACGCGGTGCTGGCCGGCCTGGTGGCCGAGCAGCTCGGCCGGCGCGGCATCACGGCAGTGGCCGACGAGCGTCTGGCGGCGATGTGCGCGCTGTTCAAGGACCGCTGCAGCACCACGGTCGAGCTGGCCGACTGGCTGTCGATCTACTTCGTCGACGTGCAGCCTGCCGAGGCGGATCTGGCCCAGCACCTCAACGAGGTGTCGCGTCCGGCGCTGGTGCAGCTACGCGACCGGCTGGCCGCGCTCGAGACCTGGGACGCCGCGGCGATCAACGCCGCCATCAAGGCCGTCATCGGCGAGCTGAAGATCAAGATGCCGCAGCTGGCCATCCCGCTGCGTGTCCTGGTGTGCGGCCGCGCCCAGACGCCGTCGGTCGATGCGGTCCTCGCGCTGTTCGAAAAAAATATTGTGCTGAAACGCTTGCAAAGCGTTTGAGTCCATCACATAATCTCATTCTCGCTTGAACGACGAGACGCCTGACGAAAGACGGCAAGCAATTGAAGTCCGGAGTCGACCAGAGATGGTCCTGAACGGGGGTATAGCTCAGCTGGGAGAGCGCTTGCATGGCATGCAAGAGGTCAGCGGTTCGATCCCGCTTACCTCCACCACAGCAAAGCGTTTCGAGGTTCAAGTCGCGAAGGACAAAGACCCCTTCGTCTAGAGGCCTAGGACACGACCCTTTCACGGTTGTAACAGGGGTTCGAATCCCCTAGGGGTCGCCAAGTTTGACGATACTTGGCCTGAGCAGTCAGGCGCTAAACGTCACCGACGCGGAGTGGTAGTTCAGTCGGTTAGAATACCGGCCTGTCACGCCGGGGGTCGCGGGTTCGAGTCCCGTCCACTCCGCCAAGAATTTCGTGATATCGATCTGTCCGATGACCCCTTCGTCTAGAGGCCTAGGACACGACCCTTTCACGGTTGTAACAGGGGTTCGAATCCCCTAGGGGTCGCCAATCATGATCCAGCTTCATGAGCGGCGATGCCGGCAGATCGATGCGATGCAGTACAAGTTCCCATGACGCTTGGGGCGCAAGCCTGAAGTCACGGACCGACGCGGAGTGGTAGTTCAGTCGGTTAGAATACCGGCCTGTCACGCCGGGGGTCGCGGGTTCGAGTCCCGTCCACTCCGCCACAATTTGGGGGTATAGCTCAGCTGGGAGAGCGCTTGCATGGCATGCAAGAGGTCAGCGGTTCGATCCCGCTTACCTCCACCAAATTCTCTTTGACCCCTTCGTCTAGAGGCCTAGGACACGACCCTTTCACGGTTGTAACAGGGGTTCGAATCCCCTAGGGGTCGCCAAGTTTGACGATACTTGGCCTGAGCAGTCAGGCACTAAACGTCACCGACGCGGAGTGGTAGTTCAGTCGGTTAGAATACCGGCCTGTCACGCCGGGGGTCGCGGGTTCGAGTCCCGTCCACTCCGCCAAAATTCAGAAGCCTGTTCATGCAAGTGAACAGGCTTTTTCTTTTTCCATTTTTCCATTGGCGCGTGATGCCTTCCGGCTTCTTCAGGGAAAACCAGGGACTCGGGGGTGGTGAGGAGCGTGGTGCTGCCTACAATGCCTGAGCTTTCTATCAACTCCGGGCCTGGCCCCGCTATCTCCATGCAAGTCACCGCTTCCGCCTTCAAGGCCTATGACATCCGCGGCATCGTCGGACAGGCGCTCGATGAACAGTTCGCCGAGCATCTCGGCCGTGCCTTCGGCAGCGAGGCCGTCGCGCTCGGCGAGAAGGTGGTCGCGGTCGGCCGCGATGGCCGGGTGTCGGGTCCGTCGCTGAGCGCGGCGCTGATGCGCGGCCTGGCCGCCACCGGCCTGGACGTGATCGACCTCGGCGCGGTCACCACGCCGATGCTGTACTACGTTGCCGCCACCCGCGGCGAGATCGGCTGCCGCAGCGGCATCCAGGTCACCGGCAGCCACAATCCGAAGGACTACAACGGCTTCAAGATGGTGCTCGGCGGCGTGGCGATCCACGGCGAGTCGATCCAGCGCCTGCGTCAGCGCATGGAGGCCGAGAACTACACGCTGGCCGCGCAGCCGGGCACGATCGCGGCGCTGGACATCCTGCCCGAATACACCGCGCGCATCCTGGGTGACTGCAGGATCAGCCGGCCGCTGAAGATCGTCGTCGATTCGGGCAACGGCATTCCGGGCGCCTCGGCGCCGGGCATCCTGAAGGCGATGGGCTGCGAGGTCATCGACCTGTACAGCCGTGTCGACGGCGACTTCCCCAACCACCATCCCGATCCGTCCAAGCCGGAGAACCTGGCCGACCTGATCAAGGTGGTCCGCGCGACCGAGGCCGACCTCGGCCTGGCCTTCGACGGCGACGGCGACCGCCTGGGCCTGATCACCGCCGACGGCCAGAACATCTTCCCGGACCGCCAGATCATGCTCTACGCGCAGGACATCCTGTCGCGCAACCCCGGCGCCACCATCATCTACGACGTGAAGTGCTCGCAGCGTCTGCCGCAGGCGATCCGCGAGGCCGGCGGCGTGCCGATGATGTGGAAGACCGGCCACTCGCTGGTCAAGGCCAAGCTGAAGGAAACCGGCGCGCCGATCGCCGGCGAGATGAGCGGCCACATCTTCTTCGGCGAGCGCTGGTACGGCTTCGACGACGCGATGTACACCGCCGCGCGCCTGCTGGAGATCCTGTCGCGCCATGCGGATCCGAGCGCGGTGCTCAACGCGCTGCCGACCAGCTACTCCACGCCGGAGCTCAATGTGCCGGTGCCGGCGGGCAACCAGCACGAGGTCGTGGCGCAACTGGTGGCGCAGGCCGACTTTCCCGGCGCCGAAATCGGTACCATCGACGGTCTGCGCGGCGACTATCCGGACGGCTTCGGCCTGATCCGCGCCTCGAACACCACGCCGGTGCTGGTGCTGCGGTTCGAGGGACACACGCCCGAAGCGCTGGAGCGCATCCAGCATGACTTCATGGCGGCGCTGCGCAAGGTGATGCCCGAGGCGGAGGTGCAGGCCGCGGCGCATTGACGCGTCCCTGCCTGCGCCGCCGAAAGACTGTCGTTGATGGCCCTGCTGCCTGCCGAACCTCGCATCCTGATCGTCAAGCTGTCGTCCCTGGGCGACGTGATCCACGCGATGCCGGTGGTGGCGGACCTGCGTGCGCGTCACCCCGGCGCGCACGTCGACTGGGTGGTGGAGCCCGGTTTCGCGCCGCTGGTGCGCCGGGTGGCGGGCATCGGCGAGGTCATCGAGTGCGCGCAGCGGCGCTGGCGCAAGCGCTGGTGGAGCGCCGAGGTCCGCCGCGAAAAGCGGCAGTTTCGCGAGCGCCTGCGTGCGCAGGCCTATGACGCGGTGGTCGACCTGCAGGGGCTGACCAAGTCGGCGCTGGTCGTGCTGTCGGCGCGGAGGGCGCCGGGCGGCCTGCGCTATGCGCTGGGCAACCGCACCGACGGCTCCGGCTGGGAGGCACCGACCCGCTGGGTGGCCGACCGGCCGATCGAGATCGAGCCGCGCATCCATGTGGTCGACCGCTCGCGCCATCTCTGCGCCGAGGCCTTCGGCACCGCGATCGACACGCCACCGCGTTTCGGGCTGCAGGCCGCGACTCGGCCCGATCCGGCGCGGCCGCTGATGGTGCTGGTGCACGGCACCTCGCGCGACGACAAGCTCTGGCCCGAGACGCACTGGATCGACTTCGGCCGGCGCCGGGTCGGGGAGGGCTGGCATCTGGCGCTGCCCCAGGCCGACGCGGTCGAGGCCGCACGGGCCGCGCGCATCGCCGCGGCCATCGGTGACGCGCACTGCACGCTCTGGCCGAAGATGAGCCTGGACGCGATCGTCGACCGCTTCGGCGCCGCGCAGGCGGTGGTCGGCGTCGACAGCGGCCTGTCGCATCTGGCGGTGGCGCTTGACCGGGTGCATCTGCAGCTCTACAACTTCCCGACCTCCTGGCGCACCGGGCCGCAGCCGGCGCACGGCCATCAGCATCAGCTCAGTGTCGAGAGTGCTGCCGCCGGCGAGCCGCCGACGCTGGAGCAGGTCGAGCAGGCCTGGCGGCAGGTGGCGCCGTGAACGCGCCGCGACCGCATCCGGATCTGTCGCTGCGCGAGCGTCTGGCGCTGATCGGCTATGGCCAGCTGATGCGCCTGCTGCTGCCGCTGCTGATCGGTCGGCTGCTGTGGCGCGCGCGCCGGGAGCCGCTCTACCGCGCCGCGCTGCCCGAGCGTGTCGGCCTGGGCGAGCCGGTGCGGCCGGGCGCGCTGTGGCTGCATGCGGTCTCGCTGGGCGAGACCCGTGCGGCCGAGCCGCTGATCCAGGCCCTGCGCCAGGTCTGTCCGGACTTGCGCCTGCTGCTGACCCACGGCACTGCCACCGGCCGCGAAGCTGGCACCGCGCTGCTGCGCGAGGGCGATGCCCTGCGCTGGCTGCCGCTCGACACGCCTGGCGCGACCCGCCGTTTCCTGCGGCGCCATCGTCCGGCGCTGGGTGTGCTGATGGAGACCGAGGTCTGGCCGGCGCTGCTGCATGCGGCGCGGCAATCCGGCGTGCCGGTCGTGCTGGCCAATGCGCGGCTGTCGGAGAAAAGCCTGCGCCAGTCCTTGCGCTTCGATGCCTTGCTCCGACCGGCGGCGCGCGCCTTCACCGCCGTGCTGGCACAGACGGCGGACGATGCCGCTCGGCTGCGCCGGGCGGGTGCGCCGGAGGCGGCGATCGAGATCTGCGGCAATCTGAAATACGACCTGCAGCCGGCACCGGCGCTTCTGGCCACCGGGCTGAGCTGGCGTGCCGGTCTGGCGCGGCCGGTGGTGCTGGCTGCGAGCTGGCGCGAAGGCGAGGACGAGCCGCTGCTGGCGGCCTGGCGTGCGGCGCTGGCGCAGCGTGCGCCCTCGCAGCCTCGGCCGCTGCTGCTGCTGGTGCCGCGCCATCCGCAGCGCTTCGACGAGGTCGGCGCCAGCGTGATCGCCAGCGGCCTGACGCTGGTGCGGCGCAGCAGCTGGGCCGGCACCGGGCCGGGCGCTCTGGCCCGGGAGGCCGATGTCTGGCTGGGCGACTCGATGCGCGAGATGCCGGCCTATTACGCCTGCGCGGATGTGGCGCTGCTGGGGGGCAGCTTCGCGCCGCTGGGCGGGCAGAACCTGATCGAGGCGGCCGCCTGCGGCTGCCCGGTGCTGGCCGGTCCGCATGTCTTCAACTTTGCCCAGCCGGTGGCGCGGGCGCTGGCGGCGGGTGCAGCCTTCCAGGTCCCGGACCTGGACCAGGCGGTGCAGCAGGCTTTGTCGCTGGCAGACGACGCCGAAGCTCAGGCTGCGGCGCGGCAGGCCGCGCTGGGCTCGGTGGCGGCTGATCAGGGCGCGGCGGCCCGCATGGCCGCGCGCCTGGCGGCACTGCTGGGCCCGAAGTCGGCCGAACTCAGCGGCTCGTGCCGAGCAGGGCGCTGACCGCGTCGATGTCGGCCGGATTCAGCGTGCCGGCGGCCTGGCGCAGCCGCAGGCTGTTGAGCAGCACCTCGTAGCGTGCCCGGGCCAGATCGCGCTGGGTCGAGTAGAGCTGGGTCTGTGCATTGAGCACGTCCAGATTGACCCGCACGCCGACCTTGTAGCCCAGCTTGGTCGCGTCGAGCGCCAGCCGCGACGAGGTTTCCGCCGCCTCCAGCGCCTTCACCTGGGCGGCACCCGACTGCACGCCGAGAAAGAGCTGCCGTGTGGCCTGGGCCACGCCACGGCGGGCAGCCTCCAGGTCGTTGCGTGACTTCTCTTCCAGCGCCAGCGCCTCGCGGACCTGGTTCTGGATCGCGTCGCCGGTGTAGAGCGGCATCCTGACCGTCACCCCGATCGAGTTGCTGGTGGTGGTGCCGGCGCCACCGGCCGACAGTGCGCCTGAGCCGCGGTTGTTGGTGCTGGCCAGCTGGCCCTGCAGGTCGACCGTCGGCAGGTGACCGGCCTGGGTGCGGCGGGTTTCCAGCTTCGCGATCTCATGGGCCAGACGGGCCTTGCGCACGCTCGGGCTCTGTTCGGTCTTCTCGACCCAGGACTCGATGCCCTCGCCAGGCAGCGGCAGTGCGGTGGCCGGCTTCAGTCCCAGCGGTTTCAGATCGGCGCGGCCGACCAGCTGCTCGAGCGCCAGGCGCCGGGTGCGCAGCTCGTTGTCCGCGGCGATCTCCTGGGCGGTGGCCAGATCGAAGCGGGCCTGGGCCTCGCGGGTGTCGGTGATCGTCGCGGTGCCGACCTCGAAGTTGCGCTTGGCCGAGGCCAGCTGCTCGCCGATGGCGGTCTTGGAGGCGCGGGCGGTCGAGAGCGCGTCCTGCGCGATCAGCACATCGAAATAGGCCTGTGCCACCCGCAGCGTCAGGTCCTGCTCGGCGCTGCTCAGGTCGGCCTCGGCCAGGTCGAGCGCACGCCGGGCCTTGTCGATGGTCAGCGTGTTCTGCCGATTGAACAGCGTCTGCGTGGCCGACAGGCCGACCACGGCGGCGGTGTTGCTGCGCGAGTCGTACAGCGGCGTGTCCGAGCTGGAGCGGGTATAGCTGCCCTGCAGTCCGACATTGGGGCGCTGCAGGGCCTCGGCCTGGGCGCTGCGGTGACGCGCGGATTCGGCGCCGGCCCGTGCGGCCAGGAAGGCTGCGTCATGGCCGCGCGCGAGCTCATGCAGCTCCTTCAGGCTCTGCGCACCTGCAAGCGGCGTGGCCAGCGTGGCGGCCAGTGCGGTCAGCAGCAGCGGCAGACGCAGGGTCTTGAACAGGGCGGGGGGCGTCGGCAGGCTCATGGTTTCCTCGCAGGGAGTCGGCAATCTCAGTACAGCGGCACGGTCGGATCGACCTGGCGTGACCAGGCGTCGATCCCTCCCGTGATGTTATACGTACAGGGGTATCCTTGCCGCTCGAGGAACAGCGCGACCTGCAGGCTGCGCATGCCGTGATGGCACAGCGCGAGCACCGGACGCTGCGGATCGATCTCCGCCAGGCGGCCCGGGATCTGCTGCATCGGGATGTCCAGCCGCTGCGCGCCCGGCAGCGACAGCGAGGCGGTCGCGATCTCCCAGGGCTCGCGCACGTCGAGCAGCAGCGGCGCGTGCCCTTCGGCGACAAGGGCCTGCACCTGTTCGGCCAGGCGGGTCACGGCAAGCTGCTGCATCGTGCGGACTCCAGAGGAGAGATCGGGAAGGGCGGCGGGATCAGAAGGCGAAGGTGCTCGGGCTGGCGAAGCCTTCCAGGCGCGGCGCGACGGTGTCGAACAGCACCTCGGTGCGGAACTCGCGCTCGCTGACACGGCGGATGCGCAGCGCGCGCATCACCGGCTCCGCGCCGACGATGGCCACCAGGCGGCCGCCGACCTTGAGCTGCTGCAGCAGCGCCTCGGGCACTTCGGCCACCGAGCCCGACAGCACGATCGCGTCCCAGGGGCCGCGGCCGGCGTCGCCGTTCGAGCCGTCGCCCTGGCGGACCTCGACATTCATGATCGCGGCATGGCGCAGGTTCTCGCGCGCCAGCGAGGCCAGCTCGGCGCGCTTCTCGTAGGTGACGACCGTCTGCGCCTTGTGCGCCATCAGCGCGGCCATGAAGCCTGAGCCGGTGCCGACTTCCAGCACCTTCTCGTGGCGCAGCAGGCCCAGCTCCTGCAGCAGGCGGGCCTCGACGCGCGGCGCGAGCATGACCTGGCCGCCGGGCAGCGGCACTTCCAGGTCCATGAAGGCGACGGCGCGGTGCGCGGCCGGAACGAAGTCCTCGCGCTTGACGACGGCCAGCAGCGACAGCACGGACGGGTCGAGCACGTCCCACGGACGGATCTGCTGCTCGATCATGTTGAAACGGGCCTGTTCGACGTTCATCTTGGATTCCTCGCGAGAAAGAGCATGCGCAACAAAACCCGACATTCTAGGAGGCCGATCCGGTGCCCGATGTGGCATCGGGCCGACGATCCGGGCCGAAGCGTCGCCTCGTCCACACGCTCAGGTCGTCGATCCAGCAATAGATCACCGGCACCACCACCAGCGTCAGCAGCGAGGAGGTGATGACGCCGCCGATCACCGCCTGGCCCATCGGCGCGCGCTGCTCCGCGCCTTCCGACAGCGCGAAGGCCAGCGGCACCATGCCGAAGACCATCGCCAGCGTGGTCATCAGGATCGGTCGCAGCCGCACCCGGGCGGCCAGCAGCAGCGCCTCCTCGCGCCCGAGCCGCCGGCCGGGCTGGCCGCCGTCATCGTCCAGATGCACCTCGCCGGCGCGGGCACGGATCGCGAAGTCGATCAGCAGGATCGCGTTCTTCGTGACCAGCCCCATCAGCATCACCACGCCGATGATCGAGAACAGGTTCATCGTCGAGCCGAACAGCAGCAGCGCGCCCACCACCCCGATCAGCGTCAGCGGCAGCGAGCTCATCAGCGCCACCGGCTGCATGAAGCTGCGGAACTGCGAGGCCAGGATCATGTAGATGAAGATCACGCCCATCGCCAGCGCCGAGACGGCGTGTCCGAAGCTCTCGGCCATGTCCTTGGTCGAGCCGCCGAAGCGCCAGCGCAGGCCCGGCGGCAGCGGCTCGCTCTCGAGCACGCGGCGGATGTCGGCCGAGACCTCGCCGAGCGAGCGGCCCTGCACGTTGGCGGTGATCTCGACCTCGCGCGCGAGGTCGCGGCGGTTGATCTGCTGGGGCGTGCGGTCCTCGCCCAGCTCGGCGATCTGGTCGAGCCGCACCAGCCGGGCGCTGCCGTCGGCGTTCTGGCCGGCCGGCATCATCAGCCGCGCGATGTCGGCCGTGCTGTCGCGGGCCTGCGGCGCCAGCCCGACCTTGACCTCGACATTGAGCTCGTCGCTGGCGCGCCAGTTGCCCACCGTCTGCCCGGCCACCAGCGCGCGCAGCGTGCCGGTCACGCCGGCCACGCCCAGGCCGAGATCGGCGGCGGCATCGCGGCGCAGCGTCACCGCCAGCGTCGGCTGGTCCGCGCGGGCGCTGCTGTCCAGATCGACCAGGCCGGGAATCCCGCGCAGCCGCTCGAGCAGCCGCTCGGTCTGTCGCTGCAGCTCGCCCAGGTCGCTGCCCTGCAGCGACAGCATCAGCGGCTTGTTGCCGCCGACCGCATCCATCAGGCCGACATGGGTCACGGTGATGCCGGGCACCTGCAGCAGCTCCTGGCGCAGCGGCGCGGCGAGCTGGTCCTGGCTGAGCTGGCGGTCCTTGCGGTCGACCAGCCGGATGTAGATCTGCGCGAAGATGCGGCCCTGCGCCTGGCCGGCGTTGATCGTCGCCAGGGTGTATTTCACCTCGGGGCGGCGGCGGATCAGCGCCTCGACCTCGCGCACCCGCGCCTCGGTCACCTCCAGCGAGGAGCCGACCGGGGTGTGGAAGCTGACGAAGGTCTCGGAATAGTCGGCCTTGGGCACGAACTCGGTGCCGAGCGAGCGGGTCAGCGCCAGCGCCGCCACCAGCGTGCCCAGCGCCAGCACCACCGTCAGCAGCCGGTGGCGCAGCGACCAGCCCAGCAGCGCCTGATAGCCCTCGCCCAGCCGGTGCGAGCCACGGTCGACCGCATGGGTGATCCGCCCCAGCGTGCGCTCGTAGAGCGTGACCGGCCGGAAGGGCTGCCCCTCGGCCTGCACCGCCGGGTCATGCCAGACCGCGCTGAGCATCGGGTCGAGCGTGAAGCTGACGAACATCGAGATCAGCACCGCCGCGACGATGGTGATGCCGAACTCGTGGAAGAACTGGCCGATGATGCCGCCCATGAAGCCGATCGGCAGGAAGACGGCGACGATCGACAGCGTGGTGGCCAGCACCGCCAGGCCGATCTCGGCGGTGCCGTCGAGCGCGGCGCGCCGGGCATCCTTGCCCATCTGCACATGGCGCACGATGTTCTCGCGCACGACGATGGCGTCGTCGATCAGCAGGCCCACGCACAGGCTCAGCGCCATCAGCGTGATCATGTTGACCGAGAAGCCGAACCACTGCATGAACAGGAAGGTGCCGATCAGCGCGATCGGCAGCGTCAGGCCGGTGATGACGGTCGAGCGCCAGGAGTTCAGGAACAGGAAGACGATCGCGACCGTCAGCAGCGCGCCCTCGATCAGGGTCTGGCGCACATTGGCCACCGAGACCCGGATCGGGCGCGAGCTGTCGCGCACCCGGTCCAGCCGCAGCTCGGCGGGCAGCGCGCCGGCGGCCTGCAGCGCCGCCAGCTCGCGCTCCAGGCCGTCGACCACCTCGATGGTGTTCTGGCCCTGGGCCTTCTGCACCTCGAGCACCAGGCTGCGCCGGCCGTCGAGCAGGGCCAGCGAGTCGGCCTCCTGCGGGCCGTCGACCACCTGCGCGACCTCGCCCAGGCGCACCAGCGTGGCACCGCGGCGCGCGACCACCAGCCCGGCGAAGTCCTCCGGCCGCTCGATGCGGCCGCGGATCTGCACCACCCGTTCCTGCTCGGCCGAGCGCAGCAGGCCGGCGGGCAGGTCCTGGTTCTCGCCGCGCACCGCGGCGATCACCTGCTCGGCGCTGATGCCGGCGGCCTCCATCCGCACCGGATCGAGCTGGATCTGGATCTCGCGCCGCACCGCGCCGACCAGCGTGACCGAGCCGACGCCGCGCACATTCTCCAGCCGCTTCTTCAGCACCTGCTCGGCCCAGAGCGTGCGCCGCATCGCGCCGGCCGCATCGGCCGCGTCGGGCAGCGCATCGGCGTTGCCGGACGCCCGCACCGCCACGCTCCAGATCGGCCGGCTCGCCGGATCGAAGCGCTGCACCTTGGGCTCGCCGATCTCCTCGCGCAGCTGCGGCTTGAGGATGGCGAGCTTCTCGCGCACATCGTCGGCGGCGCGCCGGCCGTCCATCGTCAGGTCGAACTGGATGATGACCACCGAGGTGCCGGCATAGCTGCGCGAGGACAGCTGGCTGATGCCGGCGATCGCGTTGACGCTTTCCTCGATCTTGCGGGTCAGCTCGGTCTCGACGATCTCGGCGGCGGCGCCGGGATATTCGGTGCTGACCACCACCGTCGGAAACTCGATGTCGGGAAACTGGTCGACCTTCAGGCGCTGGAAGGAGAACAGCCCCAGCACCACCAGCGCCAGCATCACCATGGTGGCCAGGACCGGATTGGCGATCGAGACGCGGGTGAACCACATGATGGACGTGACGGCGCGAGGTTCAGCGCAGCACGGCCGGCGTGCCGTCGCGCACCGGACCGAGCCGGCCGGCCAGCACCCGCGCGCCCTCGCTCAGGCCGTCGAGGATCTCGATCGACGCGGTGCCGTCGATCTCGCCACGCGCCCCGGTGCGAACCGCGCGCTGGCGCAGCAGGCCCGCGCCGGTGTCCAGCTCGATCACATGCGGCTGCGGCTGGTCGACGCGCACCGCCGACAGCGGCAGCACCAGCGTGCTGCGCCGGCCCTGCTCGATCCGACCGCGCGCGAACAGGCCGGCACGCAGCCCCGGTGCCGGCTCGATGGCCAGATGCACCGGCACCGACCGGGTGCCGGCCTGCGCGGCCGGGCTGATGCGCAGCACCCGGGCCCGCACCGGCGTGTCCACGCCCTCGACCTGCAGCACCGCGCCTGCGCCGATGCGGGTGCGGGCCAGTTCGGCCGCCGGCACGGTCGCCTCCAGCTCGAGCCGGTCGAGATCGATGATCTCCAGGAGGCGCGCCTCCAGCGCGACCCGTTCGCCCGGCTGGGCCAGGCGCTGCGCGACCTGGCCGCTGATCGGTGCCTTCAGCACCGTGTCGTCGAGCGCGCGCCGGGCCAGATCGGCGCTGGCGCGGGCCGACTGCAGTGCCGCCTGGGCGGCGCGGTGGTTCGAGACCGAGGTCTCCAGCGCGGTGGGCGAGATGAAGCCCTGCTCGACCAGCGCGCGGTTGTTCTCCAGCGTCCGCCCGGCGATGTCGAGCTGGGCCTGCGCCGACTCGATCTGCTGCTCGGCCTGGCGCAGCCGCAGCTGCGCATCGGCCGGATCGATGCGCCCGACGATCTGGCCGGCGCGCACCGTGTCGCCCTCGCGCGGGCCCAGCTCCAGCAGCTCGCCGGCGCTGCGCGCCTTGACCTGCGCGCTGACCGCCGCCTTCAGGCTGCCGGTCAGCGCCACCGCATCGACCAGCTCGGCCCGGCGCAGCGTCACCAGATCACTGTCCTGGAGCTGCAGCGCGGCCTGGGCCGGCAGCGGCGTGGCGCTGGCCGAGGCCGGTGCGGCGGCGCCGGCCGTGCGGCTCGACAGCTTCCAGCCGGCCAGACCCAGCAGGCCCAGCGCGAGGGCGCCGGCGGCAAGAGCGGTCGATCGCTTCATCGGCGTCAGGGTTCCGGATGGGTGGAGATGCCGCGCAGCACCAGATCGATGTGGGCGCGGATGAAGGTCTGCGGATCCAGGCCCATGCCCGGGCATTCGCAGGCGCCGAGCGAGTGCCGGTGCACGCACAGCATCACCAGCGGCATGACGATCGAGTAGACCACCGAGAGCACGTCGACCTGCCGGAACTCGCCCGAGTCGATGCCGCGCTGCACCATGCCGCCGATCAGCTGCGAGCCGGGCTGCGAGACCTCGTTGAACCACAGCTCGGCGATCTCCGGAAAGTTGCGCACCTCGCTGACCACCAGCTTGAACACGCCGGAGGCATCGCTCTCGAGCGTCTGCATCCACCAGTCGACCAGCAGCGTGCGCATCAGCTCGGTGGCACTGCCCTGATGGGCGGCCACCCGGGCCAGGCCCTCGGCGATGCGGGTCGACACCCGCTGCGAGATCACCTCCCGGAGCAGGTCTTCCTTGCTGGTGTAATACAGGTAGAGCGTGCCCTTGGAGACACCGGCCAGCCGGGCGATGTCCTCGGTCTTGGTCGCGGCGAAGCCCTTCTCGACGAAGAGCTGCAGCGCGGCGTCGAGCAGCTCGCTGGGCCGCTCGGCCTTGCGGCGCTGGTGCGAGGCCGGCGGCGCTGGCGTGCCAGCCGGATCGGGCAGGTCGGAGCGTTCGGACGGTTCGGCGGACAAGGCGGGTTTCCGGGGCATGATAATGACTAACCGGTCAGTAATGTAGTGGAGCAATGAAGTGAGCGCAATGACAGGGGCGGCGTCTGCACAGGACGGCCGGTCGGCGGGCGGTCGTCGGGGGCTGCTGAGGATCGGCGCGATGGTGCTGGTCGGCGGGCTCTGGGGCTGCGCCTCGGTGGTGCCCAGGGAGTTCACCACCAGCGAACGAGAGATGCAGGCGGCGCTGTCCTCGCGCTTCCCGCTGCAGCAGAAGGTGCTGGAGGTGTTCGAGGTGCGCATCAGCTCGCCGCGGGTGCTGCTGCAGCCGGGGGCGGGCCGCATGATGCTGGGCTTCGACATGGGTCTGCGCGAGACGGTGCTGAGCCGGCGCGATCTTCGCGGCAACATCATGTTCAGCAGCGCGCTGCGCTACGAGCCGTCCGACGGCACGATCCGGCTGGACCGGGTGCGGCGCGAGAACATCGCCATCGACGGATTGCCGCCAATGCTGGCCACCGGCCTGAACCGCTGGGGCGGCTGGCTGGCCGAGTCGATGCTGGAAGGTCTGGAGATCCACCGCATCGACCGGCTGGCGCTGGAGCTGGCGGCCAAGGCCGGGCTGCAGCCCGGGCCGATCGAGGTGCGCCCGGGGGGCATCACGCTGCGGCTGGTGCCCTTGCCGGTGAGCGGCAATATGGCGCCGGCTCGATCCTGAGGCCGGGCTGAAGGCCGGTCGGCCGGTTTGCATGCTGGCGCGTTGAGCTGCTGTTGCAACTCATTTCGGCCTTCATGGCCGTGTCATGACGATGAAGAAGTCGACATGGCGGCGCTCAGGCGCCGCGCTGCTGATGCTGGGCGGGCTGAGCGTGCTGTCCGGCTGCGTGGTGGTCCCGGTGCCGGGCCATGGTCACCACCGGGGGCACGGGCGTGATGTGGTGGTGGTGCCGGCGCCGCAACCGGCGCCGCGGGTCATCGTCGTGCCGGAAGACCGACGCGGGCACGGAGGCCGTGGTCATCACGACCGCCGGGGCGGCCGCTGGCAGGACGACTGAACGGATCAGCGCGGGCCGTGGCCACGGCCGCGCGGGGCCGGACGGCCGCCGCCGAAGCCGCCACGCGGGCCGCTGCGGTCGTCGAAGCGGCGCTCGCCGTCGAAGCGCGGAGCGCCTTCCTGACGACGCGGGCCCTGACCGCGCGGGCCGTCATGGCGGGGCTCGCCGCGGAACTCCGGGCGGCCTTCATGGCGCGGAGCCTCGAAGCGGGGCGCCGCATCGAAGCGCGGTGCCGAGTCGAAGCGCGGGCCGTCGAAGCCGCCGCGACGCGGTGCGCCGTCCATCGGACGCGCGAAGCCGTAGCCGCCACGGTCGCCGCCACGGTTGTCCGGGCGACCGCCATAGCCGCCGGGACCGCCATGGCCGCGATGCGGCGGACGGCCGCCGTCACGACGCGGAGCACGGCTGAACATCTCCGGCGCCGGGCGCTTCGGTTCCAGGCCGGCCAGCGTGCCCACCGGGATCGACTGGGTGGTGAACTGCTGGATGCGGCGGATCATGCCGACATCGCGGCGCTCGGCCAGCGTGATCGCGCGGCCCGAGCGGCCGGCGCGGCCGGTGCGGCCGATGCGGTGCACATAGTCCTCGGCCTTCATCGGCAGGCCGAAGTTGATGACATGGCTGATGGTCGGCACGTCGATGCCGCGCGCGGCGACGTCGGTGGCCACCAGGATGCGCAGCTCGCCGCGGCGCAGCGCCATCAGCGTGCGGTTGCGACGGCCCTGCGGCATGCCGCCGTGCAGCGGCGCGACCGCATGGCCCATCTCGTACAGATGGGCGGCCAGCTCGTCGGCATCGCGCTGGGTGCTGGTGAAGATCACCGCCTGCTGCATCTCGGTGCTGGTCAGCAGGTTCTCGAGCAGTGCCGACTTGTGGTCCAGGTCATCGGCCCACAGCAGCTGCTGCTCGATGTTGGCGTGGCTGTCGGTGTGGTTGGCGACCTCGATGCGCTGGGCATCGTCCTTCAGGATCTGGTCGGCCAGGCGACCGACCTGACCGGCGAAGGTCGCGCTGACCATCACGGTCTGGCGGCCGGCCGGCAGGGCTTCGGCGATGCGCTCGATGTCCTCGATGAAGCCCATGTCCAGCATGCGGTCGGCTTCGTCCAGGATCAGCATCTCGACCTGGCCCAGGATGGCCTTGCCGCTGTCGAGGTGGTCGATCAGGCGGCCCGGGGTGGCGATCAGCAGATCGATCGGACCGCGCAGCGCGGCCAGCTGGGCGCCGTAGGGCACGCCGCCGACGACGGTGGCGACCTTCAGGTGCGGGATGTGGCTGCCGTAGGTGACCGCGGCCTTGGAGACCTGGATGGCCAGCTCGCGGGTCGGGGCCAGCACCAGCACGCGCGGACCTTGCGGCGGCTGACCGCGCAGCGGGCGGCGGCTCGCGGCCGGATTGGCTTCGCGGGCGGCCAGCACACGCTCGAGTGCCGGCAGC
The DNA here is from genome assembly GCF_023706025.1 of Sphaerotilus sp. FB-3. Lineage (NCBI taxonomy): Bacteria > Pseudomonadati > Pseudomonadota > Betaproteobacteria > Burkholderiales > Sphaerotilaceae > Sphaerotilus > Sphaerotilus sp. FB-3. The sequence continues at coordinate 82,821 of NZ_BQWE01000057.1, read as the reverse complement.
ACGAAGGCGGCGGTCTTGCCGCTGCCGGTGTTGGAGCACACGCGCAGATCCGCACCGGTCATCGCGGCGGGAATGGTCTGCGCCTGCACGTCGGTCGGGTTCTCGTAGCCGGCAGCGGTGACGGCTTGCAGGATGGCCTCGTTCAGGCCCAGGGTCGAAAAGCTCATGTGAATACTCTCATCCGGCGCCACTCGGGCGCCATTCGGCAGGGGTTTCCGGCTCGCCGCGGGCGAGGTGGAAACACGGGATGGCAGGCCGGCGAAGGCAAAGGCGCGTCATCCGCATGGCGCCTGGCATCGCGGTCGGTACAGGGGATTGGAATCAAGCCTGCCGGGGTCGAATAGCATCGCCGCCGACCGCGCCTGCAGCCCCGCAGTCGCCGATTCCTGAAAAGGATGCGGTCTGCCGGAGGATGAGGGAAAGAGGAAGGTCAGAGGGGATGTGCGAAAGGCTGAACGGTGCTGCCCGTGAAAGCGGCATCAACAGCAGACTCAGATTCTAGCGCATTCCCTGATGGACTGCACGTCTGTCGTCTGATCTCGAGCTGATCCCGAAGCGGAAGAATCCGGCCTGTAACCGCGCGCCGCTAGGATCGTCCGGACGACAAATCCGCACAGCAAAGGATGAATGGATGACGGAATCGAATCCTGCCGGCGCGCCCCGGCCGCTGCGCCTGGCCCTGATCGCCCATGACGGCCGCAAGGACCGCATGATCGCGCTGGCCCGGGAGTTTGCCCCGCGACTGCGGGGCTGCACGCTGTGCGCGACCGGCACGACCGGCGGGCGGCTGGCCACCGAGCTGGGTCTGGAGGTGGAGCGGCTGCTCAGCGGCCCGCTCGGTGGCGATCTTCAGATCGGCGCACGGCTGGCGGTCGGCGAGATCGACGCGGTGGTCTTTCTTCGCGATCCGATGACGCCGCAGCCGCATGAGCCCGACATCCATGCGCTGGTGCGCGCCTGCGATGTGCATGACGTGCCGTGCGCGACCAACGCCAGCACCGCGCGGCTGCTGCTCGATCAGATGCTGCCGCGCGCCGCTTCGGCCTGATCAGGCCTGGACCACCTTGTGGTGGGCGGCCGGCACCGGCCAGCCGGCTTCCTGGCCGACGCGCGCGATCGCCTCGTTGGTGTCGAAATAGACCTGCCAGTAATGGTCGGTGTGGGTGTAGGGCCGCACCGCGATCACCGCACCCTCGAGCTTGAAGTCGAGCAGGTTGATCTCCGGCACCGGGCTCTGCGCGACATTGGGGATCTGCGCGATGGCCGCCTTCAGGCGCGTGATCGCGTCCAGCGGATCGACGCCCTGCGCCAGCTGCGCGGTGCGCTCGACGCGGCGCACCGGCAGCGTCGAGTAGTTCTGCACCGTGTCGCCGAAGACCTTGCCGTTGCCGACGATGGTCATGACATTGTCCGGCGTGATGATCGTGGTGCCGAACAGGCCGAGCTCGTGCACCGTGCCGGTCACGCCGCCGATCGAGACGAAGTCGCCGACCTTGAACGGCCGCAGCACCAGCATGAAGGCGCCGGCGGCGAAGTTGCCCAGCATGCCGCTCCAGGCCGCACCGATGGCCACGCCCGCACCGGCCAGCATCGCCGCGAACGAGGTGGTCTGGATGCCGAAGTAGCCCAGGATGCCCAGCACCAGGGTGATGTTCAGCGCGATGGTGATGATCGAGCCGAGGTACTTGGTCAGCGTCGGGTCGATCGAGTTGCGGTTCATGCCCGCCTGGATCAGGTGCACCACCTTGGAGATCAGCCAGCGGCCGACGATCCAGAAGATCAGCGCGGCGCCGATCTTCATCAGCAGGTCGATCGCAGTGGTGCCCAGGAAGGTCTGGATCGTGTCGATGTTCATCAGAAATCCTCCTCGAATGTGCAATATTGCACATCTCGAATGTGACGGATTTCCGGTTGCGGCGCCACCTTCCTTGGGCTAGGTCGTCGAGTTGTCGCTTTCGCGCAGCAGCTCGCGCAGGCGTGCGGCACTGACATCGCGCGCCGCACCGAAGCCGGCAATCTGGCGCGCCGCCTGCACCCGCAGCCGCACCACGCTGAAGTCCGGCAGGCTGGCCAGCATCTCTCCGGCCGGATGGCGCGCGATGTAGATCGCCAGCGCCGCGCGGGCATCGTCGCTGCCCGACTTGGGGTGCAGCGCCTCGACCTGCAGCGTGGCGCGCGGCAGCGCGTGCACGCTGTCGGCGGCCTCCTCGCCGGCGCAGACCAGGACGCTGGCGTGCGGATGAAGCATCAGCTGCCGGGTGTGCGCGGCCAGGGCGCTGATCAGGATGATCAGGTCGGGCCCTGCCGGATCGAGCGCCCACGGCGCCATCGAGACGGCCGGGGCGCCGGCCTCGTCGATTGTGCCCAGCGCCAGGGTGCGCCGGGTGCGCAGCAGCTCCACCAGCAGCCGGTCCATGCGGCTGGGTGCAAGTGCCGGTGTCATGCCATCAGGGGTATTGCTCATCGTGAAATCTCTGGCAAACAGCAGCGCCTGGGAACGGTTCCTTGCACTTTTCGGGCGTGTCGCATGGGTGTGGCGCCATACTTCGGTCCAGGTTCACGATGAAGCGACAGACCGCAGCACGGGAAGGCCCGAAGCGGCACGCAGGGAGTGCGGACCATGACCAAGGATATTGCCACGCTGCTGCTGGCGCTGCTGCTGTGCCATGCGCTGCTGCTGGTTCACCTGCTGACGGTGCGGGGCACCGTGCTGGGCCGACGGCCGGAGATCCGGCTGCTGCTGCTGGCCATGCTGGCGATCTGTGTCGGCGATCTGCTGCTGATGTGGCGCCAGCAGCTGTCCGGCCCGCTCTGGCTGCTGCTGTCTAACACCAGCATCGCTCTCGGTGCGGTGCTGCTGAGTGCCGCCGCACGCTGTCTGCTGACCGGCCGGAGCTTCAGCCGCTGCGATCTGCTGCTGCTGCTGGGCGGTGCGATCGGTCTCGCGCTGCTGCTGATGCAAGGCGCGGCCTATGCCTGGATCGTTTCGTGGGTCAATCTGTGGCTGGCTGTGCTGCTGCTGCCGATCCCGTGGCGGGTGATGCGCCATGGGCGTGGCCGCGAGCGTGCGCTGCGCATGGTGCTGGTGGGTGGGCTGGTGGGCGGGCTGAGTGCGCTGGCACGTGCCGCAGATCCCTATCTGGCCACGCAGGCGCCGGTCTCGCTGCTGCAGCCGACCAGTCCGCTGGGTGCCTGGCTGTTTCTGACGATGAGCTTCGGTGCCTTCTCGATCATGTTCGGCCTGCTGATGGCGAGCTTCGAGCGCAGCGCGGCGCAGCTCGAACAGATGGCCTCCACCGATGGCCTGACCGGCTGCCTGAACCGTGGTGCCACCCGCACGCTGGTCGGCCACGAGATCGAGCGCAGCCGGCGCGAGCGGCGTCCGCTGGCGCTGGTGCTGCTGGATCTGGATCATTTCAAGCGCATCAACGACAGCCACGGCCATGCGGCGGGCGATGCGGTGCTGCAAGGCTTCGCGCAGGCGGTGCGCTCACGGCTGCGTCATTCGGACATCTTCGGCCGCATGGGCGGCGAGGAGTTCTGCGTGGTGCTGCCGTCGACCGACCGGTCCGGCGCGCATGAGGTGGTCGATGCGCTGCGCCGCGAGGTCGAGCGGCTGGTGGTCGAGCAGCCGGGCGCGGTGCGGCTGAAGGTGACGGTGTCGGCCGGCACGGTGGTCTTCGACCCGCTGGCCGAGCGGATGACGCCCTCGGCCGACCAGCTCTTCGCGCGGGCCGACATGCTGCTCTACCGTGCCAAGCATGCCGGCCGCAACCAGGTTCAGACCAGCGGCTGGGTCAGTCTGAACCCGCTCTGAGCCGAGCGCTGTCTGCCGCTCAGTGGCTCTGCTGGATGCCGGCGATCAGCCAGCTGCCGTCGCTGCGTGCATGCTCGCGCACCAGATGCCAGATCTCGTCGAAGGCGGTGGCGTCACGGCCGGCCTCCTCGCGGATCAGGCCGCTGTAGCGCACGCTGACGATGTCGCGGTCGCTCTCGCGGGCGAAGTCGATCGCCTCGGCGCGCACTTCGACCACATCGGTCTGCTGCGCCGCACCCTGGCGGTCCTGCAGGTCGACGCGGACCGCGGCGAACATTTCCGGCGTGGTGAAACGGCGCAGATCCTCGAGGTCGGCGCGGTCGTTGGCCGCCTGCATGCGGATGAAGATCATCCGGGCAGCGCGCTCGAAGCCGGCACGGTCGAAGTCGGCCGGCAGCGACGGGGCGAAGGCGGCTGCAGCCGGTGCGGCACCGAAGCTGGCTGCCGCGCTGCCGGGCATGGCCACCGACGGACCGTTGCCCTGTTGCGGGGTGGCGGGGCTCGGCCAGCTGGCCTCATGGCTGCCACGCTGCATCGGCTGGCCGCCGAAGCCGGCGCCTGCACCGGCGGGGGCCAGCGTCGGTGCGGTCTTGCGATTGCGGTTCATCAGCCAGCGAATGGCGAAGACCGCCACCAGCGCCAGCAGCGCGATCATCATCATGTCGGCGAAGGCTTCGCCCAGACCGAAGTGGCTCAGAAGCGCCGCCAGGCCGATGCCGGCAGCCAGACCCGCCAGCGGGCCCATCCAGGAACGCTTGCCTGCGGCGGCCGCTGCGCCAGTGGCGGCCGTGGCCGCGCCCGGCACGGCCTGCTGCACCGGTGCCTGGTTGGGCGCCTGGGCGGGCGTGCCCGGCTGCTGTGCGGGTTTCGGGGCCGGTGCGCTGCGCTGCATTCCGGAGGAGCCGCCGCCGCCCAGGCGCTTGGCTTCGGCCAGCGTCGGAGCCAGGGCGGTGGACAGGGCCAGCACGCACACGGCAGTGCGCAGGAAGGTTTTCATCGCGGTCTCGTCGAGAGTGAGGTTGAACACGCCAGATGAGACCGGTTTCGCGGTTCGCAAGTTCCCCGGGATAACCCTGATCTTGGCAGGGCCGGCATCCGGGCGGGTTCAGAGCGGGGGCGCATGCACCCGGATGCGCACATGGGCCGCCTCGACCACCACCTCCTGGCCCGCGCGGATCTTGCAGGTCTTGCGGGATTCGGGCTGGCCGTCCACCTGGACCTGGCCATCGGCCACCAGGGTCTTGGCCGCGCCGCCGCTGTGCGCGACGGCGGTGGCCTTCAGCAGGGCATCGAGCGGGATGAAGTCGCCGCGCAGTTCGAAGTCGATCAGGTTCATCCGCCCGATGGTAGCCGGTGCGCGGTGCGCCGGGCTCAGTCGACCCGCTTGACCAGCGGCGGCCGGCCCGGATGGCGAGCATCACCCGCCGGCTGGCCGGCGGCCCGTCGCCGTGCTTCCTGCAGCACCTCGGCCGGCAGGCGCGACAGCAGCCAGTGCAGCGCCAGCGGCACCAGCACCAGATCGTCGGCCAGGCCGAGCAGCGGCAGGATGTCCGGAATCAGATCGACCGGCGAGAACAGATAGAGCCCGAGGCCGATCACGCCGGCACGGAACCAGCCCGGCGCATGCGGGTGTCGGAAGGCATGCCAGGCCACCTTGGCATCACCGCGCACCAGCGACCAGATCAGGGTCAGACGCTTCCACATCACGCAACCTCCATGACGGCAGGATGAAGAGACGGCCGCGATTCTGCGACAGATCGTCTTCATCCTGCCTGAACCCGGAGGGTGCTGCCACGCACCGTCAGGTCATCGGGCCGGTGGCGGCAGCGCTCAGCGCTGGGCGGCGACGAACTTCAGCGCGGTGCCGCCATTGGCGGTGATGATCCAGTTCGTGCTGTCGTAGCCGACCTGGCCATAGCCGCTGGTCACGACCGGCAGCATGTACTTGTCGCGCGGCAGCAGCCAGGTCATGTCCTTGAGCGAGCTGGCGTGGCTGGCGCTGAAGGTCGCGAAGCCGTTGCTGGTGCTGGCGTTCCACTGCACGTCCAGACGGCGGTTGCCGAACTGGGCCATCTCGGTCATGGTGTACCACTTGAACTTGCCCATGGACTGCAGCCAGTCTGCCCGCTGCAGCATCGGCGCCAGGGCCGGCAGGTGGCCGCGTGCGCCCGGCGGATGGTTGTAGAACATCCGGTTGGTGCGCTGGTTGACCACGAAGCTCTGCAGGTCGAGCAGCCACTGGCCCGACTGCTGGTCGCTGATGCCGAACTCCTCGAACTCCTCGAAGGTGGCGTACTTGCCCAGCGGCACGATCGGGAAGCTCCACATCGACCGGGTCAGCCGGTTGCCGGCGCGCCAGGAGCGCACGCCGGCCGCGCCGGTGTCGCCGACGAAGTACATGCCGACCACGCCGCGGTTCTCCAGCCAGTTCACCGCCCAGGTCGGGTTGTTGCCCTGCGGGGCCGAGTACTCGGTGGCGCGCTTGCCGTTCAGGCGGTCGACGGCGGCATGGTTGAGCTCCAGCCACGGCAGGTAGGTGGCGGCGTTGTCCTCGCTGGCGCCCAGGCCGTAGAGGTCATGGTTCCAGCCGCCGTGCGAGCCGATCTGATGGCCGACCGGCAGGTCGCGGATGCGCTTGAACTGCGTCTGTGCGGCGGCATTGGTGTCCAGGCTCATGCCGTTGCCGTCGCCGAGCGAGACCACGTCCGGGCCGGCGGTGAAGTGGATCGAGAACGGGCCGCGCCGCAGCACCGAGGTGCTGTCGAGCAGGTACTTGGCGTCGACGGTCAGGTCGTCGCCGTCGTCGATGTGCCAGTTGTAGATCAGGCCGCCCCTGCCGCGCGGCTGGACCGACATGGTCGGCAGCTTCACCACATCGCGGGCGAAGGCGTCGAGGAAGCCGTGCAGCGGCGCCGAGTCGGTGCCGATGGCCTTGAAATAGCCCAGCGGCATGTTGACGAACAGCACCTGGCCGCTGCCGACATTGCGCGTGCCGGCCACCAGGCCGTGATCGGGCGAGGACAGCCAGACATTGCCGCCGAAGCTGCCGGTGGTGACATAGCTGAAGTAGTCGGCGTAGCCGTAGCCGTAGGTGCTGATGGCCTGCGGAGTGCTGTCGGCGGTGCTGGTGGTGCCGCTCTGGTCGACATAGCTGCCGCCCGACAGCAGCGCACGCAGGAAGTCGGTGGTGACGGGCACCGAGCTGAGCGACAGCAGCGGCAGCGTCGAGGTGGCTGCGCTCACCTTGGTCGACAGGCTGACGCTGGGCACCGGCAGTGCGTTCAGGCCGAGCAGGTTGCGCACCGCCAGCGTCTGGCGCTTGCGCACGTTCTGCGAGCTGGCGTCGATACGCTTCATCGCGCGTCCCATGATGGCCGACTGCATGTGACGGGTGCCGCCCGGATCGCTGGCGCTGGCCGGCACGAAGGTGGTGGTGGTGCTGGTGCCGGCCGCGCTGCTGGCCGACACGTAGGGCAGGTACTTGCCCGGCGGCAGCGAGAGCTTCTCCAGCCGCGCCTTGGTGCCCACGACCGGGCCGAAGCCGACGACGCGGTCGCGCAGGCTGTCGTACAGGGTGTAGTCGACGCCGACCAGATCGGAGAAGCGCGACTTGGTCGGTGCGTAGAAGCCGGCGTCGGTCAGCGCGCCGGCGTCATAGACCAGCATCAGCTTGCCGCCGAGGTTGGTGTACTGCTTGACCGCGGCCACCACCGCATCGCTGGCCTTGATGTGGGCGCTGTCGGGCATGATCAGGCCGGAGATCTTCGCGGCCGAGCTGCTGCCCAGCGCGAGGAACTGCGAGCTGGTCATGGTCTGCAGCTTCACGCCTTCCTCGGCGGCGGAGTCGGTCCACACCTTGACCGGCCAGCTGCTGGCCACCGCGTCGTCGGGCACCAGCAGCACCAGCGCGTCGCGCGACTGGGCGGCGGCCGGCAGGCTGGCCAGCGTGGCCAGCACCAGCGGCGCGAGCCGCGCGGCCGGGCGGCGCCAGAGCCGGCTCACCAGCGCGGCCAGGGAAGGGGGGCTGAACTTCGATGTCATGATCGTCTGCTCTCTCTCTGTGGTTGTCGGAAGACTCGGGATTCGGGATGCGGAACTCGTGATGTGGCCGACGGGGCTCAGGGCTTGCGCCCGCTGGCCGGGGCCGCGACGTCCAGCGGCTCGGGCAGCGGGGCCTGCGGCGGGCCGGGCTCGGCCAGCCACAGCAGCCACAGCAGGTCGCTGACCTGGAAGGGCCAGGCGAAGGGCGTGTCCGGACGCAGCCAGGCGGCGCGCGCGCGCGCCACCCACTCGGCGGCGGCGCGGCCGTCACCGCTGCAGTGCGCGGCGACCGCGGCGGCCGGCCACCAGAAGCCGGCCGGATCGACATTGCGGCGCGGCCACTCCGGCCAGCGCGCCGAGACGCGCTGCCAGGCCTGGCGGCCGCGCTCGCGGGTGAGCCGGTCCTCGGGCAGGCTCCACAGCAGCGGCCAGGCCTGGGCCATCACGTCCGGATACCAGCGTCCGCTCTGCACCGGCGCGGCGCCGGCGCTGGTCAGCCAGAGCCCGGCCTGCGGCTGCCACAGCACCTGCTCGATGCCGCGCCAGGTGCGCCGCTCGCGCTCGCGGCTGAGTTCGGCCACCGCCGGCTGCTTCCAGACTTCCTGCTGCAGCGCGGCCAGAGCCCGCCAGCCCGCGGCCACCTCGACCGCATCCATCAGGTAGCTGACCGGGTGATCGAGCTTGGCGTGGCTCAGCCCGTCGGGCTGCTGCAGCTGCGCCAGCGTGGTGGCGGCGCGGCGAAAGGCCCGCTCGATCACCGGATCGCGCAGCAGCGCCGGGTCGCCGCCGTGGCGCAGATAGGCCTGCGCCAGCAGGAACATCGACGCGATGGTGCTGTCGGTGGCGTCGATCTGGCGGCAGTGGCGCGGCTCGATGTCGGGCGGGCAGACCGTCATCTCGCGGCCGTCGGCGCTGATCCAGCGGTCGAACAGCACGCCGCGGTCCTGGCCGTCGACCGGCAGATGGCGGATCTGCCAGCGCAGCCAGCGCGCAGCCTCCTCGCGCAGCGTCGGGTCGATGCGCAGCGCGCCGATCAGGCCGAGATTGGCCTCGTAGGCGGCGATGTGGTGCCAGGCCCGGCCCGAGGCGTCGACATGCGCCGGCGACAGCGTGCGCCGGATCGCGCCGTCGCTGATCTGGCCGGGCGCACGCACCACCAGCCGGCGCATCATCAGCACCGCCGCGTCGCGGAAGGCCGGATCGACCAGCGCGGCAGCGGCGCAGCCGCTCTCCAGCGGTGGTGCGGTCGGCGCCGCGCTGCTGCGCCCCGGCAGCGTCAGACCCAGACCCAGGCTGAAGCCCAGCGCGGCCAGGATCGGTCGCAGGCGCGCCCGCGCTGCGGATTTCCGTGCGTTTCTCATCGCGGCTCCAGCCGCCGCAGCGTGCGGGCGTTGGCCAGGCTGATCGCCCAGCCGTAGATCGCGACGAAGCCGATGATCGCCACCATCACCCCGAACAGCAGATGCAGCAGCGGCATCGCCAGCAGGCCGGCGTGATGCAGCACCAGCGCGTGCAGGGCGTAGAGCAGCGGCGCCAGCAGCAGCAGCCAGGCCCAGGTCAGCAGCGTGACGCCGAGCCGCGCCCACCAGCTCACCTCGAAGAACCAGAAGGTCGGCAGATGGATCCAGGGCGTCAGCAGCATCAGCACCCAGATCTGCTGCAGGCCGTTGCCGACATGCTCGCGGGGCGTGTGCGGAAAGCTCGCCGGCCACAGCACGAAGAACAGCACCGCCGCGCCATGGATGAGGGCCGCCAGCCGCAGCAGGTACATCGCCGGGCGGCCGGCGTCGGGCAGCAGCCCGGCCGCCCACCACAGCGCCACCACCCCGATCGCGTTGAAGGCCAGCGTGCGGGGCGAGGGCAGATCGACGAAGAGCTCGAGGGCCGGCGTGGCGATCAGGAAGGGCAGATCGGCCGGATGCAGCGCGGCGGGGAAGCGACCCGACAGCTCCAGCCGCTCCAGCCACCACAGCAGCTGGCGCCCCCAGAGCTGGCCGGCCGCGTCGATCTGGCTCGCCAGCACGGCGGTCAGCAGCGTGGCCAGCAGCAGGCCCTTGAACAGACGCTGGCGCGGCAGCTGCAGGCCCCAGATCGAGCGGTGCATCGCGATGCGGCCGCCACGATGGCCATGGTGCTGCAGCTCGCCCAGCACCGAATGCTGCAGGCTGTGGCGGAAGTCGGGCCGGGCCGTGCGGCCCAGGAGCCGGCGCAGGAGCTTGCTCATCGCGGCACCGGGCCTCACATCTGCACGAACACGCCGCCGCCCAGCGTGGTGCGGCGGTAGCTCGGGTTCAGATAGCGCTCGGCGCGCAGCACCACGCCCCAGTCGGGCGCGATCCACCAGCGCCAGTCGGCGCCGATCGTGGTGCTGGAGAAGTCGACCGGCTGCACCGTGTCGCCCAGCGCCAGCCAGGCCTCGCGGCCGTGCGAGACGCGCAGCGCCAGGGTCTGCTCGCCCGGCACGCCCAGCGTCACCGCCAGCCAGGGCATGGTCGAGCTGACATTGCCCGGGCGGCTGCGGTTGAGCGTCGCGCCCAGCTCCAGCACGCCGAAGGACTGGGCGTAGTAGGTGGCCGAGATCTTCAGGCCGCTGTCGCTGCGGCCGGCGTCGAAGCGGGCGTGGTAGCCGCCCAGCGTGGTGACCCAGCGCCGCTCGGTGCCCCACTTGCGCGAGACCGAGGCATCGACGCGCGAGCGGTTCCAGTTCGGCCCGCCCCAGCCGCCGGCCAGTGCCGCGCCTGCGAACCAGTCGGCGTCGATCGTCTTCGTCACGCCGGCGGCGACGATGCCGCCATCGGCGTCGAACTTGCGCTCGCCCAGCAGCTCGGCGTTGAGCACCGTGCCGCTGCCGAGCGCCCAGCTGCCGCGCAGATGGGCGCTGCGGCCGTCGGGCAGTCCGGCGCTGTAGCGGCTGGTGCCGGCACCGATCTCGAGGGTGTCGCGGGCGGCGGCCGGCGGGGCCAGCACGGCCAGCGCGGCCGCGCCGGCCAGGGCGATCCGCGCCAGGCGCGGCACGGGGGTGTTCGGTGTCTTCATCGGGAATTCCGGGGCTGGGCTCACAGGCCGAGGTCGCGCTGCAGCACGTCGGCGATCTGCCGCGAGGTCGTGCCGTCGCCGAAGGGGTTGGTGGCGTCGCGCATGCGCTGCAGGCCGGCGCCGCCGGGCTCGGCGAGCAGGCCCGAGACGGTCGAGACGATGCGCTCGCGGTCGGTGCCGACGATCAGGCCGGCACCGGCGTCGATCAGCTCGGGGCGCTCCGTGGTGTTGCGCAGCACCAGCACCGGGCAGGACAGCGCCGCGCCTTCCTCCTGGATGCCGCCGGAGTCGGTCAGCGCCAGCACGCTGCGGTGCAGGCACCACAGCAGCGCGGGATAGTCGAGCGGCTCGCACAGGGTGAGGCGGCCTTCCAGCGCCGGCACCTTCTCGGCCAGCTCGGCATGGACCGCGTCGCGCACCACCGGATTGCCGTGCACCGGCCAGACCACGGCGACATCCGGATGCGCCTCCAGCAGCTGCGCCACCGCCTGCGCGATCGAGGCGATGCCCTCGCCCCAGTTCTCGCGCCGGTGCGCGGTCACGGTGATCAGGCGCCACTTCGCCAGCTCCAGGCCCTGGCGCAGCGGATCGAGCGCGGCCGGCAGCACCGGCGTGCCCTCGGCCAGCAGCGCATCCACCCGCGCGGTGCCCTGCAGCGCCGCGTCCACCGCGGTGTTGCCCACGACATGCACGCCGGCGCGGATGCCCTCGCGCTCCAGGTTGCCGGCCGCGCGCGAGGTCGGCGAGAAATGCCAGCGCGACAGCCGCGCGGTCAGCTCGCGGTTCATCTCCTCGGGGAAGGGCTCGCGGTGGTTGAAGGTGCGCAGGCCCGCCTCGACATGCCCGACCGGCACGCCCTGGTAGAAGGCCGCCTGCGCCGAGGCCAGCGTGCTGGTGGTGTCGCCATGCACCAGCACCGCGGCCGGGCGGGTGCGCTCGAACACCGCGGCCAGCCCCTCGAGCAGCAGCGCGTTCAGGTGCGAGAGCTCGCCGCTGCGGCGCTCCAGCGTGACCTCGTGCTCCGGCTCGATGCCGAAGAACTCGTACAGCGGCTGCGCCATCTCGCGGTGCTGGCCGGTGTGCACCCAGGCCACCGGCAGGCCACGGCGGCGCAGCTCGGCATGCAGCGGCGCCATCTTGATGATCTCGGGACGGGTGCCGACGGAGATGAGGATCGGGGCAGGGGAGGGGCTCGGGTTCATCGGGGACGCTCTCTCTGGGTTTTCGTGATGGATTCGGGGGGGCGGATTCAGGCGGGAACCGGGTCGACGCGCACCTTCAGCGCGCGGCCGTCGGCGGCGCGCACCCGCCACTGCGTGCCGCTGCGATCGACCTGCGCGCTGCCGCTGAGCACCACCGGCCGGTCGTAGCGCGTGGCCGGCAGCAGCCAGGTCATGCCTTCGAGCGATTCGGGGTGGCGTGCCTGCAGCTGGAGCTGGCGTCCCTCGGGAGCCAGCGACCAGACGGTGCGCAGACGCCGGTTGGCGAAATCGCTGTACTGCGTCATCGTCATCCAGCGCAGCCGGCCCGCCGTGGTCAGCTCGCGGCTGTGGCGCAGCCATTCCTGGAAGGCCTGCGGATACATCACCAGGCCGAAGGGATGGAAATAGACCAGCCGCAGCGTGCCCTGCTCGGCGCAGAAGTCGGAGACCTCGTCGAGCCAGTCGGCGATGACCTGCTCCGGCGTGCCGGCCGCACGCGCCTCCTCGAAGGAGGCATGGCGCCCGAAGCCCAGCACCGGAAAGCTCCAGATGTCCGGGCGCGGGCGCCGGCCGTCCTGGAAGCTGCGGGTCGGCGCCATGCCGGTGTCGCCGGTGAAATAGAAGGCGCGGATCTCGCGCTGGCGCAGCCAGCCGGTCACCCAGGCCGGGTGATGGCCCACCGGCGCGGAGTACTCGCGCACCGGCCGGCCTGAGAACTGCGTCAGCAGCAGCGAGTTGCGGTCGATCATCGCCTCGGCGGCCTCGCGCTCCATCGTGTCGAGATTGGCCGCGAACCAGTTGTGGATCCAGCCGCCATGGCTGCCGATCTCGTGGCCCTCGGCGGCCAGGCGGCGCACCCAGGCCTGCGCCTGCGGGTTGGCCGCCAGATCCATGCCGCGGCCGTCGCCGGGCTGGTCGACATCCGGGCCGACCGTCAGATGGATCGAATACGGCCCGAGCCCCTTGGCGAAGGCGCCCAGCTCGTCAGCGCGCTCCAGCGCCGGCAGTGCCTTGCGGTCGTCGATGTGCCAGTTCATCACCACCGCGCCGATGCCGTCCGGCACCGCGGAGAGCTGCGCCTGGCCGGCCAGGTCGCGGGCGAAATGCTGCAGGAAGCCGTGCAGCAGCAGGCCGTCGGTGGCCAGCTTCAGCGGGGTCAGCGGCAGGTTGACGAACAGCACCTGGCCGCGGCCGGCCGCTCGCTCGCCGGCGATCAGGCTGCCGTCGGGCGCGCGCATCAGCACCGTGCCGTCGAAGTCGCCGCGGGTGACGAAGCTGGCATGGCGCATCCGGCCGTAGCGGTAGCCGGCCAGCACCGGCAGCGCTTCGCCGTCCGGGCCCGGGTCGGGGCGGTAGCGGCTGTAGGGCAGGTCGTCCGTGCCGCGCACCAGCTTGCCCGGCGGCAGGCCCAGGGCGGCGATCTGGCTCGGCTGCACCTGCACCTCGGTCTCGCGCAGCATGCCGGCGCCGAGCTCGCCGTAGAGCCCGTAGTCGACGCCGGCCAGATCGGACAGGCGCGAGCGCTCGGCGCGGTAGCGGCCGTCGATGTCCTGCAGGCCCGCGTCATGCACCAGCATCAGCCGGTCGCCGGCGCGCACCCGCTCGCGCAGCGTCATCGCCAGCGCGTCGCTCATGCGGCGGTGCAGGGCGTCGGGCAGGATCAGCGCATCGCCGCGGCCGTCGCCGCGCTGGCGCACCAGCTCGGAGGCGCTCATCGGCTCGAGCTTCAGGCCGAGCTCGTCGGCGGCGTTCTGCCAGGCGGCCTGAGGCGCCGGATCGGCCGCCTCGGTGTCCGGCAGCACCAGGATCAGCCGGGCGCTGCTCGCCGGGGCATCACCGTCCTGACGGAAATGCCGGTGGGTGGCCGCAGCCGCCCCGACCAGCAGCAGCACGACGCCGACACGCTGCCAGCCCGCACGGGACAGGGCAAGCAGGGACAGGCCGGCGGAGCGGGCGGTGCGGGGGGAGGGGCGTGGGTCGGTCATGGATGCAATGGGGCCGTCATGCGTGTCAGGCGGCGGCCTGGCCGGGCAGCGGCGCCAGCGGCGTGCGTTCGTCGATCGTCTCGTCGTCGCGGCCGCCGGTGTCCAGCAGCGGCGAGGGCGCGTCGCCGCTGCTGCCGGCCCAGACGGTGCCGTGCACCACCACGCCGAGCGCGACCTCGATGCGCGGCGCGCAGACGGTGGCCGGATGCTGCGGCGAGCCGACGACGCAGCCCGGACCGAGCACCACCGCCTCCTCCGACATCACCGAGCCGGCGATATGGCTGCCCGCGCCCAGCACGATCTCGCCGGGCGAGACCAGGGTGCCGTCGATGCGGGCACCGGCGCCGACGGCCAGATCGCCATGCGCCTTCAGGCCGCCCTGGATGCGGCTGCGTGCGCCGATCTCCAGATCACCCTGGCAGACCAGATCGCCCTGGTGATGCGAGCGCGGCGCCAGCGCAAGCGAGGCGGTGGCCAGGCCGCGCCGGGCGATGCTGTCCCAGCGCACCGGCGCGTCGTAGCCGATCACCGCGGCTCCGGGCGGCGCGGTGTCGATGTCGATGCGGCGCTGGCCGGCCCAGACGGTGCCGTGCACCACCACGCCCTTGCCGATCTCGACCCGGGGCGCACGCACCGTCGCATGCGTGCCGGGCAGGCCGATGACGCAGCCCGCGCCCAGCACGATCGTGCTCTCGGAAATCACCGATCCCTGCACCTCGGCTCCGGCGGCGATGTAGATCTCGCCGGCCGCAGCCAGGCTGCCCGCCAGCACCGCGCCGGCGCCGACCTGGACCGCACCGGTGGCGCGCAGCCGGCCCTGGCCGTGGCAGCCCTCGCCGATCGTCACATGGCCGTCGACATCGAGATCGCTGTCCCAGTGGCGCAGCGCGGCCACGATCAGCGCGCCCTCGACTCGCGCCGGCTGGCCCGGTGCGCCCGGGCGCAGCCCGTCGGCCCGGCCCAGCGCGGCGGGCAGGCCTTCGGGATGCGGGCGATGCGCGGCATCGACCGCACCGGCGAAGCGGATCACCGGCGCATGCAGCAGCGAGAAGCTCACCTCGCGCCCGATCAGCAGCGAGTGCTCGGCGCTGATGCGCCCGGCCAGCACGCTGCGGTCGCCCACCACCACCTGGCGGCCATGCGCCCAGCGCAGCACCCGCACCCGCTCGGGCAGCAGCAGCGCCTGGCGGGCGCGCAGCGCGCGGTAGGTGTGGCCGGCAGCAGCCTGCATCGTGCCGGCGCAGGACATCTCGGCCAGACCGTGCAGGCGCTCGGGCAGACGGCAGTCGCCGTCGCTGTGCCAGATGCGGCGGCTGCGGCCGCTGCGCACCTCGCGCTCGTCGAGCGGCCAGGGCGCGCGCACCGCCTCGGCGGGCAGATGCACCAGCGGCACGCCGCCGATCTCGATCAGGCCGCGGTCGACCGCATCGTCCAGGCGCTGGCCGAAGCGCTGCGCCATGTAGTCGGGCTCGAGCGCATCGGCCTCGTCGATCGGCAGCGGGGTGACATCGCTGGGGCGGCGCCACTCCTGCAGCGCCGGCAGCAGCGGCAGCACGATCACCAGCAGCGTCAGGCCGATCAGCAGCAGCGTGATCTTCATGGCTGCGCTCCCGGCGGGGTGCCCGGCTGGGCGGCCGCGCCCGGCGTGCGGGCCGGCGCGCTGCGGTAGCGCGCGGTCTTGTCCCACTTGAGCTGCGGCGTGCCCAGGCGGTCGAGCACCACCTGCTCGAGCACCCCGCGCGAGATCGCCATCGCGCTGACGATGAAGCCCAGCCAGTTGAAGGCCAGCAGCCGCACCCGGTTGCCCGATCGGTCCATGTGGGTGGCCGCGGCGATCTCGTAGAAGGCGGCGAAGTTGCCCAGCGCGCCGTGCGTCATGAAGGCCAGCACCACCAGGGCCGGCGCGCTCCAGGCCACCGAGACGGTGAAATACATCAGCAGGCTCACCAGCCAGCCCAGCAGCAGCACCGGCGCCATCAGGTAGACGCCCAGCAGCAGCGCGCCGTCGATGCGCTCGCGCCAGCTCAGGTCGGGCTGCGTCAGGCAGCCCACCGTGTGGCGCCACATCGCCTGGTTGTGGCCCTTGGCCCAGCGCTTGATCTGGCGGGTGCGCACCGCCCAGCTCTGCGGCACCTCCTCGTAGCATTCGGCGCGGTTCTGGTAGATGGTCTTCCAGCCGCCCAGCAGCAGCCGGTAGGTGAGGTCGGTGTCCTCGGCCAGCACGTCGTCATGCCAGCCGCCGACCGAGTGCAGCGCCGCGATCCGGATGCCGCCCACCGTGCCGCCGTACTGCGGCACCAGTCCCAGGTTCATGCGCGCCTGCTGGTCGACCTGGTAGCCGCCGGAGCGCTCCAGGTCGAGCAGCCGCGTCAGCAGGTTGGCGCCGCAGTTCTGCGGCACCACGCGGCCCATCACCGCGCCGACCTCCGGGTCGAAGAAGGGCGCCATCAGCCGCCGGATCAGGCCCTTGGAGGGCAGGTAGTCGGCATCGAAGACGATGATGAAGTCGGTGTCCACCGTCTCGGTGGCGTCCTTCAGCGCCGCGGCCTTGCCGGGCTTGCCGTCGGTGCGGTGGAAGGGGCGGATGCGGCCGGGATAGCGCTCGACCACCGCGTCGATGATCTCGCGGGTGCGGTCCTTCGAGCGGTCGTTGACCGGCACGACGATCATGCGGTCCTGCGGATAGTCGACGCCCATCAGGTTGACCAGGCAGTCCTCGATGACCGCCTCCTCGTTGTGCGCGGCCACGAAGATCGTCACCCGAGGCCAGTCGGCGCTGACCAGGCTGGCATAGGGATGGCGCTGGCGGCCGAACATGCGGTTCAGCGTGAAGCCGTAGTGGCGCACGGTGTAGACCGCCATCAGCGCGACGATCGTGGCCATCAGCGCCAGCAGCGACCAGGCCCAGGCCGGGCCGAGCAGGCTGTCGACCTCGAGCTGCCAGCCGGGCGCGGCGCTGGCGACCGCCGGGGCCGGTGCGAGCGCGAGCAGGCACAGCCGCGGGTGCCGTCGCGGGGCAGCCGGCAGGGGCTGAAACGGGGAATTCAGGGGGCGGGACATCGTCTGGGGGCGTGTCGGCATGGGAAGGATCACCTTTGCCGACTTGTTTCTCTTTGTAAGAATAACCTAAACAAAGTATCTTTTTGTGATCGATGCATGAGTCATCCCCTGCTGTTAAGGGAGTGCAAGCCGGCGCCTGGCCGGATCTGCGCGGTGATTGCCCGCCATATCGCCTGATCGGAGTGCAAACTTGAACTGCCCCTGATCCAGGCGTGTCGTTCGGTTGACACTGAAATTTCAGTGGCTGCATGCCCGCGCCGACAATCGCGGCGTGTCGATCATTTCCTCCCCTTCCTCTGCCGATTCACCGGATCCACTGGATTCGCCCGCGGGCGAGCTGTCCTTCCGTCATCCGGTGGTGGCGGGCGTGCTGGTGCTGGGTCTGCTGCTGTCGCTGGTCGCCTGGTGGGCCCTGGCCCGGCATCAGGCGCAGGAGGCCGATCGCCGCTTCGAGATGCAGGTGCAGGTGCGCCAGCAGCATCTGGTGCGCCATGTCGACCATCTGCAGCGCCTGGCGCGCAGCTTCCAGGGGCTGTTCCTCGCCAGCCGGGAGGTGTCGGCCCAGGAGTTCGCTGCGCATTTCGATGTGCTGCAGATCGCCCGCGGTCTGCCCGAAGTGCTGTCGGTGCGCTACGACAACTGTCCCGCGGCCGTGGTCTGTGCCGGGCCGGTCTTCCTGAGCACGAACGGTCTGGGCACGGCGGGACGCGATCTGCCGGCCGGGCCGGGCGATGCGGCGGATGCCGCAGCGGTCGACGCGGACAGCCGCGACCGCAACCGGACGGTCATGCATGCGCCGCTGCATCTGGCCGACGGCCGGGTGGCGCTGCAGATCAGCGCGCCGGTCTATCTGGGCGGCGAGGGTGACCCCGGCTCCGTCGAGAGCCGGCGCGAGCACCAGGCCGGCCACCTGCGGGTGCTGGTCGATGCGGCGCGGCTGATGCAGGTCAGCCGGGTGGGCGAGGCCGAGTTCGACGGACTGCGGCTCCAGCTCAGCGATGTGGGCAGCGTGGCCGATGGCCGCTCGCCCCAGCCGGTCCGCACGGTCCATGCCGATCCCGGCGGGCTCGCGCCGGCGTCATCGCGCGACCGGCGCGATCTGACCTTCGAGGTCGGCGAGCGGCTCTGGCGCCTGAGTCTGGTCCGCCCGCCCTCCGAGCCGCTGCTGGGCGCGATGCCGCTGCTGGCGCTGATGTCCGGGCTGGTGCTGACGGCCGCAGCCGTCGCGCTGGTGATGCGGCTGCTGCGGCGTGCCAGCCGCAGCGAGGCCGAATGCCGCCGGCTCGACAGCATCGTCGCCGACGATGACGCCCGGCTGCGCAGCATCGCCCGCCAGGACGGGCTGACCGGTCTGCTCAACCGCGAGGCCTTCCAGGAGCTGCTGGCCGAGCGGCTGCACCTGTGGGCGCTGCAGCCGGCTGCGGCCGGGCGGCTGGTGCTGGTGCAGCTCGACCTGGACCGCTTCCAGAAGATCAACGAGATGCTCGGCCACGGGGCGGGCGACCAGGTGCTGCTGGCGATCGGCGAGCGGCTGTGCGGACTCGGCGGCCTGAACGGGGCGCCGAGCGGTCTGCCGGCCGAGCCGGTCCTGCTGGCGCGACTGGGCGGGGACGAGTTCATGCTGCTGTTCCAGGGGCCGATGCTGGGCGACGTGGCGGTGATCGAGGCGCTGGCGCGTCAGCTCATCGAGCGCCTCGGCCAGCCGCTGCAGGTCGGCAGCCACACCCTGCGTCCGGGCTGCAGCCTGGGGCTGGCCTGGATCGACGCCGGCGCGGTGGCGGACCTGAGCGCCGGCACCGATGACATCGGCCTGATGGTGCGCACCGATCGGGCGCTGCACCAGGCCAAGCGCGCCGGCCGTGCCCAGTTCCGCATCGATGCCGGGCAGGAGGTGCCGGTGCCGGTCGATCAGCTCCGCCTCGAGGCGGATCTGCATCATGCGATCGAGCGGCGCGAACTCGAGCTGTTCTTCCAGCCGCAGTTCGATGGCCGCACGCTGCAGGTGGTGGGCGCCGAGGCTCTGCTGCGCTGGCGCCATCCGCAGCTGGGCATGGTGCCGCCGGACCGTTTCATCCCGCTGGCCGAGGAGTCCGGCCTGATCGTGCCGATCGGACGCTGGGTGATCGACGAGGCCTGCCGCCAGGCGGCGCAATGGTCGGCGCTGGCGTGCCGGCCGATCGGGGTGGCGGTGAATGTGTCGGTGCGGCAGATGCTGGGCGACGACATCGCGTCGGTGGTGGCGCAGGCACTGCGGCGCCACGCGCTGCCGGCACAGCGCCTCGAGCTGGAGATCACCGAGAGCCTGGCGGTGGGCGATGTCGCCCAGGCGCGGCTGCTGCTGGCGCGCCTGGCGGATCTGGGTGTCGGCGTGGCGATCGACGACTTCGGCGTCGGCTACTCCAGCCTGGCCTATCTGCGCGACCTGCCGGTGCAGCGGGTCAAGATCGACCGCTCCTTCCTGCGCCAGGTGCCGCAGGATGCCGGCAGCTCCCGGCTGGTCGGCGCGATGGTGTCGATGGCGCGCGCGCTGGAGATCGGCCTGGTCGCCGAAGGCGTCGAGACGGTCGAGCAGCTCGATTTCCTGTGCGAGCAGGGCTGCGACGCGATCCAGGGCTATCTGCTCGGCCGCCCCATCGCCGGCGACGACTTCCTGCATCGCCTGATGGCCGACGACTTCGGGCATCGCGGCAGAAATCCGGCAGCAAAGTCGTGATCTTTGGTCAACCCTGAAACAGGGGGTTTTTGCTGTGCAATATTCCTCTTTTGAATTGAATCATTGACTGATTCTTGAGAGTCAACCCCGTGGATGCGGGTGTTGTGGCGGTGATTTTCGAGATTTTTCTAGGTACGGTGCAGATCAGGGGAATGCGACACCCGGCCCACGCAGAAAGCAAGAAGCTCGTCCGACGAGCCTCCGCGTGTCGTCAATGCACCACCAAGAAGGTCCGACATGATCCGCACGAAGATCGCCTCCACTTCTGCCGCCACTTCTGCTGCCGCTTCCACCGCCGCCCTGCTGGCGGCGCTCCTGATCGGCGCTGCCGCACCGGCACCGGTCGCCGCCGAGACCCGCCATGCGGCGGTCATCACGCTCGATGGCAACTGGTACCTGCAGTCCGGCCAGGTCCGCAACGACTCCTCGGACGGCATCACGCTGACCGGGTTCTGGTACTCGATGGGGGCCCAGGAGGCCGGCATCGGGGTCTGGGAGCGCTACGAGGGCAGCCACCAGACGCTCGATCCGCTGGCTGGCACCAGCGATCACTATTCGACCGCCTACTGGGGCGGCCTGAGCCTGGACAGCGGCCAGTCGATGCGCTTCGGCGGTCTGGACCTGGACCGCATCGCCTCGACCTCGCCGGTGCGCATCGACAGCGAGACCATCGACAGCACCGGCAGCTCGCTGCGCAATGCCTATGTCGAGGTGCTGTTCAGCGATGGTCTGCGCGGTCGGGTGGCGCTGGCGGCGCAGTCCTGGAACACCACCCAGGTGCTGACGATCCAGGTGGCGTCGCCGGTGCCCGAGCCGGCGGCCGCGGCGATGTTCGGCGCCGGTCTGCTGGGCCTGGCCGTTTTCGGCCGCCGGCGTCAGCAGGCGACCCGTTCAGGCCGCTGGGGCTGAGGCCGGCGCCGGCGCGAACTGCGTCCAGGCCTGCAGCGCCTCGGCGCAGTACATCAGCGCCGGCCCGCCGCCCATGTAGACCGCCACGCCGAGCATTTCCTCGAACTCGGCGCGCGTGGTGCCCAGGCGGATCAGCGCCTTGACATGGAAGCCGATGCAGCCGGCGCAGCGCTGGCTGACCGCGATCGCGGTGGCGATCAGCTCCTTGTGCTTTTCCGACAGCGCGCCGTCGGCCATCGAGGCCGCGGCCATCGCGCCGAAGCCCTGCATCGTGCCCTTCTGGGTCTGGCGCAAGCTGGCGAGCTCGCGGCTGATGTCGCGGGTGAGGTCGGGATAGTGGATCTCGGACATGGCGGGCAGGGCCGGCAGCGCAGGCCTGGAGTGGGTTAATACCCAACATGGTATGTTGGGCGACCAAATCGGCCTTGATGGCGGTCAAGGCGGTCGAATCCGTCGCCGTCTGTGGCCTTCGGCGATCCGGCTGGCGGCGCGGGCCGGACTGCGGCGACAATGGAGGGTTTCCCCTTCGCCCCGCCAGATCTGCCGAGAGGGCCCGACCCGTGACCGCCTCCACCCTGACCGCGCCGCCCAGCCCCCCGAAGCTGCTGAACCAGTACCGTCCGTACTGGCCGAAACGCTTCGGCACCGCGCCCTTCCTGCCGATGAGCCGCGCCGAGATGGACCAGCTCGGCTGGGATTCCTGCGACATCGTCATCGTGACGGGCGACGCCTATGTCGACCATCCGAGCTTCGGCATGGCGGTGATCGGCCGCACGCTCGAGGCGCAGGGCTTTCGCGTCGGCATCATCGCGCAGCCCGACTGGAACTCGGCCGAGCCCTTCCGGGCGCTGGGCCGACCGAACCTGTTCTTCGGCGTCGCCGCCGGAAACATGGATTCGATGATCAACCACTACACCGCCGACCGGAAGATCCGCTCGGACGATGCCTACACGCCCGGCGGCGTGGCCGGCAAGCGCCCGGACCGCGCCACGCTGGTCTACACCCAGCGCTGCCGCGAGGCCTTCAAGGACGTGCCGGTGATCGCCGGCGGCATCGAGGCGTCCCTGCGCCGCATCGCGCACTACGACTACTGGCAGGACAAGGTGCGCCGCTCGATCCTGGTCGACGCCAAGGCCGACCTGCTGCTCTACGGCAATGCCGAGCGC
Organism: Sphaerotilus sp. FB-3; assembly: GCF_023706025.1. Lineage (NCBI taxonomy): Bacteria > Pseudomonadati > Pseudomonadota > Betaproteobacteria > Burkholderiales > Sphaerotilaceae > Sphaerotilus > Sphaerotilus sp. FB-3. The sequence goes on along the minus strand of NZ_BQWE01000057.1, from coordinate 60,892 downwards.
GCCATCGTCGAGATCGCGCACCGCCTGGCCGCGCGCGAGCCGATCGAGCGCATCACCGACGTGCGCGGCACCGCCTTCCTGCGCCGCACCGACGACCCCAGCGCCGCCGGCTGGTTCGAGCTGGACTCGACCGAGGTCGACCGGCCGGGCCGCATCGACGCCTTCATCAACCCCTACCAGACCACCGAGGAGCAGGCGGCCGAGCAGGGCACGACCTGCGCGAAGGAGTCCGGCGGCGCCCCGGCGGCCGATGGCGCGCAGCCGATCCGCCTCATTCCGTCGGCGCGGGCGCTGTCGGGCCGCATCCAGCTGCCGCCGCGCGAGCGCACCGTGATCCGGCTGCCGTCCTACGAGCAGGTCAAGTCCGACCCGGTGCTCTACGCCCACGCCAGCCGGGTGCTGCATCTGGAGACCAATCCCGGCAACGCCCGCGCGCTGGTGCAGCGCCACGGCGAGCGCGATGTCTGGATCAACCCGCCGCCGATCCCGCTGACGATGGCCGAGATGGACCAGGTCTTCGATCTGCCCTACGCGCGCAGCCCGCACCCGAGCTATGCCGACGAGACCGGTGGCCATGACGGCGCGACCAAGATTCCGGCCTGGGAGATGATCCGCTTCTCGGTCAACATCATGCGCGGCTGCTTCGGCGGCTGCACCTTCTGCTCGATCACCGAGCATGAGGGCCGCATCATCCAGAGCCGCTCGGAAGATTCGATCATCCGCGAGGTCGAGGAGATCCGCGACAAGGTCAAGGGCTTCACCGGCGTGGTGTCCGATCTGGGCGGCCCCACGGCCAACATGTACCGGCTGGGCTGCTGGTCGCCCGAGATCGAGGCGGCCTGCCGCAAGCCGTCCTGCGTCTACCCGGACATCTGCACCAACCTGCGCACCGATCATTCGCCGCTGATCCGCATCTACAAGCGCGCGCGCAACCTCAAGGGCATCAAGAAGATCCTGATCGGCTCGGGGCTGCGCTATGACCTGGCGGTGAAGTCGCCCGAGTACATCCGCGAGCTGGTGACGCACCATGTCGGCGGCTATCTGAAGATCGCGCCCGAGCACACCGAGAGCGGGCCGCTGTCGAAGATGATGAAGCCGGGCATCGGCACCTACGACCGCTTCAAGGCGCTGTTCGAGAAGTTCAGCGAGGAGGCGGGCAAGAAGCAGTTCCTGATCCCGTACTTCATCGCTGCGCACCCCGGCACCCGTGACGAGGACATGATGAACCTCGCGCTGTGGCTGAAGGAGAACGGCTTCCGCGCCGACCAGGTGCAGACCTTCTACCCGAGCCCGATGGCCACCGCGACGGCCATGTACCACTCCGGCATGAACCCGCTCAAGGGCATCAGCCGCGACGCCGCGCGCGCCGAGAAGGTCGACATCGTGCGCGGCGAGCGCCGCCGTCGGCTGCACAAGGCCTTCCTGCGCTACCACGATCCGAACAACTGGCCGCTGCTGCGCGAGGCGCTCAAGGACATGGGCCGCGCCGACCTGATCGGCAACGGCAAGCATCACCTGATCCCGACCTTCCAGCCGGCCACCGACGGCAGCTACCAGAGCGCGCGGCGCAAGAACTCGACGCCGGTCGGCGTCAAGGCGGCGCCGAACCGGCCGGTGGCCAAGGCGGGCGCGAAGAGCGGCGCCGCGCCGTCGGGCCAGAAGATCCTCGTGCCGGGCAGCCGGGGGCAGGCCGCGCCTGCGGTCAAGGCGCCGCCGAAGCCCGGCACGATCCTGACCCAGCACACCGGCCTGCCGCCGCGCGTCACCGGCGCGGCCAGGCGCCGGCCGCGCTGAGATCGCCCGGGCCTTTCAGGTCGCTCAGCCCTTGACCAGGCCGGTCATCGTCAGCACGTCGAAGTGGCTGCCCTTGACCGTCTTCAGCTCGGTGACCAGACGGCTGTTGTTCCAGCGCGGATCGGGGGCGCCGCTCAGGTAGAAGGCGCTGCCATGGTCGGCGACGAACATGCCGTAGGTCTTCAGCGCGGTCAGGACGGCCTTGGCCTCGTTGCTGAAGGTCGTCGGAATCACGAAGGTCGACTTCAGGCGCAGTCGTGCGCCCATCGGCGGCAGCGCGGTGCTGGTGTTGCTGGACGACCAGTGCGTTGCCGGCGGCACATAGGCCTTGCGGGTTCTCGGCACGGTGAAGCGCAGTGCGTGGCGGATGCCGCCGGCACCGCGCATCGCCTCGTCGTAGCGCACCAGGCCGGGAAAGATCGGCAGGCCGGCGGCGTCTGCGCTGGTCCAGCCTGCCTTGGCGGTCGGGCGGATCGTCAGGCTGTCGAGGTGGAAGACCGCGCCGCAGTCGGCCGACCAGCTGCCGTCGGCGTTGGGGAAGGCGCGGTAGAGTTCGTACAGGCGGTTGTTGTCGCGGTCGATGACGATCACATGGCGATCGCCCGAGCTGGCGGCGCCGCCCTCGATCGGCGCGGTGCGCGGCACCGGATAGGGGCCGGGCTCGCTCTCCGAGGCATAGGCGGTGAAGCGGATCGTCACCTTGGCCTGGCTGCCCGAGACCACCACATAGGGAATGCCGATCGGGCCGCCGTCCCAGGTGCCCGAGCCGAAGTCCGGCCGCAGGCTGGCGGTGGCGCCGATGCTGGCGATGATGGCCGCCGAGCCGGGGTCGACCGCGGCCTTCGAGATGTCGGTGTTGAAGGCCTGTCCGGCCGGAAAGGGCAGGGCGCCGTTGAGCGCGGCGTTGTTGCCCAGACTGGCGCCTTTCAGGCTGCCGTAGACCGGAGTGACGGTCTGCGCCTCGGCGCGGGCCGGCCACAGGCCGGGGGCGCTGCCCAGCGCGGCCAGCGCCACCAGCAGCTGGCGCCGCTGCGAGGCGGTGTGCGTCAGGGCTTCGACAGGGCCGATGGCGATCGGGGCATCGGTCGGGGCGACGGAGGTGGGGGCGGTGTTCTTCATCATGGACATCATTGTTCCGGTCCCCGCCGCAAGTGTCTGTGTTCATGGCATCGGGCCCGGTAAGGACCGTTTCCCGGTCGCACAATCCGCCACTGGCGCGTATCAGAGAGAACCAAGACGTGTTTTTCGTTTTTCGGGCCGTCTTCCAGGCCTTCGAGCGGCGAGTCGATCCGTTTCCTGCCGAGGAGATCGCGCCGCCCCGCCCCGGGCTGTGGCGCTTCGTCTGGGACAGCAGCGCCGGCATGCGCGGCCACATCCTGGTGATGGCGCTGTGCACCGCGCTGATCGGTGCCTTCGAGGCCTGGATGTTCGGTGCGCTCGGCACGGTGGTCGACACGCTCGGGCAGGCAGATCCGGCCGGGCTCTGGCACACCCACCGCGCCGACCTGCTGCTGCTGCTGGCCATCGTGCTGGGCAGCGTGGCGCTGGTGGCGCTGCAGACGATGCTCAAGCACCAGACGCTGGCCGGCAGCTTCCCGATGCGGCTGCGCTGGAACTTCCACCGGCTGATGCTCGGCCAGAGCCTGGCCTTCTATCAGGACGAGTTCGCCGGCCGGGTCGCCGCCAAGGTGATGCAGACCGCGCTGGCGGTGCGCGACACCACCTTCATCCTGACCGACATCCTGGTCTTCGTGACCATCTATTTCGTGACGATGACGCTGCTGGCCGGCGGGCTCGACCGCTGGCTGCTGCTGCCCTTCGTGGTCTGGCTGCTGCTGTACGCCGCCTCGGTGGCCTGGTTCGTGCCGAGGCTGGCGCGGGTCGGTCGCACGCAGGCGGATGCGCGCTCGCTGATGACCGGCCGGGTCAGCGATGCCTACACCAACATCGCCACCGTCAAGCTGTTCTCTCATGCACGGCGCGAGGCCGACTTCGCCCGCAGCGCGATGGGCGACTTCCTGGTCACGGTGCATGGCCAGATGCGGCTGGTCAGCCTGTTCGAGATCGTCAACCATCTGCTGAGCATGGGCCTGATCGCCGCCACCGCCGGCATGACGCTGTGGCTGTGGAGCCAGGGCCAGGTCGGCATCGGTGCGGTGGCGGCGGCCACCGCGATGGCGCTGCGCCTGAACGGCATGTCGCACTGGGTGATGTGGGAGATGACCGGCCTGTTCGAGCACATCGGCACGGTGCAGGACGGCCTGGCCACGCTGTCGCAGCCGCGCCGGGTGGTCGACCGGCCGGGCGCGGCCACGCTGGCGGTGCCGCGCGGCGAGATCCGGCTGGAGCGGCTCACCTTCGGCTACGGCGGCGCGACCGACGAGCCGCTGATCCGCGATCTGGACCTGCACATCCGCCCGGGCGAGCGGGTCGGCCTGGTCGGGCGCTCCGGCGCGGGCAAGTCGACGCTGACCCATCTGCTGCTGCGCTTCCATGACCTGCAGGGCGGGCGCATCCTGATCGACGGTCAGGACATCGCCACCGTCACCCAGGACAGCCTGCGCGCGCAGATCGGCATGGTCACGCAGGACACCTCGCTGCTGCACCGCTCGGTGCGCGACAACATCCTGTACGGCCGCCCGGACGCGGGCGACGCCGAGATGATCGAGGCCGCGTGCCGCGCCGAGGCCGACGGCTTCATCCGCCAGCTCTCCGACCCGTCCGGGCGCAGCGGCTACGACGCGCAGGTCGGCGAGCGCGGCGTCAAGCTCTCGGGCGGCCAGCGCCAGCGCATCGCCATCGCGCGGGTGATCCTGAAGGATGCGCCGATCCTGCTGCTCGACGAGGCCACCAGCGCGCTCGACTCCGAGGTCGAGGCGGCGATCCAGACCAGCCTGGACACGCTGATGCAGGGCAAGACGGTGGTGGCGATCGCGCACCGGCTCTCGACCATCGCGGCGATGGACCGGCTGGTCGTGCTCGACCGCGGCCGCATCGTCGAGCAGGGCGACCACGCCACGCTGCTGGCGCAGGGCGGGCTGTATGCGCGGCTCTGGGCACGCCAGAGCGGTGGATTTATCGGCGAGGATGAAACTGGATGTATCGAGCAACCGGATTTATCCGGTAATTCGGCCTCAAGTTCTGGCTAACGCGGTCGGTCGGACGCATGGCCCGTGGGTACACTCTTTCCCGCAGGATTCTTCATAAATCACTAACCGAACGGTACCGCCGCCTCGCTCTCCAATGGCCGCACGATCCCCGGCAACTCCCTCGACCCAGTTCGACCTGAAGAGCGCCTCGCTGGCGCTGGTCGCGCTGGTGCTGCGCACCACCCGGCTGGAAGAGCTGGAGGCGCAGTTCGAGGCACGCATCGCGCCGTCGGCCGACTTCTTCAATCGCGATCCGGTCGTCATCGACCTGACGCATGTGCGCGATCAGGTCGAGCCGGTCGACTTCGCCGGTCTGGCCGCGCTGCTGCGCCGCTACAGCATGGTGCCGGTGGCGGTGCGCTCGGGCTCGCCCGAGCAGCTGGAAGCCGCGCTGGAGGCGGGTCTGTGCGAGGCGCCCGATTCCGGCGCCGATCTGCCCCATGCCCGCGTCGCGCCGCCGCCGGAGCCGGTCGCAGCGCCCGAGCCTGAGCCGGTCGCGCCGGCCGAGGCAGCAGCGGATGCCACCGATCCGGACGCGCCGTCCGAGGACGAACCGGCGCTGCCGGTGCCGACGCTGCTGGTGGTCGACCGGCCGCTGCGCTCGGGCCAGCAGGTCTATGCGAAGAACGCCGACCTGGTGGTGCTGGCGCTGGTCAGCCACGGCGCGGAGGTGATCGCCGACGGCAGCATCCATGTGTACGCGCCGCTGCGCGGCAAGGCGATCGCCGGCGCGACCGGCGACATCAGCGCGCGCATCTTCTCGACCTGCATGGAGCCGGAGCTGATCTCGGTGGCCGGCATCTACCAGACCACCGACCCGCCACTGCCGGTCGAGGTGCGCGGCAAGGCCGCACAGGTCCGGCTCGACGGCGACACGCTGGTCATCGAGGCCATCAAGGCCTGAAGCCCCCACAAGGGCTGCAGGCGGGACAACGACAACAGACAAAGACGAAGAAAGGACCACGACGGATGGCCAGGATCATCGTAGTGACCTCCGGCAAGGGTGGAGTCGGCAAGACCACGACCAGCGCAAGCTTCGCGTCGGGGCTGGCGATGCGGGGGCACAAGACCGCAGTGATCGACTTCGACGTCGGTCTGCGCAACCTCGACCTGATCATGGGCTGCGAGCGCCGGGTCGTGTACGACCTGATCAACGTGATCAACGGCGAGGTCAATCTTCACCAGGCGCTGATCAAGGACAAGAACTGCGAGAACCTGCATGTGCTGGCGGCCTCGCAGACCCGCGACAAGGAGGCCCTCAACAAGGAGGGCGTCGGCCGGGTCTTCCAGGAGCTGGCCGAGCAGGGCTTCGAGTACATCGTCTGCGATTCGCCGGCCGGCATCGAGACCGGCGCGATGATGGCGATGCACTTCGCCGACGAGGCGCTGGTGGTGACCAATCCCGAGGTGTCGTCGGTGCGCGACTCCGACCGGATCCTGGGCATGCTCAGCTCCAAGACGCTGCGTGCGATCGAGGGCCGCGAGCCGGTCAAGGAGCATCTGCTGATCACCCGCTACAACCCGAGCCGGGTGCAGGGTGGCGAGATGCTGTCGCTGGCCGACATCAACGAGATCCTGCGCATTCCGCTGATCGGCGTGATTCCGGAGTCCGAGGTGGTGCTGCAGGCCTCCAACCAGGGCGTGCCGGTGATCCACATGAACGGCAGCGATGCCTCCGAGGCCTACAAGGACGTGGTGGCGCGCTTCCTCGGTGAGGACAAGCCGATGCGCTTCATCGATGTGGTCAAGCCGAGCTTCTTCAAGCGGCTCTTCGGCGCGAGGTGACCCGATGGGGTTTCTTTCCTTCATGCTCGGCGAGAAGCAGAAGTCCGCGACGGTGGCCAAGGAGCGGCTGCAGATCATCCTGGCGCACGAACGCAGCTCGCGCAGCTCCAGCCCCGACTACCTGCCGGCGCTGCAGCGCGAGCTGCTGGCGGTGGTGACCAAGTACGTCGCGATCCATCCGAACGATGTCAAGGTCCACCTCGAGCGCCATGACAACCTCGAGGTGCTCGAGGTCAAGATCGAGCTGCCCGAGTCGCCTCAGCGCTGAGCGCCGGCCTGGCAGCGCAGCACCGTGCCGACGCCGCGCTGCCCGCACGGCGTCCAGGCCTGCAGGTCGGGATGCGGTGTGCCCTGCAGATCGATGTCGGCCTGCACCGTGTCCCAGTCGCGCACGCCCTGTGCGTCCACCGTCATGCGCAGCAGCCAGCCGCGGCGTGCCGGCGCGAAATCCTCGAAGCCGTCGAAGACGAAGTTGCCCAGGCTCCAGACCACCGGCCGTCCGGCCACCAGGTCGGCGCCCTGGGTGACATGCGGGTGGCCGCCGACCACCGCGTCCGCGCCGGCCTCGATCATGCGCCGCGCCAGGCGGCGCTGGCGCTCGCCCGCTTCCGGCTCGCGCTCCCAGCCCCAGTGCATGAAGGGAATCACCACGTCGGCGCCGGCCTGGCGCGCGGCGCGGATGTCGGCCACCACCTGCAGGTCGTCGCTCCAGGCCACGCCGGGCGTGGACGGGCCGGCACGGAAGCTGCGCGGCTTGAACTCGTTGTAGGCCAGCAGCGCGATGCGCAGCCCGGCGCGCTCGATCCACAGCGGCCGGTGCGCCTCGCGCAGGTCGCGCCCGCCGCCGAAGGGCGCGATGCCGGCCGCGCGCACCCGCTCCAGCGTCTCGACGAAGGCCGCCGAACCCTGGTCGCCGGCATGGTTGTTGGCCACCGACAGCGCGTCGAAGCGGCCCTGCAGCACCCGCAGCGTCGCCGGGTCGGCGCGGAAGCTGTAGATCTTGTTCGGCAGCGGCGTGCCGCTGGCGGCGACCGGGCACTCGAGGTTGCCGATGCGCACGTCGGCCTGGCGCAGCAGCGCGTCGAAGGGGGCCAGCGGATCGCCACCCGCCGCGATCAGCCGGCCCGGCCCGTCGTCGAGCATCAGGTCGCCGGCGAAGACCAGGCGCACGCGGGCGTCGGGGTCGGCGCGCCGTGCCGGGCGCGCGGCCGGCACCGGCCGAGGCGGTGGCGGCAGTGGTGCGGCGGTGCGTTCGCAGGCGTACTGCAGCTCGCCGTCGCGCAGCGGCTCGTGCACCCGCTGCCAGCCGGTGAAGCCGCCGTCGGCCGCGCGTGCCGATCCACGCGCCGGCAGCCGGAAGCGGCCCTGTTGCAGCGGCAGCGGCGACTGGTCGGCATCGCGGTCGGCATCGGTGTCGACACGCAGCTCGATCATGCGGCCGTCGCGCTGCAGCACCGCACGCCACAGGAAGTAGGATCCGACCGGCTGCGCCGGCGTGCCCAGTGCATCGGCGCGCTCGTCGAGCTCGACGACGCGGGTCTCGCCGCCGTAGTCGACATGGCAGCGCACCAGCGGCGCGGCACCGGCCGCGCCTGCCAGAGCGCTGGCGGCCAGCAGCAGGGCGGCCTGACGGGCGGGTCGGGCCATCATCGGTCTTGTCATCGGGAGGATCTTCATCATGGGCTCAGGCATTACCACGCAACGGGCGGCGCGCATCTTCGCATCGTCGTCGCTGTCGTCGCCGCTCCGGGCCGGGCTGGCGCTCGGGCTGGCCCTGGCGCTGTCGGGCTGCGATGCGCAGCGCGAGGCCCGGCTGCAGCCCGGCCAGGCCACCGAGCAGGAGGTGCTGCGCGAGTTCGGCACGCCGGTGACGATCCGGGTGCAGCCTGACGGCCTGCGCCGGCTGGAGTTCTCGGCCCAGCCCGAGGGATCGACCAACCATGTCGCCACGATCGGCACGGATGGCCGGCTGGTGCAGCTGCGCCAGCTGCTGCAGCCCGAGAGCTTCGCGCAGATCCGCCCCGGCATGACGGTCGAGCAGGTGCGCGAGCAGCTCGGCCCGCCCGCGCTGAAGGAGGCCTATGCGCTAAAGAAGGAGGAGGTCTGGGACTGGCGCTGGCAGGACGGTCCGACGCGGCGCATCTTCCGCGTGAGCTTCGACTTCGACGGCCGGGTGCTCTCGGCTGCGGCGATGGATGATCCGCGCGATCTCTACCGCTGAGTCCGGCGGCAGCGTGCCGATGTAGCTCGGCGCGGGTTCCTCGGCCTGCTCGACATAGCGCCAGTCCTCGCCGACCGGCTGCAGTCCGGCCGGCACCGGCGGGGCCGGCGCGATGGCGCTGCCGGCCAGCGCGCTGGCCATGAAGTCCATCCAGCTCTGCCGCGCCAGCGCGACCGGGTCGAAGGCACCGGCATCGGGCGCCAGCGTGGCGGCGCGGCCGATCCAGGTCACCGTGACCAGCCGCTGCTGGTAGCCGGCGAACCAGCCGTCGCCCTGGTCGGAGCGCCCGGCCCGGGCGAACAGGTCGGGGCGCTGCAGCCGGTCGAGCACCGGCGCGGCCTGGCCGGCCAGCAGGTGGTCCTTCAGCAGCGTGCCCATCAGGAAGACATTGCGGGCCGGCACCACCCGCTGGCCCGGATCATGCGGCGGCAGCGCGGGCGGGCGGTAGATCACCACGCCGGAGGCGTCGGTGATCCGGTCCACGAAGTTGGGCGCGACCGGATCGCCGCCGTCGCGCGCCAGCACGCTGTAGGCGCGGGCGAGCTGCATCGGCGTGGTGCCGGCCTGGCCGGTGGCCAGGGTCAGATCGCTGGGCAGCCGGTCGCGGTCGAAGCCGAAGCGCTCCAGCCAGTCGCGGGTCGTGTCGATGCCCACATGCCGCAGCCGCTGCACGGCGGCATGGCGCGCGTCGATCAGCTGGGCCTGGCGCAGCGTCAGCACCCGGGCCTCGCCGGCGGGTGCCTGCGCCAGGGTCGCGCCTTCCTCGGGCAGCGGCGCGTCGCTGATCAGGCTGTCGGGCATGACCCCGCGCTCGAGCGCGGCCGAGTCGATGAAGGGCTGCAGCGCCGAGCCGGCCGGCCGCCAGACCGCGGTGGCCCGGTCCAGCGGACTGCGGTGATGGTCGAAGCCACCGACCAGCGCGCGCACCCGGCCATCGATCGGATCGAGCGCCACCAGCGCGCCCTCGGCCTGCGGCCATTGCGCCAGGCTCCAGAAGGTGCCGCCGTCCTCGCGCTGCAGGCGCTCGAGCCGGATGACCGCGCCCCGGCGCAGCGCGGGCGTGCCCGGCGGCGCCTCGTGCAGGCGCTGCAGGCCGATCGGCCCGAGGGCCACCGCCCGCCCGTCGGCCAGCCGGGCTTCCAGACCGTCGACCCGCACCGTGGTCACGACCGCCAGACGCAGATCCTCGTCATCGCGCCGGTCGCGCAGCGCCTGCGCGGCGATGCGGTCGAGTGCGCTGCCCTCGATGCCCTCGGGCAGATCCTCCTGGCCCTCCGGGCCGCGCCAGGGGCGGGTGCGCTCCTGGGCCATCAGGCTCTGGCGCAGCGCGGCATGGGCGGCGCGCTGCTCGGCCGCGGTCACGGTGGTGTAGATCCGGTAGCCCTGGGCATAGACCGATTCGCCCAGCCGCGCCGCCGCCCAGCGCCGGGCCATGTCGGCCAGATGGCCGGCCTGGACCTCGGTCTGGCTGGGCCGGCGAACCACCAGCACCTCGGCCTCGGCGCTGGCGCGCTGGGCGGCGCTGATCAGGCCGTCGCGCTCCATGCGCTGCAGCACCTGACGCTGCCGGGTGCGTGCGCGTTCCGGGTTGACCACCGGATTGGCCCAGGCCGGGTTCTGCGGCAGGCCGGCGAGCATCGCGGTCTCCGCCAGCGTCAGCGTCTGCAGGGGTTTGCCGAAATAGGTCCGCGCCGCAGCGGCGAAGCCATGGCTGCGCTGGCCCAGGTCGATCTGGTTCAGGTAGAGCTCGAGAATGCGCGGCTTGTCCAGCTCGCGCTCGATGCGCAGCGCCAGCAGCGCCTCGCGCAGCTTGCGCTCGAGCGTGCGGTCCTGGTTGAGGAAGAAATTGCGCGCCACCTGCTGGGTGATGGTCGAGCCGCCCTCGCGCAGCTCGCCGCCGAGGTTGGCCAGCACCGCGCGCGCGATGCCGATCGGGTCGATGCCGGGGTGACGCAGGAAGCGCCGGTCCTCGACCGCGATGACCGCCTGCTGCAGCAGCGGCGGGATCTGCGCGATCGGCACGAACTCGCGGTTCTCCTCGCCGAACTGGGCGATCGGCACGCCGTCGGCGGTGAAGACCTGCAGCGGCTGCTGCGGCTGGTAGTGCAGCACCCGGTCCAGCGCGGGCAGCTGCGGCCACAGCCGGGCCACCGCGATCGCGACCGCCGCCGAGCCGGCCAGCAGCAGCAGCGTGAGCAGCACCGCCAGGGTGAGCAGGATCCGGCGGCAGGACAGGACGAGAGACTTCTTCGTCACGACAGGGAGACGGGCGATGGCGGGTTCGGCAACAGGGTCTGGCCCCGACAGGTCGATGCTGGACCGACGGCAGCCCCGCACTGTAACCGCCTGTACCAAGTCGCGGCCCCGGCCAAGGCATGGGTTGCTATGCTGCGATCATGGCCGAAGCCCTCAGGAACCTGCTCGACGAAGTGGCCGTCGGACAGCTCGGATTTCATCTGGCACGGGTGCTGCCCGGGCTGGACCGCCACGCCTTCGAGACCGAGGCCTGTGCCGGGCTGCAGGCGCTCGAGCTCAAGGCGCGGGTGCAGCATCTGTCGGCGGTGCTCGAGCGCCATCTGCAGCGGGTGCTGGCGGACGACTTCGCGGCCGCCTGCGACGCGCTGGAGGCGGCACTGGCGCCGCCCGGCACGGTGCCCTGGGGCGAGGCGCCGCGCGGACCGGCCGATCCGGCCGCCGGCCTGGCGGGCTGGGTGGTGTGGCCGCTGACCGACTGGGTGGCGCGCTGCGGCCTGCATGAGCCCGATCGTGCGCTCGATGCGCTGCACGCGATGACCCAGCGCTTCACCGCCGAATGGGCGGTGCGGCCCTTCATCGAGCGCCATCCGGAGCGGACCTGGGCGCGGCTGGCCGCCTGGTGCGAGGATCCGAGCGAGCATGTGCGCCGGCTGGCGAGCGAGGGCAGCCGGCCGCGCCTGCCCTGGGGCCGGCAGCTGCAGGGCCTGATCCGCGATCCCGCGCCGACGCTGCCGCTGCTGGCGCGGCTGCAGGACGATCCGAGCGCCTATGTGCGCCGCTCGGTCGCCAATCACCTCAACGACATTTCCCGCGATCATCCGGAGCAGCTGCTGCATTGGCTGCAGGCGCATCTGCCGCAGGCGCCGGCGCCGCGCCGGGCGCTGCTGCGCCACGCCAGCCGCACGCTGATCAAGGCCGGCCACGCGCAGGTGCTGGCCGCCTGGGGCCAGGGCGAGCCGCTGGCCGGCCGCGCGACGCTCACGCTGCGGCCCGGCGCGATCGCGCTGGGCGAGGCGGTGGAGCTGCGCGTCGGGCTGCAGTCGCAGGCCGGGTCGGCGCAGCCGCTGGTGATCGACTATGCGGTCCACCAGGTGAAGGCGGACGGCCGCACCTCGCCGAAGGTCTTCAAGGGCTGGACCCTGACGCTGGCGCCGGGCGAGGCGCGGGTGCTGGTGCGCCGCCATGCGCTGCGCGCGATCAGCACCCGACGCCACCATCCCGGCTGGCACCGGGTCACGCTGCAGGTCAACGGGCAGACGCTGGCCGAGGCCGGCTTCGAGCTGCTGACCGGCGGTTGATGCGCCCCGGGCGGGCTCAGCGCGCCAGCCGCGCGGCGAAGTCCGCCGCGTCGAAGCCGACGCTGAAGCGGCCGTCCGGCCAGCGCACCAGCGGCCGGCGGATCACGCTGGGCTGGGTCTGCATCAGCGCGATCGCGGCGGCCGCGTCGGTCACGGCGGCCCGCTCGGCCTCGTCGAGCCGGCGCCAGGTGGTGCCGCTGCGGTTGATCAGCCGCTCCCAGCCCAGCGCCTCGCTGGCGGGCCCGAGCAGCTCGGCGGGCACGCCCTGCTTCCTGAAGTCGTGGAAATGCACCTCGACGCCGGCGGCCGGTGCCTGTGCGGCCAGCCAGGCGCGCGCCTTCTTCACCGTGTCGCAGTTCGGGATGCCGTGCAGCGTCAGCACGCGGGGCGCGGGGGTCTGCATCGCCGCTTCCATCACTGGCGCGCGGTGCGCACGTTGGCCGGCAGCGTCGCCGGATGGCTGGTGCGCCAGGGGCTGATGTCCAGGCCGCCGCGGCGGGTGTAGCGCGCGTAGACCTGCAGCCGCACCGGCTGGCAGCGCTCCAGGATGTCCGTGAAGATGCGCTCGACGCACTGCTCGTGGAACTCGTCGTGCTCGCGGAAGCTGATCAGGTAGCGCAGCAGCCCCTCCTGGTCGATCTGCGGGCCGGTGTAGCTGATCTGCACGCTGCCCCAGTCGGGCTGGCCGGTGACCAGGCAGTTGCTCTTGAGCAGGTGCGAGGTCAGCGTCTCGGTGACCGGCTGCTCGTCGAAGGCGGCCGTCAGCAGCTCGGGCGCGGGCGGGCCGTAGCGGTCGCAGTCGATGTCCATGCGGTCGAGCAGCACGCCCGACAGCTCGTGGATCGGCTGCGCGTCGAAGGCCTCCGGCAGCACCAGCCGCACGCCCACCCGGGCGCCGGCGGCCGCGCTCAGGTCGTGCACCAGCATCTCGCGCAGCCGCTCGGGCGACTCCACCCGGGTCATGTTGAAGCTGTTGAGGTAGAGCTTGAAGGACTTGCTCTCGATGATGCAGGGCGAGTCGCAGGGCACGGTGATGGTGGCGATCGCCACCTGCGGCTTGCCGCGCGGCGTCAGCCACGACAGCTCGTAGGCGGTCCACAGGTCCGCGCCCATGAAGGGCAGGCGCCCGGCGGCGATGCGCTCTGCGCTCAGGCCGATCTCCTCGCGCTTCGGGGTGCGCGAGATCGGGTACAGCAGCTCGGGCGCGTAGGTCGCGCGGTAGCTGGCGGTCTTGCCCAGCAGCGAGCCGCTCGGATCGCGGGCCGGGGACGGGGAGGAGGGGGTGTCGCTCATGGCCGCAATGGTAGCGGGGCCGCCCCGCCGGGGCGGTCAGCCCGCGGTGCGGCAGTGCTCGACCGCGTAGCGGATCAGCTCGGCCTGGCCCTCGATGCGCAGCTTGCGGCGGATGTTCTGGCGGTGCGTCTCGACGGTGCGCACGCTCAGGTCGTGCTCGGCGGCGATCTGCTTGCTCGACATGCCGCGCGCCAGGCAGGCGAGGATCTCGGCCTCGCGCTCGGACAGGATCGGGCGCGGGCCGTCGCTGCGTGCGCTCTGGCGCGACAGGCTGGCGCTCAGGAAGGTGTCGCCGGCGGCCACCGCCCGGATCGCGTCGACGATGTCCGACGAGGGCGCGTCCTTCAGCACATAGCCGCGTGCGCCGGCCTGCATCGCCTGGTGCACATAGTCCGGGTTGTCGTACATGCTCAGCACGATCACATGGATCGCCGGCCAGCGCTCGCGGATCTGCGCGGCCAGCGCGATGCCGCTGACCTGCTTCATGCCGATGTCGGTCAGCACCAGCGCGGGTTCGAGCCGCGCGATCGCCTCGAGCGCGCCGTCGGCATCGGCCGCCTCGCCGACGACCTCCAGGCCGCTCTGGTGGTTGATCAGCGTGCGCACGCCTTCGCGCACGAGCGGGTGGTCATCGACGATCAGGATGCGCATCGGATCGGAGGGGAGCCAGGGGTTGGAGGGCGGGCACGGCCAGCCGGCGCACGGCGTCGGCGCCGATCTGGGCGACGACCCGGGTCGAGCCCGGGCGCGACTGTACCCGGAACACGCCGCCGATCGCCTCGACCCGCTCGCGCATGTTGAGCAGGCCGATGCCCCGGCGCGGGTCGGACTGGATGCGCTCCGCATCGAAGCCGTGGCCGTCGTCGGCCACCGTGAGCCGCACCTCGCCGCCGAGGTAGATCAGCCGCAGGTCGACCCGGCTGGCCTGGGCATGCTTCTCGATGTTGGTCAGCGCTTCCTGGGTGATGCGGAACAGCACCGTGTTGACCGCCTCGGGCAGATCGCGCTCGCGTCCGCCGATGCGCATGAAGAAGGCCATCTGCGCATGCTCGGCGAATTCCTCGCCGAGGTGGCGCAGCGCGCTGGGCAGGCCCAGCGTGTCGAGCACCACCGGGCGCAGCCGGTGCGAGATGTCGCGCACCTCGGCCAGGGCCTCCTCGATGCGGCTGCGCGCGCGCTCCAGCGCCACCGGTGCCCGGCCGTGCTCGACGCGCAGCTGCTCCATCGTGCTGTCGAGCAGCAGCTTGATCGACACCAGCGTCTGGCCGGTGCCGTCATGCAGCTCGCGCGAGAGGTGGGCGCGCTCGTTTTCCTGCGACTGCACCACCTGGCGCGCCAGCTGCTGCAGCTGCGCGTCGGCGGCGCGGTGGTCGCCCAGGTTCATCGCCAGCGTGCTGCCGCCCACCAGCGCCAGCGCCATCAGCGCGATGATCGCGATCCAGCCGGTGGTCTTGTCGATGTTGGCGCGCCCCTGGCGCTCCAGCGCGTCCAGCGTGGCCTGCACATCGTCGAGGTAGATGCCGGTGCCGACCATCCAGCCCCAGCGCTGCAGGCCGACGACATAGCCCAGCTTGGGCGCGACCTCGCGGGCACTGGGCTTGTTCCAGACATAGCGGAAATAGCCCTCGCCTTCGCGGGCCTTGGCGATCAGGGCCTGCACCACCGGCTGGCCGTCACGGTCACGGATGTCCCACAGGTTCTGGCCGACCAGCTCGGGCTGGTGCGGCAGCACCAGGCAGCGGCCGCTGTAGTCGTAGGCGAAGAAGTAGCCGTCGCCGTTGTCGTAGTCGAAGGCGTTGAGGATGCGGATCGCTTCCTGCCGGGTGGCTTCGTCGTCGCGCCCGCTGTCGTAGAGCGGGCGGATCATGTTCATCGCCATCTCGACATGGTGGCGCAGCTCGGCCTCCTTGCTGGCGAGGTAGGCGGTCTCGACCAGCGCCCGTTCCTGCAGCGCCAGATCCTGGGCCTGCGAGCGCACCGCCAGCGCGATCACCGCCACCGCCGCCAGCAGCGGCATGACGGCCAGCAGCAGGATGCGTCGGCGCAGCCGCCGCGGACCGATCGGCTCGGACGGGGCGGCGGTCGCGGTCATGGCGGCGGCAAGGCGGGCAGGCGGACCGACGGACCGGCTTCAGGCCTGGGTGGCCTGCATGTACAGCCGGGTCGCGCGGGCGCCGCTGCGGCAGAAGGCCAGGATCGGCCGCGGCAGCGTCGCCAGCAGCTCGGCGAAGCGGGCGATCTCCTCGGGGCTCTGGTAGCCGCCGGCCACCGGCAGGTGCACGTACTGCAGGCCTGCAGCCTGTGCAGCCGCCGCGATCTCGGCGCTGGTCGGCTGGTCCGGGCCGTGCTCGAAGTCCGGGCGGTTGTTGACGACGCTGCGGAAGCCCGCGGCGGCGGCCTCGGCCATCGCGGCCGGGGCCAGCTGCGGCGCCACGCAGAAGTCCGGGGCGACTTGCTGGATCGGCAGGGTGTTGCTCATCGGGAACCTCGCTGAAGCGGGAGTGGAAAAGACCGGAACGGTCTGGCCTGGCCGGTCGGGACGGTCAGCCGGCCAGCGCGCGCTTGACCGCCGCCGACACCAGCGCCATGTCGGCCTTGCCGGCGAGCTGCTGCTTGACCGCGCCCATGACCTGGCCCATCGCGCCGGGGCCGGTGGCGCCCAGGCCGGCGACGATCGCCTGCACCGCGGCATCGATCTCCTCGGCGCTCAGGCGCTGCGGCAGGTAGACCTCGAGCACCTTCAGCTCGGCCGATTCCTTGTCGGCCAGGTCGGTGCGGCCGGCGGCGGTGAACTGGCCGATCGAGTCCTTGCGCTGCTTGATCAGCCGGTCGACGACCGCGACGACGGCCGCGTCGTCCAGCGTGATCTGCTCGTCGACTTCCTTCTGCTTGACCGCGGCCAGCAGCAGGCGGATGGTGCCCAGGCGTTCGCTGTCCTTGGCGCGCATCGCGTCCTTCATGTCGGCGGTGATCTGGTCCTTGAGGCTCATGGTGGATTCCTTGGTGGTCTGAAAACGACAAAACCCGCAACGGCGTCCCGTGCGGGTTCTGGCAGTGCCTGACGGGACGGTGTCCGCCGAGGCGGCGGACCCTGCCGATCAGTACAGGCGCTTGGGCAGCTGCATCGAGCGCACGCGCTTGTAGTGGCGCTTGACGGCGGCGGCCTTCTTGCGCTTGCGCTCGGCGGTCGGCTTCTCGTAGAACTCGCGAGCACGCAGTTCGGGCAGCAGGCCCAGCTTTTCGATCGTGCGCTTGAAGCGACGCAGGGCGACGTCGAACGGCTCGTTTTCCTTGACTCGGATGGTCGTCATGAACTGAAGGATCCTTCGGTTGTGTCCTCGGTGGCCGGCGCGGGGTTTTCCGGAAACCCAGATGTCGTCGACTCGATCGGACTTCTTTGCCAGCAAAGCCGCGGATTGTAGCCCAGGTTTTGCCGACAGTGGTGAATTCGTGAGTGTAGCAGCTGGAGGGCGCTCCGGCGCTGTCCGGAGCCGCTTTTCCGTCATCCGGCGCGCGCGCCGGCCTGCGTGGCCGCCATCGCGTCGGCGCAGGCCGCGGCGCTGGCCCAGGCCCACTGGAAGTTGTAGCCGCCGAGCCAGCCGGTCACGTCGACCACCTCGCCGATGAAGTGCAGGCCCGGCACCTTGCGGCTCTCGAGCGACTGCGAGCTCAGCTCGCGGGTGTCGACGCCGCCGGCCATGACCTCGGCCTTCTTCCAGCCGGCGTCGCCGGCAGGCTGCAGCGACCAGGCGCGCGCGCGCTGCGCCAGCGCCTGCAGGTCGCGGTCGCGGCATTCGGGCATCGGGCGGGCGGCGTCCAGGCCGGCGCCGGCCAGCCAGGCCTCGGCCAGCCGGGCGGGCAGCAGCGTGGCGAACTCGTTGCCGAGCTGGCGGCGCGAGCCCTGCTTGGCTTCCAGAAGCCGCGCGGCCAGATCCAGCCCCGGCGTCAGGTCGATCTCGATCGGCTGGCCCGGCCGCCAGAAGCTGGAGATCTGCAGGATGCCGGGGCCGCTCAGGCCGCGGTGGGTGAAGAGCAGGTCTTCGAGGAAGGTGGTGCGGGCCTTGCCGGCGCCGCAGGAAATGCCGGCCGGCAGCGCGATGCCCGACAGCGCCGCGAACGGTGCCCAGGCCTGCGCGTCGAAGGTCAGCGGCACCAGCGCCGGCCGCGGCGCGATCACGCCCAGGCCGAACTGCTGCGCCACCTTCAGGCCGAAGTCGGTCGCGCCGATGGCCGGCACCGGCAGGCCGCCGGTGGCGATGACCAGGCGCGGCGCCGCCACCGGGCCGGCGTCGGTGTCGAGCTCGAAGCGCGGGGTCTCGCCCTTGCTGCGGCGGATGCCGTGCACGCCGCAGGGCTGGCGGCGGACCACACCGCCGGCCTCGCCCTCGCGCAGCAGCATCGCGATGATGTCCTCGGCGCTGTGGTCGCAGAAGAGCTGGCCCTTGTGCTTCTCGTGGAAGGCGATGCGGTGGCGCTGCACCAGCGCGATGAAGTCGGCCGGCGTGTAGCGCGACAGCGCCGAGCGCGCGAAGCGCGGGTTGTCGGAGAGGTAGTTGGCGGGGCCGGCGTCGCGGTTGGTGAAGTTGCAGCGCCCGCCGCCGGAGATGCGGATCTTCTCGGCGATCCGGTCCGAGTGGTCGAGCAGCAGCACCCGCAGACCCTGCTGGCCGGCGCGTGCGGCGCAGAAAAGGCCGGCCGCGCCGGCCCCGACGATGATGGCGTCGAAATGTTCCATCGGGCGGATTATCCGGGAGGGGCCCGGTGCCGCCCGGCCGCGCCCGGCGACCTCAGACCGGACGCCACTCCAGCCGGCCCTTGGCGAATATCGCCTTCAGCGCGCCGGAGGCGGCCAGCTCGTTGACCACACGTTGCAGCGCCTCGGCCAGGTCGGTGGCGTTCTTCTTCGTCGCCATGCCGACGGCCCAGCCGTCCTTGGGCGCGCGCGGCATCGGCATCGGGCCGATGGCGAAGCGCGGGTCGCCCTGCAGCGTCGATTCCAGCTCCGAGCGCAGGCCGGCGGCGGCCACCACCTCGCCGCGCTGCAGCATCTGTGCGGCGATCACGCCGTTGTCCATCTTGGTCTGCAGCGAGTCGCGCAGCATGCCCGACTCGGCGCCGATCATCAGCCAGCCGGCCAGCGACTGGCCCGGCACCGCCACCGGCCGGCCGCGCAGCGGCTCCAGGCTGTCGAGCTCGGGCAGCTTCGAGAGATCGCGTGCCACCACCACCCGCTCGCGCCAGTAGGGGCCGAAGATGCTGACCTGCGGGTTCTCCATCATCAGCGGGCGGTCGACCGGCACATGCAGCAGCACGTCGGCCGGGCCGTAGCCGAGGTAGTGGCCGCGCCAGACCATGTTGCGCAGGTCGTCGTTCATGTTCTCGCCGGCATTGAAGGGCAGCGGCGAGAGCTCCACCCCCAGCCCCTTGGCCAGCGCCTGCGCCAGCTCCATGTCGATGCCCTGGCCCTTGACATGGAAGGGCGGCAGGTCGTGGTAGAGGCCGACCACCAGCCGGCCGCGCTCGCGCACCCGGGTGAGTGCGCTCTTCTCGTCCTGAGCCCGGGCGCTGCCGCCGACGCCCAGCAACGCGCCCAGGGCCAGCGCCGGTGCGGCGGTGATCAGGCGGCGGCGCGGCAGGCCGGTGGTCTCGTCACGATCGGTCATGGTTCTTGTCTCCGTCTCTGGGGATCTGTCCGGATGGAAAAGTCCGGATGGAAAAAGCCGGCCGGCACCCGAGGGTGGCGGCCGGCGTCGATTGTCGGTCGTCCGCGGGGACTCAGGGCAGCGGCTTCTCGCGGCGGGTCTCCAGGTAGGCCTTGATGGCCCACATGGCTTCCTGGTTGAAGGTGCCCTCGAACGGCGGCATGTAGACCGCGCCGTTGCGCACCTTGCCGCGGCGCACGCTGGTCAGGTAGTAGTCGTCGACATCCTTGACGCAGGCGGCCTGGCGGGCCGGGGCCTTGATGTTGGCGCAGTCGTTGTCGAGCTTGCGCAGGTCCGGGGCGATGCCGCCGGAGATGGCGTCCAGGCCGTGGCAGCGCGCGCAGTTCTGCGTGTAGGCCGAGGTGCCGACCTCGATGGCCTTGTCGTTCTTGCGATAGGGGTTTTCAGCGCGCCACTCCGCACCCAGCGGCGGCAGCCCTGAGGTGTCGACCGACTGCGGCGTCACGTCGCCGTGGGCCCGCGCCTGGCCGCCGAGGGTTGCAAGGGCCGCGAGGGCTGCTGCGCGAAAGAAAGTGCCACGTGCCATTCGTGTCTCCTGGAGGGTGCTGTGGAGTGGATGCCTGCGGGCATCGGCTGCTTGTTGCAGTTGCTGGCATCGAATCTGCAATCACTGTGCCAAGCACGGAAACCGGGGCGGATCGGGCGGCAAAACCAGGGTCTGTCCTGATCTGGCGGGTGTCGGTTGCTTCCGATTTGCGCGCAATCATGGTGTTTTCCAGCGCCCTGTGACATGTGACCGGGTCATGTGTTCGATTTGATGACAACCCGGATGGCCCTGTTCGATCCCGCCGCGAACATGTCCGTCCACTGGCAGGAACGCGAGACAATGGCGTCTCGTGCTCCACCGCCCAGAGACCAGAGAAGATCAGGAGACAGCATGGCAGGTCCCTATACCCCGGCATCCGCTGGTTTGCGCATGCGCCCCGGCAGCAGCAGCGATCCGCGGCGCCCGATCGCCTCGGCGCTGCCGCTCGACAACGAGCATGTCCACAAGATCGACCAGTCGCACCAGCGCTGCGCCGCCTTCGGGCTGTCGCGCATCGAGCGGCTGGACTATTCGCCGCTGGGGCGATCCGACCTGAGCGTGGTGCGCGAGCGCAACCAGCGTCTGTACGCGCATGCCGCGCCGGTGATGGAGATGCTCTACGAGCAGATCGTCAACAGCGAGTCGATGGTGCTGCTGTGCGATGCCACCGGCACGATCCTGCACTCGATCGGCGATCAGGACTTCCTGAACCGCGCCTCCAAGGTCGCGCTGCAGCCCGGCGTGAACTGGTCGGAGCAGGCCAAGGGCACCAATGCGGTCGGTACCGCGCTGATCGAGGAGTCGCCCACGCTCGTGCATGCCGACGAGCACTACATGCATGCCAACCACTTCCTGACCTGCTCGGCCGCGCCCATTCTCGATCCGCGCGGCAACATCCTGGGCGTGCTCGATGTCTCCGGCGACCAGCGCAGCTACCACCAGCACACGATGGGCCTGGTGAAGATGAGCGCGCGCATGATCGAGAACCACTGGCTGACCGACGACTACCGCAATGTCATGCGGCTGCATTTCCACAGCCGGGTCGAGTTCATCGGCACGCTGATGGAGGGCATCCTGGCGGTGAGCCAGGACGGCAAGCTGGTCGGCGCCAACCGCGGCGCGCTCGAGCAGCTCGGCCTGTCGGGTGCGGCGCTGCGCATGCACACCATCTCGTCGCTGTTCGGCACCACGGTGGCGGCGCTGGTCGACCGCTTCCGCTCGCCGCTGGCCACGCCGCTGCCGGTCGAGCTCTCCAGCGGCCGGCAGTTCCATGTCTATGCGCGCTTCAACTGGCCGGTCTGGCATGCGGCCTCCAGCGGCTTTGCGGCCGAGGCGACCGCGTCCGCTGCCCAGGCGGCCGGGGCTGAGGCGGGCGCCGCTGAGGCCGCCGGCGGCGGCAGCAGTGCGGCCAGCAGCAGCGGCAGCGCGGGCGGCGGCACGGCGGCCGGTGCCGCGCCGGCCACCGGCCTGGCCAGCCTGAGCCTGGGCGACACCCAGTTCGCCGCGCTGATCGACAAGATCCGCCGTGTCCTCAACCGCGACATTCCGATCCTGATCCTCGGCGAGACCGGCACCGGCAAGGAACTGCTGGCCCGCGCGATCCACCAGGATTCCGAGCGCGCCCGCCAGCCCTTCGTCGCGGTCAACTGCGCCTCGATTCCCGAGACGCTGATCGAGGCCGAGCTGTTCGGCTACGAGGAGGGCGCCTTCACCGGCGCCCGGCGCAAGGGCGCGGTCGGCAAGATCGTGCAGGCCAACGGCGGCACGCTCTTTCTCGACGAGATCGGCGACATGCCGATCAGCCTGCAGGCGCATCTGCTGCGGGTGCTGCAGGAGCGCCAGGTCACGCCGCTGGGCAGCGCCAAGTCGGTCTCGGTCGATGTGACGCTGGTCTGCGCGACCCACCGCAACCTGCGCGAGATGATCGAGCAGAAGGCCTTCCGCGAGGATCTCTACTACCGCCTCAACGGGCTGGCGGTGCGCCTGCCGCCGCTGCGCGAGCGCTCCGACCTGATGGCGCTGGTCGAGCGCATCCTGGACCGCGAGAGCCCGGAGCGGCGCCTGCGCCTGAGTCCGGAGGTGGTGCGGCTGTTCCAGGGCTACCACTGGCCGGGCAATGTGCGCCAGCTCTTCAACGTGCTGCGCACCGCCTGCGTGATGGCCTCTGGCGAGTCGCTGATCACCCGCGATCATCTGTCGGACGACTTCATCGACGACGCGCGGCGGGTGGCGCAGCAGCGCGCCGCCAGCGCCGAGCCGGTGGCCGCGCCGGTCTTTGTCGCGCCGACCGGACCGGCACAGCAGGTCGCCGCCGTGCCGATGCCGCCTGCGGCCGCGCCGGTCGAGCCGGTGCCGCCCGCCGCGTCGATGCCGGCGCCGCAGATGCCGGCACCGGTTGCTGCACGCCTGCCCGACGAGCCGGCGATGTCGCTCGAGGACATCGAGCTGCGCACCATCCAGCAGGCGGTCGATGCGGCCGGCGGCAACATCTCGGTCGCGGCCAAGCGCCTGGGCATCAGCCGCAACACCATCTACCGCAAGCTGCGCTGGCGCAGCGACGGCCGCTGAACCGCGCGCGGGCCGCCGAGGCCCGCGCGTCGCGGTCAGTCGTGGAGGCTCAGCGCGGCGCCGTGGCGCCGAACCAGCGCGCCTCGGCCTCGCGCCAGGCGTGCTGCCAGTTCAGGCCATGGCGCAGGCCGGCGGCCATCGCGGCGGCCTCGGGCGCCGGCGGCGGGTCGCTTTCCTGCGTGCCGTCTTCCATCGCCTGGTCGGCCTGGCGCTCCAGCGTCTCCAGATAGGCCCGGTGGCCGGCAGGCGCCTGCGCGCCGAGCATCTCGCCCTGTTCCGGCAGCCAGTGCAGCGGGCCGTCTGGCGGCTGCTGCAGCGCCGACAGCGCCTGCAGCGAGGTCTTCATCACCGCGATGCGCGCGTCGCGCAGGTCGGGCGCGCCGTCGCTCCACAGCAGGCCGTGCGCGGCGGCAATGCGCTGGCGTGGCAGCTGCCAGACGGTGACCGCGGTGGTGTCCGAGCGCATCAGCCGATGCCAGCGCCACGGGCCGAGCCGGCCGGTGGTGCCGCGCAGCAGCCGCTGCGGCAGCACCACCGGCTCGGCCGGCGTGCCGGCGGGCAGGTCGCGGCGCTGCGCCAGCCGCTCCACGCACTGCGGGCAGCGTTCCCGCATCGCCGCGGCGACCTCCTCATGCGCCCAGCGTCGGGCGGCCGGCAGCCCGCCCTGGCCGAGCACCAGCTCCGGCCGCGGCCAGGGTGCGATCACGTCGCTCACCCGTCGGCCGGCCTGGCGTGCGAGCTGGCAGTCCAGCGCCCGCGCGAAGCGCGCATCCGGGCCGCTGCCCAGCAGCCACAGGCGCCGGCCCTCCCGCACCGCCAGCAGATTGGAGATGCGCCCCTGGTTGATCGGATGGC
This sequence comes from Sphaerotilus sp. FB-3, assembly GCF_023706025.1. Classification (NCBI taxonomy): domain Bacteria; kingdom Pseudomonadati; phylum Pseudomonadota; class Betaproteobacteria; order Burkholderiales; family Sphaerotilaceae; genus Sphaerotilus; species Sphaerotilus sp. FB-3. The sequence continues at coordinate 37,424 of NZ_BQWE01000057.1, read as the reverse complement.
TGTCGCCGGCGCTGCCGGAGATCAGCCAGACCCCGTCGGCCAGCGCCCGGATCGGCAGCGCCGGGCCCGGGCAGGGCGCAGGCGCGGCGCTCGCGGCGCCGGTGGCCGTCAGCAGCATGGCCAGGGCGGCGATCTTCGTGTCAGGCCAAGGCATTCGGGTTGCCCCTGTGTCAGCGTGTGGGTGTGGATTGTTCCCAAATGGAGCAGTGCATGACATGTCACCGCAGGAGCTCGATCCGGGCCCGGTCCGGGCTCGGGAATGTCCCTGTCGTGTCGGTCGTGAAGCGGCGCGGGCCCGCCGCAGGCGTCGGCCGAACGACATTCCGTGTCCGGCACGCGTCTTGCACGAAACAGGCCAGCGTCCGAAACGACCTCGGACCCCATTTTTCCCATTCCATCATGACCGAACTCGAAGTGCAGCAGGCCTGCCGCATTCTTTCCCGAGGGGTCGGGCAGCCGGAGATGCCATGAAGCTGGTCGTACTCAAGGGAGGCGGCGACGCCGTGCCGTTCCAGCCGATCGCGCCGGCGCTCAACTCGACCCGTGCGCCGGGCGTGCTGGCGCTGTCCGGCGACCAGATGCGCTGGGTGCTGATCAACATGTCGCCGGCGGTGGCCGGGCAGCTCGGCACCGATGCCCGGCTGCTGCGCCACCGCGGCCTGGCCGACGCGCCGGTGCGCGCGGTGGTGCTGACCGATTCGCAGGTCGACCATGTGACCGGCCTGCTGAGCCTGCGCGATGGCGCGCCGATCCATCTCTACGCGACGCCGGCCGTCTTCGAGGAGCTGACCCACACCCTGCCGGTGCTGCCGCTGCTGCAGCACTACTGCAGCGTGCACTGGCATGTGATCCCGGTGGCGGGCGAATCGCGCGAGGCGGTGTTCCGGGTCGAGGGCCAGCCGACGCTGGAGTTCACCGCGGTGGCCACCGACGGGCCGCTGCCGCTGCATTCGGCCCGGCCGGCCGCACCGGCGGTCGGCGAGACGATCGCGCTGGCGGTGCGCGACGTGGTGACCGGCCAGCGCCTGTTCTGCGCCCGCAGCCTGCTCGAGGCCGGGCCGGAGGCACTCGAGTGGATGCAGCAGGCCGACTGCCTGCTGCTGGGCGACGACGCGATCGATCCGCGGCTGGAGGCCGGCGAGCAGGTCGAGGCCGGCGAGCAGCTGCTGGCGCAGCTCGATCAGGTCGGCGCGCGGCGCAAGCTGCTGATGCCGGTGCCGGAGTCCGGCCTGAGCGCGGCGGTGCCCGCCGGCGTGCTGGCCCGCCACGGCATCGAGCTGACCGCCGACCGGATGGAAATCGACCTCTGACATCGACCGCTGATCCCGCCCCGGGCAATCTGCCTTGGTGAAAGCCCGGACGGGACAGCCGGGCCGGTCCTGGGTACAAACCGGCCCTGTCCGAACCCTTGCGTCCTCACCCCGTGCCGTGCCTCCTCCTTCTGTTTCCGATGCCGATGCCGATGCCATGCTGCAGATCCAGGGCCTGATCAAGCGATACGGCGAGCGCACCGCGCTGGCCGGTCTGACGCTGGCGCTGCCGGCCGGGCAGTTCGTCGCGCTGCTCGGGCCCAACGGCGCCGGCAAGTCGACGCTGTTCCAGGTGCTGACCGGCCTGTTCGTCGCCGACGAGGGCGAGGTGGAGGTGGCCGGGCAGTCGCTGCGCCGCTCGGCGGTGCGTGCGCTGGCCGACATCGGCGTGGTGTTCCAGCAGATGTCGCTCGATCTCGACCTCTCGGTCGAGCGCAATCTGCGCTTCCATGCCGACCTGCACGGCCTGCCGCGCCGGGTGGCGGGCGAGCGCCTCGCCGAGGGCTGCCGCGCGCTGGGCCTCGACAAGGATCTGGCGCGGCCGGTGCGCGAGCTTTCTGGCGGCAACCGGCGCAAGGTCGAGCTGGTGCGGGCGCTGCTGCACCGGCCGAAGGTGGTGCTGATGGACGAGCCGACCGTGGGTCTCGACCCGAAGTCGCGCCGCGATCTGCTCGCCGCCATTCGCGCCGACATCGCCGCGCGTGGCACCACCGTGCTGTGGGCGACGCATCTGGTCGAGGAGGCCGAGGCCGCCGACCGGGTCGTCGTGCTGCACAAGGGCCGGCTGCTGGCCGATGGCTCGCCGGCCGCGGTCACGGTGGCGCTGGGCGGCGAGCGGCTCGAAGAGGCCTTCATCCGCGCCACCCACACGTCCTGAACAGGAGACAAGAACCATGACTGCTCGCCATCTGCTCTCGCTGGCCGCCCTGGCGGCCCTGAGTGCCACCGCCACGCTGCCGGCCCGTGCACAGACCGCCTTCGTCTCGAGCGAGAAGGACCACAAGCTGACGGTGGTGGACCTGAAGACGCAGGCGGTGACGGGCACGATCGCCACCTGCAAGCGCCCGCGCCACATGGTGCTGATGCCGGACGGGCGTCAGCTGCTGGTGGCCTGCGGCGACTCGGGCCAGGCCGACCTGATCGATCTGGCCACGCGCAAGTCGGTGAGGAAGATCGGGCTGGGCGACGACCCGGAGATCTTCGACCTGACGCCGGATGGAAGGACGCTGTATGTCTCGAACGAGGAGGACGGCGTGGTCGGGGTGGTCGATGTGGCCAGCGGCAAGCGCAGCGGCGAGATCAAGGTCGGCGAGGAGCCGGAGGGCGTGCTGGTGAGCCGGGATGGCCGGACGGTGTACGTGACCTCGGAGGTGGCGAGCCTGGTGCATGTGATCGACGCGGCCAGCGGGAAGGTGACGAAGAACATCAAGGTGGGCAAGCGGCCGAGGCGCTTCGCGCTGACGCCGGACGGCAGCCAGCTGTGGGTGACGAACGAGCTGGGCGCGAGCGTGACGGTGATCGGCACGAAGGATCACGAAGTGCTGGACACGATCCGCTTCGAGGTGAAGGGCGCCCGCGCGGCGGACATCACGCCGGTGGGGCTGGCGATGACGGCGGACGGCAAGCGTGCGTTCGTGGGGCTGGGCAAGGCCAACCATGTGGCCTTCGTGGATGTGGCGAGCCGGAAGGTGACGGACCTGGTGCTGGCGGGCAAGCGGGCATGGGGGCTGGGGCTGAACAAGGCGGAGGACCGGCTGCTGGTGGCCAACGGGCTGTCGGACGATCTGACGATCATCGACGTGGGTGCGGCCAAGGCGCTGAAGACGGTGGCGGTCGGGCGGGTGCCGCACAGCGTGGTGGTGGTGGAGTGATGAAGACGATGCCGTGGCTGCAGTTCATGTCCTGGCGGGATCGGGCGATCGGCGCGGCGCTGCTCGGCGTGGCGACGCTGGCGCCGGCGGCTGCCTTCAAGGCGACGCTGCTGGTGCCGGCCGGCGACGAGCGCCTGGACCGCACCCGGGTCGAGCGGGCCTATTTCGGCCATCCGACCGGGCCGGCCTCCGACGGGGTGCAGGTGGCGCTGAAGGAGGCGCGGCTGGAGCTGGAATCGGCTGGTGCCTCGCTGGCGGTCGAGACGGTCGAGGTCGGCTCGGCCGCCGAGGCCCGGGCGGCGGCGCAGAAGGCCGAGAAGGGCGGGGCGGTGGCGCTGCTGGCCGACCTGCCGGCCGACTGGCTGCTGGCCGGCGCGGACGCGGTCAGGCTGCCGGTGCTGAACCTGGGCGCCACCGAGGACCGGCTGCGCCAGCAGGACTGCCGGGCGCGCCTGCTGCATGTCATTCCGAGCGAGCGCATGCGCGCCGATGCGCTGGCGCAGGCCCTGGTCAGCCGCAAGTGGAGCAGCGTGCTGCTGCTGACCGGCCCGTCGGCCCAGGATGCCCAGCGCGCCGCCGTCGCGCAGGCCGCGATCCGGCGCTACGGCCTGAAGCTCGCCGGCCCCCGGCCCTTCAAGCTCTCGGGCGATCCGCGCGAGCGCGATCTGGCCAATCCGCTGCTGCTGACGCAGGGCGCGCATGATGTGGTCTGGGTGGTCGACAGCGACGGCGAGTTCGCCCGGATGCTGCCCTACCGCACCGCCACGCCGCGCCCGGTGGTGGGCGACGCCGGCCTGACCGCGCTGGCCTGGCATGCGCAGTACGACCGCTTCGGCGCGCCGCAGGTCTCGCGCCGCTTCGCCAAGGGCGCGCAGCGCCCGATGTCGGCCGCCGACTGGAGCGCCTGGATGGGCGGCAAGGCGCTGGCCGCCGCGGTGGTCGCCGCGCCGAAGGGGCCGGCCGCCGCGGTGCACAAGGCGCTGCTGGAGACCGAGCTGGACGGCTCCAAGGGCGTGGCGATGAGCTTCCGCCCCTGGGATGGCCAGCTGCGCCAGACGATGCTGCTGACCGATGGCCAGGGCGTCATCGGCACCGCGCCGGTCGACGGCGTGCTGCATCCGAAGAACAGCCTCGACACCCTGGGCGTGGACGCGCCCGAGAAGCTCTGCAAGGTGGCGCGCTGATGGCCGGTCCGATGCATGCCCTGCAGGCCATGCGCGCCATCGTCTGGCGCGAGGTGGCGAAGTTCTCGCGCCAGACCGGCCGGCTGGTGTCGGCGCTGGTGCGCCCGCTGCTGTGGCTGGCGGTGTTCGCCGCCGGCTTCCGCAATGTCTTCGGCATGGCGATCGCCGAGCCCTACGACACCTACATCGCCTACGACGTCTACATCGCGCCCGGCCTGATCGGCATGGTGCTGCTGTTCAACGGCATGCAGTCCAGCCTGGCGATGGTCTACGACCGCGAGATGGGGCTGATGCGCCTCTTGCTGACCGCGTCGCTGCCCCGGCCCTGGATCCTGTTCTCGAAGCTGACCGCCACCGCGGTGCTGTCGCTGCTGCAGGCGCTGGCCTTCGTGCTGATCGCCTGGGCGATCGGCACCGAGCTGCCGCTGTGGGGGCCGCAGACGCCGCAGGTGCTGCTGGCGCTGGTCAGCGCGGCGCTGATGCTCGGGGCGCTCGGCCTGCTGCTGAGCGTGCATGTGAAGCAGCTGGAGAACTTCGCCGGCACGATGAACTTCGTGATCTTCCCGATGTACTTCATGTCCACCGCGCTCTACCCGCTGTGGAAGCTGGAGGAGTCGGGCGCGGCCTGGGTGTACCAGATCGCGCGCTTCAATCCCTTCACCCACGCCGTCGAGTGGATGCGCTACGCGATGTACGGCAAGGATCCGGGCTGGGCGCCGTGGATCGTGCTGGGCACGCTGGCGCTGTGCTTCGGCCTGGCGGCCTGGGGCTATGACCCGCAGCGCGGCTTCGGCGCGCTGACGAAACGCGGTGGCGGCGGCGGTCCGCCCGGCGGCGCAGGAGGCTGACATGTCCGGTTTCTGGCAATCGATGCGCGAACGCAACCGCGCAGGCACGGCCCTGCCCGCCGACTACGCACCGCCCGGTGGGGCCGCGGGCGCGGCGGGTGCGGCCGATCTGTCCGCGCTGGCGCAGCGCCTGTTCTGGGGCTGGGCGCTGCTGGCCGGGGTGGCCTTCTTCCTGATCTGGTGGATGCAGCGCCACGGCTGGTGGGTGCGGCTGATCGAGGGCGATCCCAGCGGCATCAGCCTGCTGATCGTGCTGCTGGGCGTGGTGGTGACCGGCTGGTGCGGCCGGCGCGCCTGGCGGCTGCAGGCCGAGGCGCAGCCCGGTCTGGCGCAGGGCTGGCGCGCCCGCTATCTCGACGAGCTGCGCCGCGGCCAGCCCGAGGCGACCGCGCTGCTGTCCGAGCGCACCCACGGTCCGCACGAGACCGCCTGGTGGTTCGCGGCCGCGACGATCAAGCTCGGCCTGCTCGGCACGGTGGTGGGCTTCATCCTGATGTCGATGCAGATCGGCCAGTCGCAGGGCTTCGAGCTGGCCGAGGTGCAGAAGCTGCTGCAGCAGATGACCGGCGGCATGGCGATCGCGCTCTACACCACGCTGGCCGGGCTGGTGGTCAATCTGTGGCTGGGGCTGCAGCTGCTGCTGCTCGACCGCCTGGCCGACCGGCTGGCGGCCGACATCCTGGCCGACGCCGCGGCCGTGGGGCGCTGACATGGCGGTGCTGCGCCCGCGTCGCACCGACGAGATCGACCCGTTCAGCGACCTGCTGTTCAACACGCTGCTGATCTTCGTCATGCTGTTCACCGTCGCGCTGCTGGCGATGAACCCGAAGGCCAAGACCGGCGTGATCGACGCCAAGGCCGAGTTCATCGTCACCGTGACCTGGCCGGACATGAACCCGAACGACATCGACACCTGGATCGAGGATCCGGGCGGCAACCGGGTGTGGTTCCGCCAGCGCGAGGGCGGAATGATGCACCTCGACCGCGACGACCGCGGCCTGTCGAACGACTCGATCGTGGTCAACGGCCAGCAGGTGGTGAACCCGCTGAACCAGGAGGTGGTGACGATCCGCGGCTTCGCGCCGGGCGAGTATGTCGTCAACGTCTTCTACTACGACAGCAAGGACGGCCAGCCGGTGCCGGTCAATGTCTCGGTGGTCAAGGTCAATCCGCGCGCCGAGGTGGTCTTCTACGGCACCGCGAACCTCCCCCGCAAGGGCGACGAGGCGACCGCGGTGCGCTTCTCGGTGGACCGCGACGGGCGGGTCACCGGGGTCAACACGCTGGCCAAGACGCTGGTGGAAAGGATCTGAGGCGATGACGACGACCGATGGCGTGCTGTGGGCCTTTGTCGCGGTGCTGTTCGTGCTGGGGCTGGCGCTGGTGGCCTCGCGCTGGCCGGTGTGGGCCAAGGGCCTGCTGGTGACCGCGGTGACCGCGCTGTATTTCTGGAGCGACGCCGCGCTGGAGCAGGTCTGGGGCTGGCCGAGCCGGCATGCGCTGCCCGAGCGCTTCGTGCTGCTGGCGGCGGTGTTCGACGAGCCGGCCAAGGGCCGCGAGGGCGCGCTCCATGTGTGGGTCAACGAGATCCGCGACGGCAAGCCGCTGCCGCAGCCGCGCGCCTACCAGCTGCCCTACAGCAAGGATCTGCATGCGCTCCTGGGCGAGGCGATCAAGAAGACCCGCCAGGGCGTGACCCAGCTGGGCACGTCCGAGCCGAAGCGCGGACCCAAGGGCCTGAGCTGGCTGCGCCCGGGCTCGGACGAGCAGGTGGTCAAGATCCGCGACCTGCCCGCGCCCCAGCTGCCGGAGAAGTGAGATGAGCCGCCATTCCCCCCGTGCCCGGGCCGCGCTGCTGGCCGCTGCGGTGCTGGCGCTGCTGGCCGGCTGCAAGGAGCCGCCGGGCAGCTCGCTCTTTCCGCTCGAGGAGGGCCGGCGCTGGACCTACCGCCTGAGCAGCGAGTGGGAGAACGACACCCGCGAGCGCGAGACGGTGGTGCTGAGCAACCTGGGGCGCGACAGCGCGCTCGAGTCCGGCAGCGCCTGGCACCGGCGCAGCGACACCGGACTGGACTACTGGCTGCGCGCCGACGCCACCGGCATCTACCGGGTGGCCGCCAAGAGCGATGTCGACGCCGAGCCGAAGCCCGATCCGGCGCCGCGCTTCGTGCTCAAGGCGCCGATCGCGGTGGGCACCAGCTGGCAGACCACCACCACCACCTACCTGATGCGGCGCAACTCCGAATTTCCGCCGGAGATCCGCCATGCCCACCCGTCGGTGCCGGTGGTCTGGACGATCGAGGCGCTCGACGACCGGGTCGAGGTGCCGGCCGGGCGCTTCGAGCAGTGCGTGCGCGTCAAGGGGCTGGCGCTGCTGCGGCTGTTCGCCGATCCGGTCAACGGGTTCAAGGACATGCCGCTGACGACGCTGGAGTGGTATTGCCCCGGCGTCGGTCTGGTCAAGGTGGAGCGGCGCGAGCCGGCCAACTCCACCTTCCTGACCGGCGGCACGATGACGATGGAGCTGATGGAATGGCAATGAGCAAGGATCCGCACGCGCCGCACCGCCGGCAGCTGCTGCGAACGCTGGCCGCCGCGGTGGCGGCCGGGCCGGTGGCGGCGCTGGCCGCACGGGCGCAGCCGGGTGGGGCGGCCTCCGGTGCCGGCGCCGAGACGCGCTTTCCGCTGCGTCCGATCACGCTGTGGGTGCCCTGGCCGGCCGGCGGCGCCACCGACCTGACGATGCGGCTGCTGGCCGAGCTGGCCGGGCGCCATCTGGGCCAGAAGGTGGTGGTGGAGAACCGCGCCGGCGCCGGGGGCACGCTGGCGATGCCGATCCTGCAGCAGGCCGCACCCGACGGCTACACCCTCGCGCAGCTGCCCTATCCGGCGCTGCGCGCGCCGCACATCCAGCGGGTGCTGTGGGATCCGATCCGCGACACCACGCCGATCCTGCAGATCTCGGGCGTGACCTTCGGCATGGTGGTGCCGGCCGGCAGCACGCTGCGCAGCGTGGCCGACGTGATCGCCTTCGCCCGCGCGAACCCGGGCGATCTGACGGTCGCCACCAACGGCGCCGGCACCACGCCGCATGCGGTGATGGACGAGCTGGCCGCGCGCCACGGCTTCAGCTACATCCATGTGCCCTACAAGGGCACCTCCGAGCAGATGCTGGCGGTGGCCTCGGGCCAGGTGATGCTGGGCATCAACTCCAACGGCTTCGCGCCGTTTGTCGACTCGGGCCGGCTGCGCCTGCTGGCGATCTTCGCCGAGCACCGCACCCGGCGCTGGCCGAACGTGCCCACGCTCAAGGAGCTGGGCCACGGCATCGTCGCCACCTCGCCCTACGGGCTGGTCGGCCCCAGCGGCATGGCGCCGGCGGTGGTGGCGACGCTGCACGAGGCCTTCCGCGCCGCGATGCACGACCCGGCCCATGTGGCCGAGCTGGCCAAGTACGACCAGGAGCCCGACTACCTCGGCCCGGCCGACTACGGCCGCAGCCTGCGCGAGAGCTACGCCGCCGAGAAGCGCGCCGCCGAGCGGCTCGGGCTCAGGCCTTCCTGACGAATTCCGACTTCAGCTGCATCGCGCCGACGCCGTCGATGCGGCAGTCGATGTCATGGTCGCCCTCGACCAGCCGGATGCCGCGCACCTTGGTGCCGACCTTGATCACCAGCGAGGAGCCGCGCACCTTCAGGTCCTTGATCAGCGTGACGCTGTCGCCGTCGGCCAGCACCTGGCCGTTGGCGTCGCGCACCACCCGCGCGGCCTCGACCTCGGGCGCAGCTTCGTCTGCCTGGGGCGACCACTCATGGGCGCATTCCGGGCAGACCAGCAGCGCGCCGTCCTCGTAGGTGTAGGTGGACTGGCACTGGGGGCAGGCGGGCAGGGTCATGGGGGAATCCGGCTTGTGTTTGGGAAGAAGAGGGAGGCGGGACTGTACGCGTGCGCCGCACGCACCCTGCGCTGTCATGCCCGTGCAGGTGGGCAGCCGGCTGGCGTCTCCACGTCGAAGATCACGCTCATTGCAGCACCGAAAGAATTTTGGGCATCGACTGCTGGAGCTTGACCGGCTTCAAGCTGGCCAGCCTTTATTCGTAGCGGAGTCTGACAACCTCAAATAGTCCATCGTCAACTAGATCGCCATCGACTAGGCGGAACAGGCGCAGCTCTTTTTTGTCCTTGGCCCCAGCGCCCACCATGAACGTCCGGCCATAGTGCGTATGAGCAGCTCCGGCCTTTTCTTTGTCGTACTGCTGAAGCTGTGGCCCTTTGAACTCGACCAGCGCCACGCCGTCGCCAGCCTTGCGCCCTTTCACAGCCACGACGAAATCGGGGAAGAAGCCGACTCCGTTGGACCACCGATACAGCGCCACCGACTCGGGTTGTCGTACTGGATTGCGATGCCACCACGTCACTTCAGGCGCGATGTCCAGCATCTCGGCAAAGCGCAATTCTTCTGGTGATAAGTCTGCTGGGAAGATGCCGTAGACGTTTCGCTTGGATAGATTCAGACGGTACTTGGATTGGTGAGCGGGGGGAAGCGTCACACGCACAGCCTGAATCTGGCTGGCACGGCAGCGCTTGTGCGCTTGCCGAATCAGCGCCGGGTTGCGCACCAAGACCAGTTCAAGTTGCTGTGTCAGCTCTTCGTCGGAGCTGGGGGGCTCGAACCCAGCCCCTTCCAGCGCATCCCGAAAACGCTGGCGCAGCGCTTGGAGGAACTGGCGGTTGTCCACGTCGGGGTACTCGAAGGCAATCTGCCTCGCTCGCTGGGCGATGCTGGCGGCAGACATGCGGGCCCACACGTCTTCATCCTCAGGCGTGTCGGTGGCCTCGAAGATGTCCACCGTGCGTTTGACCAACTTGGTCCGGCTGCGGTCACGGTCTGACAGAACGCCAGAGAAGTCCACGAAGGACACCAATTGCGCCTCGAAGTCGTCGGTGTTGGTCGGTAGGACTTCAGTCACGAGTGCGGGCAACTCGGCGACTTTCAGCGGGTAGTTGTACTGTTCTTCAGCGTCTAGCTTGAATGCTGTGACCAACGGCGTCGTGCCGTCATGGGCCCCGTGGGTCAATGCCGCCTTGGTCAGCTCAGGGAACAGGGTGAGCGTGTGATGCGACAGGGGTAGTTCGCTGTGGCCGAGTGTGGTAGTTGGTACCGCTGAAGCCGCTACATCGGGCGTGCTGTCTACGGCTGGTAACGTTTGATCGACCGAAGGAAATATCGCTGCCGTCTGGCCTGTTTTCACAACTTGCACGAAGGAAGAATCCACCGTGAACGTGACGACGGTTTCGGGCGTCGTGTCGGCTGTGTGTTCTTTCAGCTTGTTGATGACGGTTGCTGCCCCCGTCAGGCCCTCTTGAGCTTCCCGATTCGCCAGGAACACATAGCCATAGTCCAACACCGGTGGGGTGCCGAGTCGGCGCTGCAACAGCGGATGCACGCGCATGATCCGGCCCACCACCTGGATGCCGAAGTTCGCGTCACGGGTTCCACGCAGGGCCGCCAGGGTGAAGGCGCGCGGGGCATCGAAGCCCATCGCAATCGCCATCTTGAAGACCAGAACTTCGACGGTCGGGTCTTGTGCCAGTGCCTGCAAGTTGGGGTCAGGCTCATCGGCCACATGAACCTTGACCGCCGACGCGGGGAACTTCAGCGGGCCGGTCAGGTACTCGCGGGCCTTCTCTAGCGCCGCGCCGCCGTTGGGCACCTGCACGAGCATTAACGGCGTTAGGGTGACGCCGTCACGGGCCAACACGCCTTTGATATGACGATGCATCGCTGCACACTCAGACATGGCGACTTCCTCGAAGTCCACCAAGGCGGCATCGTCGTTGTTGCCGGTCAGGAATTGAGCTGTCTTGACGCCGAGCTTCAGCAGTCCTGCCTGGTAGCCCTCATGCCGTGTGATGGTGGCCCAGTCCGACGAGTCACCTACCCGATAGCCGGTCTTGTCAGCGAAGCTCGCGACATCCGTGTCCTTCGGCGTCGCGGTCATCAACAGGGCGTAGTCGGGCTCCAACACTTCGGCAAAGAAGCGGTAAGCCTCGCGGGCCTTGACGAAACCGTGATGCGCTTCGTCCACCACCACGCCAACCCGCAGACCGAGGGCCCGAGCCTGCGCGATGAGGTCATCCACCGACAGGCCAGCATCGCCCGTGGTGCGCGCCAGGCGCGCTTCCTTGGTCTTCGTCGCCACCGACTGCCAGGTGATGACGAACAGTGCCCCTGAAGCAAGGTCATCAGGCGTACGCTGGTGCTCGATGTTGAGGAAATTTAACTGCGGCGCCTGCCGTCGCAGACTGGCCATCGCTTGGTCAATCAGCGTCGAGTAGGGTGCGAACCAGAACCACACCACATCGTCCAGCGCTGAGAAGCGGGCTACGACCTCAGTCGCAATCAGCGTCTTGCCGATGCCCGTTGGGGCCTGCAGCATGACTGCGGCTGAGTGCTTGCGTAGCTTGCCCAACTCCTGCGGGTTGGTCAGCCGGTTGTAGTCATCGCGTACGTTCTGAAAGCGCGTCACGAGCGCGCCAATGTGGCGCTCTTGGAATACCAACGGGTCGATGCGGCTCATGCTTGGGCCCCTCCCAGATTGCCGAACCTGAAGCCGAGCTTCAGATCTGCAGGTACCTCTCTCAGATTGTTTTCATTGACCATGCCCGCCAGTGCAGCAGGGGTCCATGTGTAGACGATCGCTTGCGGGTGCTGTTCCAGCGCCTCACGTAAAGAGGCCTTCATCTTGGCCGTGGTGGCTGGCAGGTAGACGAGCGCTTGCCCGTCCCAGACCGATACGGATGCATGCGCCATTCTTTCCGTCAGCGGGTGATGGTGCTTCATTTGGATGTAGGACCACACCAGGCCGTCATCCAGGCGCTCTTCCATACGATGCACCGGAATTGGCTTGGCCCTCAGGTATGCGAAGCCACCTCCCAGCCCTTCGATCTGCTGGCCTTTGCCTGACTCGTAGCCCTCCACCGCACGGCGCACACGGGTGGCACACACGTCGCGGCACAGGTTCTTGTCTGGCTCGTTTTCCGTAGCTTCTGTGTTGGATACCAAGATGAAGCGGCGTTCGCCGCCGTCTTCCTTGTTGAGCTGCAGCAGGGCTTGTGCCAGTGTCCCCGACCCGGCGAAGAAGTCCACCACCAAGTCACCCGGCTTCGTGGCCAGACGCAAGATGCGGTCCATCAACTGCAATGGCTTGGGCGTCGAGAACACATCCTCGTTGCGGTCTTTGGGCAAGATGTCGTTGAGCTGCTTCTTGGCGTCTTGTGTGTGGCCCACGGCGTCATAGGTCCACAGGGTCTGCGGCACGACGCCTTGCTTGACCTCGGACAGAAAGCGCTTCAGACGCGGCGCGTTGTTCCCGTCCTTGCCCCACCAGATGCGCTTGTCTGCATCCAACTCGTCAAATTTACGCCGAGAGACACGCCAGTAAGAACCCGCTGGCGGGCCATCAATGACACGCCCGGACGGACAGGTGATGGGGTAGCGCCCCTCGCCGTAGAAGTTCCGAGCGGCCAAGTCCCCCGATGTCCAAGCCCCGCGAGGGTCGTTGTCCGGGTTCTTGTAGGCTTTGTCCTGCTCCGCCGAACGCGGCAGCGGATTGGGTCGCCAGACGTCGCGATTGGCCGCATAGACCAAGACGTATTCGTGGTCATCCGAGAAGTGAACGGCTGTGTTCTTGGGTGAAAAGACCTTCTGCCAGATGACATTGGCGATGAAGTTGTGTTCACCGAACACCTTGTTCATCAGCAACCCGAGGTTGAATAACTCGTTGTCGTCGATGTGCACGAAGATGACGCCATCTTCGGCCAGCAGGTCTTTGGCAAGCCTCAGCCGCTGATACATGAACTCCAACCAAGTCGAGTGCCGGTAGCGGTTCGTCGCGTCGAAAAAACTGTCGTTGTAGACGAAGTCTTTTCTGCCAGTGTTGTAGGGAGGATCAAGCGACAGCAGCTTGACCTTGCCGGCATGGGTACTGACGAGGTGCCGCAGGGCGTCGTAGTTGTCGCCCTCAATGATGAAGTTGCGCCAGGGGGCAGGGCCGCAAGACAGGGCCGGGTCCAGTTCAAGGCCCACGAAGTCTCGGTTCAGGGCCTTGTCGGGCTCTATGAATCGCCGCTCCCACACCAAGCCGTAAGAGGACTGACTATCGCGGCGCTTGAGCAGCTCAATGAGTGCTTCGCGGCTCAGGTGTTCGTATTCGCTGGCCATGCGGATGTCTTTTATCTTCTGTTTATGAGCGAGCAGCGGTGCGTCAGGTAGTCCGCAGCGTCATGTAAGGCCTGACGCCGTGATGAGAGTGAGCTGATTCAACTCAACAAAAAAGCGGCCCTCGGGCCGCTTTCCATGTGCATCGTGATGGGCCGCGAGCGTGTCGCCCTGCGCTCAGACGCGCTTGCGGTACTCGTGCGTGCGGGTGTCGATTTCGATCTTGTCGCCGTCTTCGACGAACAGCGGCACGGCGATCTCGAAGCCGGTCGGGACGATGCGGGCCGGCTTCATGACCTTGCCCGAGGTGTCGCCCTTGACGCCCGGCTCGGTGTTGATCTCGCGGACCACCGAGGTCGGCATTTCGACCGAGATGGCCTTGCCGTCGTAGAAGGTCACTTCGACCTGCATCTCGTCGAGCAGGTAGTTCAGGGCGTCGCCCATGTTCTCGGCCTCGACCTCGTACTGGTTGTACTCGGTGTCCATGAACACGTACATCGGGTCGGCGAAGTAGGAGTAGGTGCACTCCTTCTTGTCGAGGATGATCTGGTCCATCTTGTCGTCGGCCTTGAAGACCACTTCGGCGCCGCCGCCGTTGAGCAGGTTCTTCATCTTCATGCGGACGGTGGCCGCGCCACGGCCGCCGCGGCTGTACTCGGTCTTCAGCACGACCATCGGGTCCTTGCCCTGCATGATGACGTTGCCGGCGCGGATTTCCTGTGCGAGTTTCATAGACGACTTTCGGTGGAAGCTGGGGCCGGGGTCTGGCGGGTGCGCCCGGCCGGGCATGGCGGTGAGGGCGGTGAGCTGACATCGACCCGCCACACCGCGAAACCCGGCATTCTAGCGCGCTCGTGCGTCAGGACGTTGCCGGCGCGCCGTGCCCGCTGCGCGCGATCGCCTCGGTCAGCAGCGCGCTGCCCAGGTCGGGCTGAAGCGCCCAGCGCGCGGCGCGCTGGCGGCAGGCCGCGCCCCAGCCTTCGCGCAGCAGCGGCCAGAGCTGCGCCCACACCAACGGCAGCCGCGCCGGCGACTCCAGCCCGTTCCAGAGCCGCATCATCTCGGCCACCTGCCGCGCCAGCGGCGCGGGCATGCCCTGCAGCGCGAGATCCAGGAAGGCCTCGAGCTTGGGCGCATGCGCGCCGTCGTCCTGGCGGTAGAGCTGCCACAGCATCGGCCGGCCGGACCAGATCGCGCGCACCGCGCTGTCCTCGCCGCGCACCAGGTTGAGATCGCTCGCCCACAGCAGCCGGTCGAACTCGATCTGCGAGACATGCGGCAGGAAATGCAGCCGCAGCGCGCCGACCTCCAGCCCGGCCTCGCTGCGGTGCAGGCCGCGCCCGGACAGCCAGGCGTGCACCTGATGCGCGCTGTGGCCGGGCGTGACCAGCAGCGTGGTGCCGATGGCGCGCGACGGCCGCGCGCTGCCGCCGTGGCCGTCGGCCAGCAGGTCCAGCCAGGCCGGCAGCAGCGGCTGGTCGTAGCCGAACAGCAGCATCAGCGCATGGTCGGCCGGATCGTCGGCGCCCAGGCGCAGGCCCAGCCGCGCCAGCGTGGCCGCGCGGTGGTGCGCGTCGCGGCGCGCCAGCAGGCCCGGCTCGCGCAGCAGCCCGCCGGTGCGCTCGGTGAAGCCGGGATAGAAGAACCACTTCGTCAGCCCGCACCCCGGGCCGCTCCACTGCGGCGAGGCCAGCCGGTGCGAGCGCTCGACATAGGGCTCGGCGCTCAGGTATTCGAGGTTGAACCACAGCGGCGCCGGCGCGCCGGACGCGGCCCGCGCGGCCATGCGCGCGACGAAGGCCGCCGGCGGATCGCAGCCGAAGGCCTCGACCACCACGTCGCCGGGCACCTCGTCGTCCTGCGGATCGCGCCAGGGCAGCACCTCGACGCCGGGCGCGCCCTGCGGCGCCATCCAGTTCAGCGCCGAGGCGTCGTCGATCCACAGCCGCACCTCGGCACCGCGGCCGGCCAGGTCGCACGCCAGGCGCCAGCACACGCCCAGGTCGCCGTGGTTGTCGATGACGCGGCAGAACAGATCCCAGCGGCGCAGCGCGGCCGGAATGCACAGCAGGGGGGCAGGGCTTTCCTCGGTCATGGCGCGATTATCCCGGGCGGCACAATCGTGGCCATGACGACGCCCCAGAAGAAGACGCAGATGCCCGAGACATCGCCCGGACCGGTCGCCGAACCGGTCGCCGCACCGGGGCCCGACGAGGCTGCAGCCGCCGCCGCGCTGACCGCCGCCGCGGCCGCCGCCCGCGAGCGGCTGCTGGCCGAGGTGGCCGCGCTGCCGCTGCTGCCCGGCGTCTACCGCTACTTCGACGCCAACGACCAGCTGCTCTACGTCGGCAAGGCCAAGCTGCTGCGCCGGCGCGTCTCGAGCTATTTCCAGCGCGATCACGGCGGCACGCGCATCGGCCACATGGTCTCGCGCATCGTGCGGCTGGAGACGACCGTGGTGCGCTCCGAGGCCGAGGCGCTGCTGCTCGAGAACAACCTGATCAAGACGCTCAACCCGCGCTACAACATCCTGTTCCGCGACGACAAGAGCTATCCCTACCTGAAGTTCGTCAGCCACGACTTCCCGCGGGTCGTCTACTACCGCGGCGCGGTCGACCGCCGCCACCGCTACTTCGGCCCCTACCCGAGCGCCTGGGCGGTGAAGGAGGGCATCCAGCTGATGCAGAAGGTCTTCCGGCTGCGGACCTGCGAGGACAGCGTCTTCGCCAACCGCAGCCGGCCCTGCCTGCTGTTCCAGATCCGGCGCTGCTCCGGCCCCTGCGTCGACCTGATCAGCCGCGAGGACTATGCGCACGACGTGCGCGAGGCCGCGCGTTTCCTGAGCGGCGAGACCGAGCAGGTGCTCGCCGGCCTGCAGCAGCGCATGATGGACGCGGCCGAGCGGCTGGAATACGAGCGCGCCGGCGAGATCCGCGACCAGATCGCCACGCTCTCCAAGGTGCTGCAGCAGCAGGCGGTCTTCAACCTGGACGACCGCGACGTCGACATCCTGGCGGTGAAGGTGCAGGGCGGGCGCGCCTGCGTGAACCTGGCGATGGTGCGCGGCGGCCGCCACCTCGGCGACCGGGCGCATTTCCCGGCGCATGTCGAGGACGCGATGGCGCTGCAGTTCGACGAGGTGGAGGAGGGCGCCCCCCCCGAGTCGGTCTCCGAGGCGGTCGCCGACGCCGCGCCGCCGGTCGAGCTGCGGGTGCTGGAGGCCTTCATCGCCCAGCACTACCTGGGCACCGACTGCCCGCCGCTGCTGGTGACCAGCCATGCGGTGTCGCGCGAGCTGCTGGCGGCGCTGTCCGAGCAGGCCGGGCGCAGGGTGGCGGCGCAGCACCAGCCGCGCGAGCAGCGCCGCGCCTGGCTGGACATGGCGATCAAGGGCGCCGAGCTGGCGCTGGCGCGGCTGCTGGCCGAGGAGGGCTCGCAGCAGGCGCGCACCCGCGCGCTGGTCGAGGCGCTCGACCTGGCGCCCGAGGGGATCGACGGCGGGCTGGAGTCGCTGCGCATCGAGTGCTTCGACATCAGCCACACCGCCGGCGAGGCCACCCGCGCCTCCTGCGTGGTCTTCGAGGGCCACCGCATGCAGCCCGCGCAGTACCGTCGCTTCGACATCACCGGCATCACCGGCGGCGACGACTACGCGGCGATGCGCCAGGCGCTGGAGCGCCGCTACGCCAGGCTGGCCGAGGCCGCGCGCGAGGACGGCGGCGCCGCGCCGCCGCGGCGCAGCGGCCAGGCCCGGCTGCCGGACCTGGTGCTGATCGACGGCGGTCGCGGCCAGGTCGCGGTCGCGCGCGAGGTCTTCGAGCGGCTGGGGCTGGACCTCTCGCTGATCGTCGGCGTCGAGAAGGGCGAGGGCCGCAAGGTCGGCCTGGAGGAGCTGGTCTTCGCCGACGGCCGCGAGAAGGTGTACCTGGGGCGCGACTCGGCCGCGCTGATGCTGGTGGCGCAGATCCGCGACGAGGCGCACCGCCACGCCATCACCGGCATGCGCGCCCGGCGCGCCTCGGTGCGCACCGGCGCGGGCTCGAGCCGGCTCGAGGAGATCGCCGGCGTGGGCCCGAAGAAGCGCGCGCGGCTGCTGCAGCGCTTCGGCGGCGTGCGCGGCGTGGCCGCGGCCAGCGTCGAGGAGCTGGCCTCGGTCGAGGGCATCTCGCAGGATCTGGCCGAGGCGATCTACCAGGCGCTGCGCTGACCCCGCGGTACCGCGTTGTCAGCGGCGTCATGCGGCCAGCAGGCACAATGCGTGCATGTTCTGGACCCTGCCTACGCTGCTGACCTGGGCGCGCATCGTCGCCATCCCCCTGATCGTCGGGATCTACTACCTGCCCGTCGAGATGGCGCAGCGCAACCTGATGGCCACCGTGCTGTTCATCGTCGTGGCGCTGACCGACTGGCTCGACGGCTGGCTGGCGCGCCGGCTCAACCAGACCTCGTCCTTCGGCGCCTTCCTCGATCCGGTGGCGGACAAGTTCCTGGTCTGCGCGGCGCTGCTGGTGCTGCTGCAGCTCGACCGGGTCAACGCGCTGGTGGCGCTGGTCATCATCGGCCGCGAGATCGCGATCTCGGCGCTGCGCGAGTGGATGGCGCAGATCGGCGCCTCGCGCAGCGTGGCGGTGCACATGATCGGCAAGCTCAAGACCGGCGCGCAGATGGTGGCCATTCCCTTCCTGCTCTACGACGGCCGGCTGTTCGGGGTGGTCGACACCCGGCTGTGGGGCACGGTGGCGATCCTGGGGGCGTCGGTGCTGACCATCTGGTCGATGGTCTACTACCTGCAGAAGGCGCTGCCGGAGATCCGCGCCAAGGCGCGCTGAGGCTGATCTGATACAGTCACGGTCCTGCCGGAAGTCGGGTCGCACCGGGTGCTTAGCTCAGTTGGTAGAGCGGCGCCCTTACAAGGCGTAGGTCGGGGGTTCGAGCCCCTCAGCACCCACCAGCATCTTCCCGGTGCCCACGGTGGCGCCCGACGATCGCGGCAGCATCATCAAAGGCGAACCCCGGTTCGCCTTTTTCATGTCGCAAGGAAGCGCCGATGTTCGATTTCGTCCGCCGCCACACGCGGATCCTGCAGTTCATCCTGCTGCTGCTGATCGTCCCGTCCTTCGTGGTGTTCGGCATCCAGGGCTATGACCAGTTCTCCGAGGGCCGCGACAGCGTCGCGCGCGTCGACGGCCAGGACATCAGCCGCTCGGAGTGGGACAACGCCCATCGCAACCAGATCGAGCGCATGCGTGCGCAGATGCCCGGCATCGACGTGAAGATGCTCGACACGCCCGAGGTGCGCCAGCGCGTGCTCGAGCAGCTGGTCGACGAGCGGGTGATCTTCGCCGCCGCGCGCGACCTGCACCTGACCCCGACCGAGCAGCGCCTGGAGCGCCTGTTCAAGACCGACGCGCAGTTCGAGCAGCTGCGCAATCCCGACGGCAGCGTGCGCAAGGAGCTGCTGGCCGCGCAGGGCATGACCTCGGCGATGTTCGCGCAGCGCCTGTCGCAGGACATCGCGATGAGCCAGGTCACCTCGGCGATCGCGCTCTCGGCCTTCGCGCCGGAGACGGTCGCGCGTGCCGCGGTCGATGCCTTCTACCAGCGCCGCGAGGTGCGGGTGGTGCGCTTCGACGCCCGCGAGCAGCTCGGCAAGGTCCAGGTCACGGACGCCGACCTGCAGGCCTACTACGACGATGCGGCCAACGCCCGCCGCTTCCAGTCGCCCGAGTCGGTCACGATGGAGTATCTGGTGCTGGATCTGCCCTCGGTCGAGCGCGGCATCAGCATCGCCGAGGACGACCTGCGCAAGTACTACAGCGAGAACGCCTCGCGCTACGAGCAGGCCCAGGAGCGCCGCGCCCGCCACATCCTGATCAAGGCCGAGGCCGGCAGCCCGGCCGACGTCAAGGCCGCTGCCCGCAGCAAGGCCGAGGCGCTGCTGGCCGAGGTGAAGAAGAATCCGGCCGGCTTCGCCGAGCTGGCGAAGAAGAGCTCCGAGGATCCGGGCTCGGCGCCGAACGGCGGCGACCTCGACTGGTTCCCGCGCGGCGCGATGGTCAAGCCCTTCGAGGACACCGTCTTCGTCATGAAGAAGGGCGAGATCAGCGGCATCGTCGAGACCGACTTCGGCTTCCACATCATCGAGCTGACCGACCTGCGCGGCGGCGAGCGTCGCAGCTTCGAGTCGGTGCGCGCCGAGATCGAGGCCGAGGTGCGCAAGTCGCTGGCGCAGAAGCGCTACGCCGAGGCGGCCGAGCAGTTCTCCAACCTGGTCGAGCAGGAAGACACGCTCGAGCCGGTGGCCGCCCAGCTCAAGCTGACGCTGCGCCGTGTCGAGCGCTTCACCCGCGCCTACCGCCCGGCCGCGCAGGCCGAGGGCGCGGCGGTGCTGGCCAACCCGAAGCTGGCCGAGCTGGCCTTCCTGCCCGACAACCTCGCCGGCAAGCACAACTCGCAGGCCACCGACATCGGCGGCAACCAGATGGTCGCGGTGCGGGTGCTGGAGCATCAGCCTTCGCGTCGCCAGCCGCTGGCCGACGTGCGTGATGCGGTGCGCGCCGCGGTGCAGCAGGACAAGGCCGCCCGGGCCGCCCGCGCCGAGGGCGAGGCCCGTCTGGCGAAGTGGAAGGCGAGCGCGCCGCCGCTGGCCGAGCTGCCGGCCGCACAGACGATCTCGCGTGCACGCAGCCAGGATCTGCCGCGCCCGATCGTCGACGCGGTGCTGAAGGCCTCGGTCGACACGCTGCCGGCCTGGATCGGCGTCGATCTCGGCCAGGACGGCCATGCGGTGGTGATGATCGAGAAGGTGCAGGCCGCCGATGCCGCCGACACCGGCCCGATCGAGCAGGTGCGTCAGCAGTATGCCGCGATGTGGGCCCAGGCCGAGACCGAGGCCTACCGCGCCGCGCTGCGCAAGCGCTACAAGAGCGAGATCACCGCCAAGGCCAGGCCGGCCGAGGAGCCGGCAGCGGCGGCCTCGAAGTGACATCGAAAATATTCGCTGAAATCTCTTGCGAAGACAGAAATAGCCGTACTACAATTCAATTCTTCGCTCAGCGACGGTGGCTGTAGCTCAGTTGGTAGAGTCCCAGATTGTGATTCTGGTCGTCGTGGGTTCGAGTCCCATCAGCCACCCCAGACAAAAAAAAGCCCGGTCAGTCGACCGGGCTTTTTTCATGGTGCGCGCCGTCGCACCCGCAGCTTGCGCAGCTCCTCCACCCACAGCACCGTGCTGGCCAGCGCGGCCAGCGGCAGCAGCGTCGAGGCCTGCAGCGGCTGCGCATGGAAGAGCGCGCCGAGCGCCGGCACCTGGAGCACCGCGATCTGCAGCGCGATGCTCAGCGCCAGGCCGCCGGCCAGCCAGTGGTTGGCCAGCAGCCGCGGGCCCAGCGCCGAGGCGGTGGCCGACTGGCAGTTGAGCACATTGAACCAGCAGCACATCGCCAGCAGCGTGAAGGTCTCGCTGCGCACCAGGGCCTCGGACGCGCCCTCGGCCAGCCGCCAGGCGAACCAGCCGAAGGTGAGCGCGGCGATCGTCGGCGCCATCAGGGCCACCCGGCCCAGCAGCGCGCGGTCGAGCAGGGCCGCGTCGCGCGGCACCGGCCGGCGGCGCATCTCGTGGCCGTCGGGCGGGTCCATCACCAGGTTCACCGTGACCGTGCCCTCGGTGACGATGTTGATCCACAGGATCTGCACCGCCGCCAGCGGCATCGGCAGGCCGGCCAGCAGCGCCAGCAGCAGCACCGCCAGCGCCGCCATCGAGGTGGAGAACAGGTAGAGGATCACCTTCTTCAGGTTGGCATGGACCACCCGGCCCTGCTCGACCGCGCCGACCAGGGTGGCGAAGTTGTCATCGGTCAGCACGATGCGCGCGGCGCTCTTGGCCACCTCGGTGCCGGTGATGCCCATCGCCACGCCGACATCGGCCCGGGCCAGCGCCGGTGCGTCGTTGACGCCGTCGCCGGTCATCGCCACCACCTCGCCGCGGGCCTGCAGCGCCTCGACGATGCGCAGCTTCTGCGCCGGCTGCACCCGCGCGAAGACGGCGACGCGGCCGAGCGCGTCCTGCAGCGCGGCCGCGTCCATGCGCTCGAGCTCGCGGCCGTCGACCGCCAGGTCGCCGTCGCGTGCGATGCCCAGATCGCGGGCGATCGCCAGACCGGTCAGGCGATGGTCGCCGGTGACCATGACGGTGCGGATGCCGGCGCGGCGGCATTGCGCCACCGCCTCGCGCACTTCCTCGCGCGGCGGGTCGATCTGGGCGACCAGGCCGAGCAGCCGGGCCCGGCCCTGGAGCGCCGCGAAGCCGCCCGAGGCGTCGGGCGCCGCATCCTCCACCGCCGCGAAGGCCAGCACCCGCCAGGCCCGTGCCGCCATCGCCTCCGCCTGGGCGCGGGCGCGTGCGTGCAGGGCTTCGTCCTCGGGACGGCACAGCCGCAGCACCGCCTCCGGCGCGCCCTTGATCCACACCTGCGCGCCGTTCCAGGTCGCCATCATCTGGGTGTCGGCGTCGAAGGGCAGTTCGGCATGGCGCGGGGCGGCCGCCCGCAGCGCCGCGCCGTCCCGGCCGGCCTTGGCGGCCAGCACCCGCAGCGCGCCCTCGGTCGGATCGCCCAGCACCGTCCAGCCGCCGTGCTCGCCCGCCTCCGGGGGCGGTGCGACCAGCTCCGCGTCATTGCACAGCACCGCCGCGTCGAGCAGCGGCGCCAGCACCGTGTCGTCGGCGTCGATCGAGGACTCGCCGACCCGCAGCCGGCCCTGCGGCCGGTAGCCGATGCCCTCGACGCGCACCTCGCGGCCGTCGGGCAGCCACAGGCCGACCACCGTCATCTCGTTGCGGGTCAGCGTGCCGGTCTTGTCGGTGCAGATCACGGTGACCGAGCCGAGCGTCTCCACCGCCGAGAGCCGGCGGATGATCGCGCCACGCCCGGCCATGCGCTGCATGCCCACCGCCAGCGCGATGGTCATCGCCACCGGCAGGCCCTCGGGCACCATCGACACCATCTGGCTGATCGCGACCATCAGCACCTCGGGCAGCGGCAGCGCGCGCCACAGTCCCAGCAGCACCACCAGCACGAACAGGCCGAGCGAGGCCGCCACCAGCATCCGGCCGAAGCGCTCCAGGCGCCGCTCCAACGGGGTCTTCGGCTCCTCGGCGCCCTCGGTCAGGCCGGCGATGCGGCCGACCTCGGTGCGGCTGCCGGTGGCCACCACCAGCGCGCGGGCGCGGCCTGCGGTCACATGGGTGCCGGCATGCAGCATGCCGCTGCGGTCGGCCAGGCCGGCCTCGGCCGGCACCGCCGCGGCCGACTTGGCCACCGGCACCGACTCGCCGGTCAGCGCCGCCTCGGCCGCCTGCAGCAGCGCATGATCGAGCACCCGGGCATCGGCGGCGACCGCATCGCCGGCGGCCAGCAGCATCAGGTCGCCGGGCACCAGCTCGCGCGCGGCCACCACCTGCTCGGCGCCGTCGCGCAGCACCCGCACCTGCAGGGCCGACAGCCGGCGCAGTGCGGCCATCGAGCGCTCGGCGCGGCCTTCCTGCAGCGTGCCGATCAGCGCGTTGACCAGCACCACCGCCAGGATCACCCCGGCGTCGCCCTGGTGGCCGAGCGCCACCGCCAGCGCCGCGGCGACGAACAGGATGGCGATCAGCGGGCTGGCGAACTGCCGCGCGAAGGTGCGCCACAGCGGCCTGGGCGGCGCCTCGGGCAGCGCGTTGGGGCCGTGCTCGGCGAGCCGCTGCGCGGCGGTGCCGGCCGGCAGGCCCCGCTCGGCATGGCTCTCCAGATGCCGGACCGCCTGATCGGGCGCAAGCGCATGCCAGGCGGGCGAGTCCGGGGGCGGACGGTCGGGGCGGACGGGTGTCGGTGCGGGCACGCCAGGTTCTCCTTTGCTCCGGATGGTTCCCGGATGGTGGGGAGAAGTTCTGCCGTGGGCGTGTCGGCGCGAGGGGGATCGGACAGTGCCTTGACCTGGGTCAAGACAGTGTCAGGTATCGAGCGTGGCGCCGGCCAGCAGGGCCTGCTGGGGCGCGCTGGCCAGCGCGAGCTTGCGGTAGGCGCCGCGGATGTGCTCGTTGACCATCTGTCCCTTCATGCCCATCAGCCGCGCGATTTCCTTGACGGTGAAGCCCTTGCTGATCTGCAGCAGCACCTCGCTCTCGCGGGGGGTGAGGGCGCGTGCGTCACCCTCGGGCAGGTTCTGGGCGCGCAGGAAGGCCTGCATGCGCCGCGCCATCGACGGCGACAGCGGCGGCTGGCCGCGCACGATGCGCTGCAGCTCCTCGACCAGCACCTCGAAGCGGTCTTCCTTGAGCAGGTAGCCGCTGGCGCCGCACTGCAGCGCCGGGAACAGATGGTCGTCGTCGGAATGCAGCGTGGTGGCGATGCGGATGGCCGGATAGCCGGCCAGCCGGGCCAGCAGCGTCAGGCCGGCCTGGTCGGGCTGCTCCAGGTCGCACAGGATCAGCCGGAAGGCCTCCGTGCCGTCGCCCTGCAGGTCGAGCGCGGCGCTGGCGGCCTCGATGCCGGCCGCCTCGACGAAGCTCAGCTCGTCGCTGAAGCTCTCGCGCACGACGCGCGCCAGGAAGCCTCGGGCGACGGCATTGTCCTCGACGATCAGCACGCGGATGGGCATGGGGTGCGGTTCCTGGCAGGGCGCCTTCGGGCGCTGGAGTGTGCAAGTTCAGGATTATCGGCGCAGGCACCGGGAAGCGGCAGTACCCCATCCCCCGGGTCCGGGCTGTCGCCCCCGGATGCGCGGGTGCGCCGGCCGGTGCCTACAATCGACCTCATGAGAATACTGGTGGCCAATGATGATGGATACCTTGCGCCGGGGCTGCATGCGCTGGTCGAGGTCTGCCGAAGCTTCGGCGAGGTCGATGTGGTCGCGCCCGAGCAGAATGCCAGCGGCACCTCCAACTCGCTGTCCCTGCACCGGCCGCTGTCGGCCTGGCGGGCCGACAGCGGGGTGAGGGTGGTCAACGGCACGCCCTCCGACTGCGTGCATGTCGCGCTGACCGGCCTGCTCGAGCACCGCCCCGATCTGATCGTCTCGGGCATCAACAACGGCCCGAACCTGGGCGACGACACCATCTACTCCGGCACGGTCGCCGCGGCCACCGAGGGCTATCTGTTCGGCGTGCCGGCGATCGCCTTCTCGCAGGCCGAGCATGGCTGGCGCCATCTCGACGCGGCGGCCGAGACCGCGCGACGGATCATCGCCGAGGTGCTGGCGCGGCCGCCCTCGGCCGGCGCCTGGCTGCTCAATGTCAACATTCCGGCCCGACCGGATGCGGCCGATCTGCCGCGCCAGGTCACCCGGCTGGGCCGGCGCCATGCCAGCGAGCCGGTGGTGCGCCAGTTCAGCCCGCGCGGCGACCCGATCTACTGGATCGGCGCGCAGGGCGAGGTCCGCGAGGCCGGCGAGGGCACCGACTTCCATGCGGTGGCCGCCGGCATCGTCTCGGTCACGCCGCTGCAGGTCGATCTGACCGACCATGCCGGCCTGCCGGGCTGGCAGCGCTGGCTGGCCGGGCCGTCCGGCTGAGCCTGATGGCCGACGAGGACGACGACGCCCGGCCGCCCTCGGGCCGCTGGCCGCTGCGGCTGGAGCGGGCCCGGCCGTCGCCGCGGCGGCTGGTTGCGCCCGGCACCGATTCGGTGATCCGCCATGAGCAGGCGCCCGCGACCCCCCGGGTCGCCTTTCCGGTGCGCCGGATGGCCGAGCCGGTCCGGCCGGCGCCGGGCGACTGCGCACCGCTGCGCCAGCACATGGTCGACCGGCTGCGCCAGGCCGGCTGCCGCGACGAGGCGGTGCTGGCGGTGATGGCACGGGTGCCGCGCCATCTCTTCGTCGACGCCGCGCTCCAGGGCCAGGCCTACGAGGACACCAGCCTGCCGATCGGCCTGGGCCAGACCATTTCCAAGCCCTCGGTGGTGGCGCGCATGATCGAGCTGCTGCGCGAGCGCCCGGGCGGCCCGGCGCTGCGCCGGGTGCTGGAGATCGGCAGCGGCTGCGGCTACCAGGCCGCGGTGCTGGCCGGCCTGGCCGAGCGGGTGATCTCGATCGAGCGGCTGCGCGGCCTGCACGAGCGGGCGCTGGCGCGGCTGGCGCCGATGGCGCTGGCCAATCTGCAGCTGGTCTACGGCGACGGCCGGCTGGGCCATGCGCCTGCCGCACCCTTCGACGCCATCATCGCCGCCGCTGGCGGGCATGAACTGCCGCCGGCCTGGCTGGAGCAGCTGGCCCGCGGCGGGCGGCTGGTCGCGCCGGTGCACGACGCGGCGCTGAAGTCGCAGGTGCTGATGGTGGTGGACCGGCTGGCCGACGGCAGCATCGTGCAGCGCATTCACGAGCCGGTGCGCTTCGTCCCCTTAGAATCCGGGATCAGCGAATTCGGACACTCCTGAGGTGAGGCTCCCACGCCCCGTCCGGACTCATCAGCGGCTGCGGGCCTCCATCACACTCCATGACGACTCCATATTCCACGCTTCCCGGCATCAGGTTCCTGCTCGGCGGCGCCTTCGCACTGCTCCTGACCGGCTGCGCCTCGCATCTGCGCCCGCCGGCTCCGCTCGAGAACCGCAGCCCTTCGAGCAGCTCGAAGCCGGCCGAGCCCGAGCGTCTGCCCCCCGGCCACGAGAATGCCGGCAAGCCCGGCTACTACACCGTCAAGCCCGGCGACACGCTGATCCGCATCGGTCTGGAGACCGGCCAGAACTGGAAGGACATCAGCCGCTGGAACCAGCTCGAGAACGCCGACCTGATCGAGGTCGGCCAGGTGCTGCGGGTGGTGTCGCCCGGCCAGGATCCGAGCCAGGTCGCCTCGCGACCGGTGGTGACACCGCGCATCGAGCCGCGTCCGATCGCGCCGGCCCCGGTGGCGACGGCGCCGGTGCCCGCGACGCCGCCGGCCACCGCGGCCACGCCGGCCGCCTCGGCGCCGGCCACCCCGCCGGTGGCCAGCACCCCGGTGCCGGCGCCTGCGGCCGGCCCGGCCGCCTCGGCCGGCCGCGATGCGGACGACGATGTCAACTGGCTGTGGCCGTCCCAGGGCCCGATCGTCACCGGCTTCGAGGGCACCCGCAGCAAGGGCGTGGCGATCTCCGGCAAGGAAGGCGATCCGGTGCTGGCCGCGGCCGACGGCCGGGTGGTCTATGCCGGCTCGGGCCTGCGCGGCTATGGCAACCTGATCATCATCAAGCACAACGACACGCTGCTGACCGCCTACGCGCACAACAAGGCGCTGCTGGTGCGCGAGGACCAGATGGTGCGTCGCGGCCAGAAGATCGCCGAGATGGGCTCGAGCGACACCGACCGCGTCAAGCTGCATTTCGAGGTCCGCCGCAAGGGCAAG
Source organism: Sphaerotilus sp. FB-3 (assembly GCF_023706025.1). Lineage (NCBI taxonomy): Bacteria > Pseudomonadati > Pseudomonadota > Betaproteobacteria > Burkholderiales > Sphaerotilaceae > Sphaerotilus > Sphaerotilus sp. FB-3. The sequence goes on along the minus strand of NZ_BQWE01000057.1, from coordinate 10,630 downwards.
CCGGTCGATCCGGTCAAGGTGCTGCCGGCGCGCTGAGGCCGGCCGCCACCGCGCCTCCATTCCTCTGACCGCCGCTCCGGCACCTGCATGCCGGTCGCGGCGGTCTCGCTTTCATCCCCCGCAATTCCTCCCATGACCGACATCAACGAATGGCTGAAGGTCGACGCGCTCGACCTCGAGGCCCAGGGCGTGGCCCGCAACAGCGAAGGCAAGGTCGTCTTCATCGAGGGCGCGCTGCCCGGCGAGACGGTGCGCGTGAAGACCGGCCGGCGCAAGAACAACTGGGAGCAGGGCGAGCTGGTCGAGATCGGCCGCGAAAGCTCGCAGCGCGTGACGCCCGGCTGCCCGAACTTCGGCCTGCATGCCGGCGCCTGCGGCGGCTGCAAGATGCAGCATTTCCATGCGTCGGCGCAGGTCGCGGTCAAGCAGCGCACGCTGGAGGACAACCTCTGGCATCTCGGCAAGGTGCGCCCGGAGCGGGTGATGCGCCCGATCGAGGGCCCGACCTGGGGCTACCGCTACCGCGCGCGGCTGTCGGTGCGCCATGTGGTCAAGAAGGGCACGGTGCTGGTGGGCTTCCATGAGCGCAAGTCGCGCTACATCGCCGACATGAGCGAATGCCGCATCCTGCCGCCGCACATCAGCGCGATGCTGCTGCCGCTGCGCGCGCTGGTGATGTCGATGGACGCGCGCGACACGCTGCCGCAGATCGAGCTGGCGCTGGGCGAATCGCCCGAGGGGCTGGTCAATGCGCTGGTGCTGCGTCATCTGGAGCCGCTAGGCGCGGCCGACCTGCAGCGCCTGCGCGACTTCGCCGCCCAGCACCGGGTGCAGTGGTGGCTGCAGCCCAAGGGCCCGGACACGGTGCATCTGCTCGACGCCGGCGAGGGCGCGGGGCCCCAGCTCGCCTACACGCTGCCCGAGTTCGGCGTGACCATGCCGTTCAAGCCGACCGACTTCACCCAGGTCAACCACCACATCAACCGGGTGCTGGTGGCGCGTGCGCTCAAGCTGCTGGACGCCCAGCCCGACGAGCGGGTGATCGACTGGTTCTGCGGCCTGGGCAACTTCACGCTGCCGATCGCCACCCAGGTGCGCGAGGTGCTGGGCATCGAGGGCAGCGAGGCGCTGGTGCAGCGCTCGCGCGAGAACGCGATCGTCAACCGCCGCGACAACGCCACCTTCGCGGCGCGCAACCTGTTCGAGCTGTCGGCGCAGGACCTGGCCGCCTACGGCTCGGCTGCGCGCTGGCTGGTCGATCCGCCGCGCGAAGGCGCGTTCGCGCTGGCCAAGGCGCTGGCCGAGGTGCGCCAGAACCCGATCGCGGGCTACGAGCCGCCGGCGCGCATCGTCTACGTCAGCTGCAATCCCTCGACGCTGGCGCGCGACGCCGGGCTGCTGATGCACCAGGCCGGCTACCGCTGTGCCGCCGCGGGCGTGGTCAACATGTTCCCGCACACCGCGCATGTCGAGTCGATCGCGGTGTTCGAGCGCATCGACGGCTGGACGCTGCCGGCGCCGGTCGAGGCCGAGCCGCAGGCCATGGCCCCTGAAGGCGCTGCGCCCGAGACGGCCGACCCGGCATGAGCACCGTTCTTGCTTGATCCGGGCGCCCCTTCACGGAAAGATTCATGATCCGCCTTCGGCTGTCCATCGAGCTTGACTACCTCGTCCTGACGCCCTCGTGCGACTTCGTCTTCAACATCCATGTGGCGCACACCAGCCGCCAGACGGTGCGCGAGGAGGCGCTGACGCTCGATCCCTGCCAGCGCGCCGAGGTGCAGCTCGACCCGGTGCACGGCAGCCGCTACATGCGCCTGCATGCCGCGGCCGGGCCGCTCAGGGTGTCCTACCAGGCCACGGTCGACATCCGCCACCACATGGAGGATCCGGCCAGGATCGGCGAGGTGCCGGTGTCGCGGCTGCCGGTGCATGTGCTGCCCTATGTCTACCCGAGCCGCTACTGCCAGTCCGACCGGCTGCTGCGGCTGGCCTTCGCCGAGTTCGGTCATCTGCCGCCGGGCTACGCACGGGTGCAGGCGATCCGCGACTGGGTGCACCGCCGGGTGCTCTTCCAGTCCAACAGCACGAACTCGACCACCTCGGCGCTGGACACGCTGGTCGAGCGGGTGGGCGTGTGCCGAGACTTCGCGCACCTGATGATCGCGCTGTGCCGCGCGCTCAACATTCCGGCGCGCTTCGCCACCGGCATCGACTACGGCGCCGACCCGGCGCTGGGCCCGACCGACTTCCACGCCTATGTCGAGGTCTACCTGGGCGACCACTGGTACATCTTCGATCCGTCGGGCACGGCCATTCCGATGGGCTTCGTGCGCTTCGGCACCGGGCGCGACGCGGCCGACGCTGCCTTCGCGACCATCTTCGGCGGCGTACAGTCGCCGCCGCTGCCGCCGCGCCTGCGCATCGAGGCGCTGACCGGCACGCCCGATCTGACGCTGCCGGTGCACTGCACCCAGGCGCTGTCGACCGACGACGGGCCGCCGGTGCGGCAATGAGGGTCGGGGCGGGGCTTGGGCCTCAGCCTCAGACCCGCAGCGTCTGCGTCTGCGGATGCCGCTGCATGTAGACCCGCACATACGAGCAGCTCGGGCGCACCTTCAGCCCCTCGGCGGCGGCCCAGTCCAGCGCGGCCCGCACCAGCGCGGCGGCGATGCCGCGGCCCTCGAGCGCGCGCGGCACGCCGGTGTGGTGCATGTCGATCAGGTCGCCGCTGCGGTGGTAGGCGGCCACGCAGGTCAGGCCGTCCACGACCGCCTCGAAGCGCGATGCGGCCGGGTTGTGGACGATGGTCAGATCGGTCGGGGGCGTCGTCATGGGCGGTCTCGGCTCAGCGCTCAGTGGCGGTCCAGGGAATGTCGATCACCGGCGGCACGCGGTTGTCGATGTCGCGCGGCACCACGCCGGCCTTGTCGATCGCGTTGATCACCGCCTGGTCCCACTCGGGCTGGCCGCTGGACTTCAGCAGCTCGCGCGAGATGATGGTGCCGTCGGGCGCGACGCGCACCCGCACCACCGCGGGCGCGCTGCTGCGGATCTCGCCGGTGAAGGTGAGCTTGGGCTTGAGGTAGGCACGCAGCCGGCCGGCATAGCCCGCCGACGGGCCGGAGGACTGCGCGGCCGTGCCGCCACCGCCCGATCCGGCCGGACCGCCGCGACTGCCGGCGCCGGCACGGCCGCTGCCCTCTCCTTCGCCGCCGTCTCCGTCGCCGAGCTGCTTCTGCAGGCGGCGCAGGTTTTCCTCGCGCAGCCTGGCGGCGCGCTCCTGGTCTGCCTTTTCCGCCTTCTCGGCCTTCTCCCGGGCGGCTTTGTCCGCCTTTTCCCGGGCGGCCTTCTCGGCCTTTTCCTTCTCGGCGCGCTCCTTGTCCGCACGTTCCTTCTCGGCCTTGCGTTCGGCGGCCTTTTCCTTTTCCGCCTTCTCGGCCTTTTCAGCCTTCTCGCGCTCGCGGCGTTCCTTCTCGGCCTGCTCCTTGCGGGCGCGCTCCTTCTCGGCGCGCTGCTGCTCGGCCTTTTCGGCCTTCTCCGCCTTTTCCGCTTTTTCCCGTTCGGCTTTTTCCCGGGCTGCCTTGTCGCGGGCGGCCTTCTCTGCCTTTTCAGCCTTTTCGGCTTTCTCTGCCTTCTCGCGCGCGGCTTCCTCGGCTTCGCGGCGGCGCTTCTCGGCGCGCTCGCGGGCGATGTCGGCCTCGCGCTGCTCGGCCGCTGCAGGCGGGGGCGGGCTGGCCTTGGGCTTCGGAACCGGCACGGGGACCGGCATCGGCTCTGGCGCCGGTGCCGGAGGGGGAGGAGGCGGTGGCGGTGCGGGTGGCGGGGGCACCGCCTCGACGGGCGCCTCGACGCGGGCGGCTGGCGCGGCGGCCGCAGCAGGTGCGGCGGCCTGCGGCACCGCCGACCACAGCTCGGCGCTGACGGTGGCGATCTCCTCGCGCTTCCAGGCCACGCCCCAGGCGAGCGCGGCGATCAGCCCGGCGTGCGCGATCAGCGCCACCGTCGAGCCCAGCCCCAGGCTGTCGGCCGAGGGGGGACGGCGCACCGGATCGTCGGCCGGGTCCGCTGGGGGCGGCGGCGGCACCATCTGCGCGCGCGGCGGCGAGGGCGGGAGCGTCATCGGCCGACCTCGCTCAGCCACCGGTGGTGCGCACCGCCAGGCCGACGCGGGCCACGCCGGCGCGCTGCAGGGTGTCCATCACCTTGACGACCAGCTCGTAGCGCACGCCCTTGTCGGCTGCGATGATGACCGGCACCTGCGCGGCGCCTTCGGCCAGCGCCTTGACGCGTGCGGCCAGCCGGCCCATCGCGACCCGCTCGTCCGGATCGCTGCCGGCGGGCGTGCGGCCGTCGACCTTCAGCCGCAGCTGGCCGTCGGCGTCGACGATGACCTCGATCACCCGGTCGGGCTGGCGCTGCGCCTGACCGATGGTGGGCAGGTCGACCACGCCGGGCGTCATCAGCGGGGCGCTGACCATGAAGATGATCAGCAGCACCAGCATCACGTCGATGAACGGGACCATGTTGATCTCGTTGATCGTGCGGCGGCGCCCCGATCCGGAGCGGGACTGCATCGCGGGCATCGTCGGACTCCGCTCAGAGCGTGGCGGCGGTCGCCGAAGGCTGCGCGGCGGCCATCTGGCCGGCGTTGCGCGCCAGGATGTTGGAGAACTCCTCCATGAAGGTCTCCTGCTGGATCGCCAGGCGGTCGATGTCGCGCGCGAAGCGGTTGTAGGCGATGACCGCCGGAATCGCGGCGAAGAGGCCGATCGCGGTGGCCACCAGCGCCTCGGCGATGCCCGGCGCGACGGTGGCCAGCGTCACCTGCTGCAGATTCGACAGGCCGGTGAAGGCATGCATGATGCCCCAGACGGTGCCGAACAGGCCGACATAGGGCGAGACCGAGCCGACGGTGGCCAGGAAGGACAGGTTGGACTCGATCACGTCGAGTTCGCGCTGGAAGCTCGCGCGCATCGCGCGCCGGGCACCGTCGAGCAGGGCGCCGGGGTCGCCGACGCGGCGCTCGCGCAGCTTCAGGAATTCGCGCATGCCGGCGGTGAAGATGCGCTCCATCGGTGCGGACTGGTGGGCGTTGCGCTCGCTCTGCTGGTAGAGCTCGCTGATGTGGCGGCCCGACCAGAAGTCGCGCTCGAAGCGGTCGTTGCCGCCGCGCACCCGGCGCAGGCCGGTGATCTTGGCGACGATCACCGCCCAGCTCGCCAGCGACACCAGCAGCAGCACCGCCATGACGATCTGCACGACGATGCTGGCCTGCAGCACCAGCTGCAGGATGTTCAGGTCCTGGTTCATGGCATCAAGCCTCGGAAGAATCGGAAGGGAGTCAGGGCTGCGGTCCGAGGGCGGACAGCAGGGCAGGGGGCATGCGCCGGGGGCGCAGCGAGGCGGCATCCACGCAGCCGATGCGGATGCGGCCCTCGGCCAGCAGCGTGCCGTCGCGCCAGGCCTGCTGCTCGAGCACCAGGCTGGCACGGCCGCTCTCGGCCACCCGCACCGTCACCTCGACGAGATCGTCGAGCCGCGCGGGCTGGCGGTGGCGCACCTGGGTGTCGGTCACCACGAACATCGCCTGGTCCTCGAGCCGCATCGCCTGCTGCGAGAAGCCGAGCGTGCGCAGCCATTCGGTGCGCGCGCGCTCGAAGAACTTCAGGTAGTTGGCGTAGAAGACCACGCCGCCGGCGTCGGTGTCTTCCCAGTAGATGCGCAGCGGCCAGCGGAATTCGTCGAGGAGCGGGTTCGGGTTCGCAGAGGTCATCGGATCGGGATCAGGTGCGGGCCCACAGCAGCGTGGCCACCAGCAGCAGCAGCACCAGCACCACCGCCAGCAGCGTGCTGAGCATCCAGCCGGGCGGCCGGCCGGTCGGCGAGGGCGCCGTGGGAACAGCGAGATGCCGGGACGCAGCCGGCGCGGCCCCCAGCGGACCGGGCAGCGTGGAGGCCGGTGGCGGCAGGGTCTGCGCCGCGGCGGCCGAAGCCGACGCGGCGGGGCTGGCCGGCTCGCCGGCCTCGGGCTGCGAGGACAGCCAGGCGCGCAGCTCGCGCGCCATCGTGCCGGCGGTGCGGTGGCGCTGCTCCGGATCGATGCGGATCGCCTTCAGCGCGATCTCGGCCAGCTCGTGCGGCACGCCGGGATCGATCTCGCAGGGATGGCGGGGCCGCCCGGCGCGCACCGAGGCACGGATCTCCGCCAGCGTGCCGCCCAGGAAGGGCCGCTGGCCGCACAGCAGCTCGTAGAGCACCACGCCGAGCGAGTAGACATCGGTGCGCGGATCGCATTCGCGGCCGTCGAACTGCTCCGGCGCGGCGTAGTAGGGCGAGCCCAGCGCCGGCCCGCCGATCGCCTCGGCCTGATGCAGCAGCTGCGCGATGCCGAAGTCCAGCACCACCGGCCGGGTGCGTCCGACCATGAAGATGTTGCCCGGCTTGACATCGCGGTGCACCACGCCCTTGCCGTGCGCGTAGCTGAGCGCGTCGGCCACCCGGCGCACGATCAGCGCCGCCTGGGCGCCGCTGGGATGCCAGCCCGAGCGCAGCATCTGCGACAGGTCCTTGCCGCGCAGCAGCTCCATCGCGATGTAGGCACCGTCCGGGCTGACACCGGCGTCATGCACGGTGACGATGTGCGGATGGCTCAGGCGCGCCGCTGCGCGAGCCTCGTCGAGCACCCGCGCCACCAGCGGTTCGCGCTCGCCGTCCGGCACCGCCAGCGGCAGCGTCTTGACCGCGACCCGGCGGGTCAGCACGGTGTCGTAGGCCGACCAGACGGTGCCCAGGCCGCCGGCGCCCAGCGGCCGCTCCAGCACATAGCGGCCCATCTGGTTCTGGTTCAGCAGGGCCTGGGCATCGGGAATCAGCACCGGCGCGGCCGGCATCGGCGGCACCGGCGTGGTCAGCTCGCCCGGCAGGCTCAGATCGAGCGCCGCGCCGATCTGCTGCTCGAAGGGCAGGCTGTCGGGCGGCAGGGTCTCGGTCAGCGCGCCCGGATCGGTGGGCAGCCAGCCGGCTTCGGCCGGACCGGGCGGCGGGGGCGGGCGGTGCGAGGTCGAGGTGGTGGTCATGGCGGTGGCGGGGACTCGCGTGACCGTGGCCGTCAGCGCCCGAGCACCCGCCGCAGGCGTCGCACCGCCTCGTGCAGGTCGTCCATCGAGCTGGCGAAGGAGAGCCGGGCATGGTGCGCGGTCTGCGCATGGCCGAAGTCGCGCCCCGGCGTCAGCGCGATGTGGGCGCGCTGCATCATCTCCATGCAGAAGGTCCAGCTGTCAGGCGCGTGGGCCCGGGTGTCGAACCAGACATAGAAGGCACCGTCCGGGCGCACCGGCACCGTCAGGCCGAGCGATTCCAGCGCCGGCACGATGAAGTCGCGCCGGGCCTGCATCGTGCGGCGGCGCTGCTCGCACAGCGCCAGCGTGTCGGGCTCGAAGCAGGCCAGCGCGGCATGCTGAGCGACCGTCGAGGCACAGATGTAGAGGTTCTGCGCCAGCTTCTCGACCGCCGGCACCAGCGCCTCGGGCAGCACCATCCAGCCCAGCCGCCAGCCGGTCATGCCGAAATACTTGGAGAAGCTGTTGATCACCACCACATCGTCGCCCAGCGTCACCGCGCTGCGCGCCTGGCCGTCGTAGCTCAGGCCGAGGTAGATCTCGTCGACGAGGGTCAGGCCGCCGCGCTCGCGCACCACGGCGGCGATGCGGGCGAGCTCGTCGGGCGCGATCGAGGTGCCGGTCGGGTTCGACGGCGAGGCCAGCATCACGCCGCGGGTGGCCTCGCTCCAGGCCGCCTCGACCGAGGCCGCGTCGAGCTGGAAGCGCTGCGCTGCACCGGCCGGCAGCAGCCGGGCGATGCCGCCGGCGGCGGTGACGAAATGGCGGTTGCACGGATAGCTCGGATCCGGCATCAGGATCTCGTCCCCTGCGCCCACCACCGCGGTGGTCAGCAGCTGCAGCGCCGCCGACGCGCCGGCGGTCACGACGATGCGCCGCGCCGGCACATCCGCCTGCCAGCGCTCGGCATACCAGCGCGAGATCGCCTCGCGCAGGGCCGGCAGGCCGGTCGCCGGGGTGTACTGGGTGCGACCGGCGTCGATGCAGCGCTGCGCTGACTCGGCCACCGCCGGGGGGGCGGTGGCGTCGGGCTCGCCGATGTTCAGGTAGATCATCGGCTCGCCGCCCTGGGCCGGATCGCAGGCCGGGCTGCGCGCGATGAGGTCGGCGGCCTTGGCGCACTCCATCACCCAGAAGGGCTCGATGCCGGCGACACGCGGCGCCAGCCGGAACGGATCGGGGGAGGCGCTGGGGAGTCGGTCCATGGGCGGTGGCGGGTCTCGACGGCAGGCGGCAGGATCAGGACGGGCGCGGTGCGCTGCGGGCGGCGCGCTGGGCCGCGACCTCGGCCGGACGCAGCGCGGCGGCGGCCTTGTCGAGCACGCCGTTGACATACTTGTGGCCGTCGGTGCCGCCGAAGGCCTTGGCCAGCTCGACCGCCTCGTTGATCGCGACCCGGTAGGGCACCTCGACGCAGTGACGCAGCTCGTAGGTGCCGATCAGCAGCACCGCATGCTCCACCGGCGAGAGCTGGGCCACGCCGCGGTCCAGATGCGGCGCGATCACGCCGTCCAGCTCGGCCACCTGGCTGATGCAGCCCTGCAGCAGCGCGTCGAGATGGGCGCTGTCGCAGCGGCCGTGCTCGTCCTGCTCGCGCATGTGCGCCATCACCACGCCGACATCGGCGCGGCTGATCAGCCATTCATACAGGCCCTGCAGCGCCAGCTCGCGCGAGCGGCGGCGGGCGGATTTCGGCCGCGGCGTGCCGGCGGCGGCTTGCGTGGCGGACTGGGGACGGTTTTTCTGATTCGGGTTCAAGACAATTCTTCCAGCAGATTCGCCATCTCGACCGCGACGCGGGCCGCGTCGGCGCCCTTGTCTTCGGCACGGGCCCAGGCCTGGGCCTCGTTCTCGACGGTCAGGATGGCATTGGCGATCGGCACGCCATGGTCGAGCGACACCCGGGTGACGCCGGCGCCGCTCTCGTTGGCGACCAGTTCGAAGTGATAGGTCTCGCCACGGATGATGCAGCCCAGCGCGATCAGCGCGTCATGCTCGTCGGCCTCGGCCAGCGCCTGCAGCGCCACCGGCACCTCCAGCGCGCCGGGCACGCTGATGTGGCGGATGTGGCGCGCCTCGACGCCCAGGCGCTGCAGCTCGGCGATGCAGCTCTGCGCGAGCCGGTCGGTCAGCTCGGCGTTGAAGCGGGCCTGGACGATGGCGACGCGCAGGTCGCTGCCGTCCAGACGGGTGGATTGGCCCTTGTCGGCACCTTGCATGGCGATGACTCCGTGGTGAGTGTCGGCGTGTTGGCGTGTTGGCGTTTTGGCGCTCAGGCCTGGGGCTCGGAGGGCAGGAAGCCGGTGACTTCCAGGCCGTAGCCGACCATGCTCGGCATGCGGCGGCGGTTGCTCATCAGCTTCATGCGACGCACGCCGAGGTCGCGCAGGATCTGCGCGCCCACGCCGTAGGTGCGCAGGTCCATGGCGGTGCGGGCCGGCTCGGCCGGCTGCGGCTGCGCCAGGCCGAGCAGCGCCTGCGCGTCCTGGCCGACGTTGAGCAGCACCGCCACGCCGCGGCCGGCCGACTCGATCGTCGCCAGCGCATGCGGCAGTGCCCACGAGTGGCGCGCACGGCCGACATCGAGCAGGTCCAGCACCGACAGCGGCTCGTGCACCCGCACCAGCAGCTCGTCGTCGGGGGTCCAGCTGCCCTTGGACAGCGCCAGATGGACCTGGCCGGTGCGGTCGCGGTAGACGCGGCTGTCGAACTGCCCCCAGGGCGTGGTCAGCGGTGCCTGGTGCAGCGGCTCGATCAGCGATTCGTTGCGGCTGCGGTAGCTGATCAGGTCGGCGATGGTGCCGATCTTCAGGCCGTGCTCGCGGGCGAATTCCTGCAGGTCGGGCAGGCGGGCCATCGTGCCGTCGTCCTTCATGATCTCGCAGATCACCGAGGCGGGCGACAGGCCGGCCATGCGGGCCAGATCGCAGCCGGCCTCGGTGTGGCCGGCGCGCATCAGCACGCCGCCGTCCTGGGCCTGCAGCGGGAAGATGTGGCCGGGCTGGACCAGATCGGCCGGCCGGGTGTCGCGGGCGACCGCCACCTCCACGGTGCGCGATCGGTCCGCCGCCGAGATGCCGGTGGTCACCCCGGTGGCCGCCTCGATCGAGACGGTGAAGGCGGTGCTGTGCTTGGTGCCGTTGCGCGCAGCCATCGGTGGCAGCTGCAGATATTCGCAGCGCTCGCGTGTCAGCGTCAGGCAGATCAGGCCGCGACCATGCTTGGCCATGAAATTGATGGCTTCCGGCGTGACCAGATCGGCGGCGAGGACCAGATCGCCCTCGTTCTCGCGGTCCTCCTCGTCGACGAGGATGATCATGCGACCGGCCGCAAGCTCGGCCACCAGCTCGGGTATCGGAGAAATCGACATTCCGGGATTGTAGGCGTTCGGCGGCCTGCCACCCTGAAGCCGGCGCGAGTCTGTCCCCTAGGCACTGTTAACGCAACCGAAGCGCCTCGGCCACGAGTGCCACGGTAATGAAGGCAGCAAACATGACATCGAGCTTGTC
>NZ_BQWE01000056.1:0-5887 GCF_023706025.1 Sphaerotilus sp. FB-3 | reverse complement strand
GGTCTGGCATCGTGTCGTGGGGTGGCGAGGTCGGGCCGGATTGTTACCACTCAATCGGGGACTTGGCTAATGCAATTGCCCTGCTCACGTCACGGCCTCATTCCACCGCCTTGACCATGTCCTCGACCACCTTCTTGGCATCGCCGAAGACCATCATCGTCTTGTCCATGTAGAACAGCTCGTTGTCCAGGCCGGCATAGCCGGCGGCCATCGAGCGCTTGTTGACGATGACCGTCTTGGCCTTGTAGGCCTCCAGGATCGGCATGCCGTAGATCGGGCTGCCCTTCTGCAGCGCGGCAGGGTTCACCACGTCGTTGGCGCCGAGGATGATCGCCACGTCGGCCTGGCCGAACTCGCCGTTGATGTCCTCCATCTCGAAGACCTGGTCGTAGGGCACTTCGGCCTCGGCCAGCAGCACGTTCATGTGGCCGGGCATGCGCCCGGCGACCGGGTGGATCGCGTACTTCACCGTGATGCCCTTGTGGACGAGCTTCTCGGCCAGCTCCTTCACCGCGTGCTGCGCGCGCGCCACCGCCAGGCCGTAGCCGGGCACGATCACCACCGTCTCGGCGTTGCCGAGAATGAAGGCCGCGTCGTCGGCCGAGCCGCTCTTGACGCTGCGCTGAGCCTGCGCGCCGCCGGTGGCCGCCGCCGCCTCGCCGCCGAAGCCGCCCAGGATCACGTTGAAGAACGAGCGGTTCATCGCCTTGCACATGATGTACGAGAGGATGGCGCCCGACGAGCCCACCAGCGAGCCGGCGATGATCAGCATCGAGTTGTTCAGGCTGAAGCCGATGCCGGCCGCCGCCCAGCCGGAGTAGCTGTTGAGCATCGACACGACGACGGGCATGTCCGCGCCGCCGATCGGAATGATGATCAGCACGCCCATCACGAAGGCCAGCGCCAGCATCGCGAAGAAGGCCGGCCAGCTCTCGGTGAACATGAACACCAGGCCGAGGCCGACGGTGGCCAGGCCGAGCACGAGGTTGAGCATGTGCTGGCCCTTGAACTGCACCGGCGCGCCCTGGAACAGGCGGAACCTGTACTTGCCCGAGAGCTTGCCGAAGGCGATGACCGAACCCGAGAAGGTGATCGCGCCGATCGCCGCGCCCAGGAACAGCTCCAGCCGGTTGCCCGCCGGGATCATTTCGCCCTTGGCGACGATGCCGAAGGCATAGGGCTCGGCGACGACAGCGATGGCGATGAAGACCGCCGCCAGGCCGATCATGCTGTGCATGAAGGCGACCAGCTCGGGCATCTTCGTCATCTCGACGCGCTGGGCCATGACCGCGCCGGCCCCGCCGCCGACCACCAGGCCCGCCAGCACATAGCCCAGGCCGAGCGGCGAGCCGGCCAGCTTGACGATCAGCGCCGCGGTGGTCAGCACCGCGATCGTCATGCCGGTCATGCCGAAGACATTGCCGCGGATCGAGGTGGTCGGGTGGCTCAGGCCCTTCAGGGCCTGGATGAAGCAGACGCTGGCCACCAGATAGAGCAGCGTGACGAGGTTCATGCTCATGCTGCGTCTCCCTTGGCGGCGGCCGGCTTCTTGTCCTTCTTCTTGAACATCTCCAGCATCCGGCGCGTGACCAGGAAGCCGCCGAAGACGTTCACCGCCGCCAGCGCCACCGCCAGCACGCCCATGCTCTTGCCCAGCGTCGTCTCGGTCAGCGCCGCCGCCAGCATCGCGCCGACGATGACGATGGCCGAGACCGCATTGGTCACCGCCATCAGCGGCGTGTGCAGCGCCGGCGTGACCGTCCAGACGACGTGGTAGCCGACATAGATCGCCAGCACGAAGATGATCAGATTGAGAATCGTGGGGGACACGATGTCCATGGCGTGCTCCTTCAGCTGCGGGTGACCTGGCCGTCGCGCGCGACCAGGCAGGCGGCGACGATGTCGTCATCCATCGGGACATTCAGGGCGGTGGCATCCTTCGCCAGCACCAGCTTGAGGAAGTCGAGCACATTGCGTGCGTACAGCGCCGAGGCATCGGCCGCCACCAGCGCCGGCAGGTTGGTCTCGCCGACGATCGTCACGCCGTGGACCTGCACCGTCTGCCCGGCCACCGTCAGCGGGCAGTTGCCGCCGCCGTCGGGGCCGCGGCCGGCGGCGAGGTCGATGATCACCGAGCCCGGCTTCATCGCCTGCACCATCTCGGCCGAGATCAGCGTCGGTGCCGGGCGGCCCGGGATCAGCGCGGTGGAGATGACGACGTCGGCCTGCGCCACCCGCTTGGCCACCTCGACCTTCTGGCGCGCCAGCCAGCTCGGCGGCATCGGCCGCGCGTAGCCGCCCACGCCCTCGGCCGCTTCCTTCTCCTCGGCCGTCTCGTAGGGCACGTCGATGAACTTGGCGCCGAGCGACTCGACCTGCTCCTTCACCGAAGGACGCACATCGGAGGCCTCGATCACCGCGCCCAGGCGCTTGGCGGTGGCGATGGCCTGCAGGCCCGCCACGCCGACGCCCAGGATCACGACGCGTGCGGCCTTCACCGTGCCGGCCGCGGTCATCAGCATCGGGAAGAACTTCTGGTAGCGGTCGGCGGCCATGATCACCGCCTTGTAGCCGGCGATGTTGGCCTGGGACGAGAGCACGTCCATGCTCTGCGCCCGTGTGGTGCGCGGTGCGGCCTCCAGCGCGAAGCCGGTCAGGCCCGCGGCGGCCAGGCGCTCCAGCCCGCCGCGGTCGAACGGGTCGAGCATGCCGACCAGCGCCGCACCGCGCTTCATGTGCGGCAGCTCCGCGGCCGACGGCGCACGCACCTTCAAGACCAGATCACAGCCGAGGGCGCCTGCCGCATCGGTGATCTCCGCGCCGACGGCCTGGTAGGCCTCGTCAGGCGCGCTGGCCCGGGTTCCGGCACCGGACTGCACACGCACCGTGTGTCCTTGCGCCTTGAGCTTCTTCGCCGTCTCGGGCGTCACGGCCACGCGGGTTTCCCCCGCAGCCGTCTCCAGCGGTACACCGACCAGCATCTGACCCCTCCTCATTGTGGATGTGCCAGATTACACAGATCGCGTGACTCCATCACCCCCGTGCGATCCCGGAGACACTACCTGTCACACAAGCTGCCCCCTCCGTGCAACAGCCCAAGCCGGTAGGATCGCGACATGAGCGAACAACGTTGGAAACCCAGTGTCACGGTTGCGGCCATCATCGAGCAGGAAGGCCGCTTCCTGCTGGTCGAGGAAGAGACACCCGAGGGTCTGAAACTGAACAACCCCGCAGGCCACCTGGAGGCAGGTGAATCGCTGCTGCAGGGCGTAGTGCGCGAGGCGCTCGAGGAGACCGGGCGCCACTTCGTGCCCGAGGCCCTGCTTGGCGTCTATCTGGCCCGCATGCACCGCGAGGCTGACCCGGCCGCGGATGTGACCTACCTGCGCTTTGCCTATCGCGGTCGGGTCGGCGAGCCGATTCCCGACCAGGCGCTCGACGCCGGCATCGTGCGCACCCTCTGGATGACGCCGGACGAAATCCGCACCAGCGTCGCACGCCACCGCTCGCCAATGCTGCTGCGCTGCATCGAGGACCATCTGGCGGGATGCCGCCACCCGCTCGACGCGGTCTGGGCCGAGGACGCACTGGGCGCCGGAGGTGCAGCATGAGCGCGAGCGTGCGTCCGCAGCGTGTCGTCGTCGGCCTGAGCGGCGGCGTCGATTCGGCCGTCAGCGCCTGGCTGCTCAAGCAGCAGGGTCATGAAGTGGTCGGCATCTTCATGAAGAACTGGGAGGACGACGACGACAGCGAGTTCTGCTCGTCGCGCCAGGACTTCCTCGACGCCGCCTCGGTCGCCGACGTGATCGGCATCGAGATCGAGCATGTCAACTTCGCCGCCGAATACAAGGACCGCGTCTTCGCGGATTTCCTGCGCGAATACCAGGCGGGCCGCACGCCCAATCCGGACGTGCTGTGCAATGCAGAGATCAAGTTCAAGGCTTTTCTGGACCACGCGATGCGCCTCGGCGCAGAGAAGATCGCCACCGGCCATTACGCCCGCGTGCGCGAGAACCAGGCCAGCCAGCGCTTCGAGCTGCTCAAGGGCCTGGACCCGGCCAAGGACCAGAGCTATTTCCTGCACCGGCTGAACCAGGCGCAGCTGTCGAAGACGATGTTCCCGGTCGGCGAGATCCACAAGACCGAGGTGCGACGCATCGCCGAGGAGATCGGCCTGCCCAACGCGAAGAAGAAGGACTCGACCGGCATCTGCTTCATCGGCGAGCGCCCGTTCCGCGATTTCCTGAACCGCTATCTGAGCAAGGAACCCGGCCCGATCAAGGACGACCGCGGCCGCGTGCTCGGCGAGCATGTGGGGCTGAGCTTCTACACGCTCGGCCAGCGCAAGGGCATCGGCATCGGCGGCGTGAAGGAGAAGAAGTCGACGCGCGGCGGCGGCGACCACGAACCCTGGTTCGTCGCCCGCAAGGACATGGAGAAGAACACGCTGTGGATCGTGCAGGGCCATGATCACCCGTGGCTGCAGTCGCACCAGCTGCGTGCCGGCGACATCAGCTGGGTGGCCGGCGAGGCGCCGACGCTGGGGGTCTGCGCCGCCAAGACCCGCTATCGCCAGGCCGACGCCCGTTGCCGCATCGACGCCTGCAACCCGGCCGATGGCAGCTTCGGCCTGCACTTCGACGAGGCGCAATGGGCGGTCACGCCGGGCCAGTCGGCCGTCGTCTACGACGGCGAGGTGTGCCTGGGCGGCGGCATCATCACGACGGCGATCGCCTGATCCGCCTCAATCACATCCGGGCATGAAGCCGCCACCGCGGCCACGCCCGGAAATTCCTCCACGGCAGGATTTCGTCATTTCGACGCGCCAAAGCAAAAACCCCTCTGACCAGAAGATCAGAGGGGTTTGCTGGAATAGAAGCCTGACGATGACCTACTTTCACACGCGAATGCGCACTATCATCGGCGCGGAGGCGTTTCACTGTCCTGTTCGGGATGGGAAGGAGTGGGACCACCTCGCTATGGTCGTCAGGCATAACCGTTGGTCTTTCAGGATGGAACCTGAAAGACAATTCGTAGAGTCTGTATGAATCAGCGCTGATCTGTCAATTGATTGCGTTCACCGTGACTGAAGTACGGTTCACGTCGACACTCTTGCCTTGACAGGAATGTCAAAGTTATAGGGTCAAGCCTCACGAGCAATTAGTACTGGTTAGCTTAAAGCGTTACCGCTCTTCCACACCCAGCCTATCAACGTCCTGGTCTTGAACGACTCTTCAGGGGGCTCGAGGCCCCGGCAGAACTTATCTTGAGACGAGTTTCCCGCTTAGATGCTTTCAGCGGTTATCTCTTCCGCACATAGCTACCCGGCGATGCCACTGGCGTGACAACCGGTACACCAGGGGTGCGTCCACTCCGGTCCTCTCGTACTAGGAGCAGGCTCTCTCAATTCTGCAGCGCCCACGGAAGATAGGGACCAAACTGTCTCACGACGTTTTAAACCCAGCTCACGTACCTCTTTAAATGGCGAACAGCCATACCCTTGGGACCGGCTACAGCCCCAGGATGAGATGAGCCGACATCGAGGTGCCAAACACCGCCGTCGATATGAACTCTTGGGCGGTATCAGCCTGTTATCCCCAGAGTACCTTTTATCCGTTGAGCGATGGCCCTTCCATACAGAACCACCGGATCACTTTGTCCTACTTTCGTACCTGCTCGACTTGTCAGTCTCGCAGTCAAGCACGCTTATGCCAATGCACTATCACCACGATTTCCGACCGTGGCTAGCGTACCTTCGAACTCCTCCGTTACACTTTGGGAGGAGACCGCCCCAGTCAAACTGTCCACCATACACTGTCCCCAATCCCGATCAGGGACCAAGGTTAGAACCTCAAACACACCAGGGTGGTATTTCAACGTCGGCTCC
>NZ_BQWE01000055.1:0-2132 GCF_023706025.1 Sphaerotilus sp. FB-3 | reverse complement strand
GCCCCTTGATGCCCTCAAGTCCTGGCGGGCCAAGTCACCCGACTTGTTCAAGAAGCGGCCAAAGAATCTCCCGGGTCTTGACAGCTAGACAAGGTGGCGCGACTTGACAAAGTCGCCAAAAAATACTATAGTCTTCATAAATTTAGCGGCGAGAAAGAAATGTTTTACTACTACGGCAGAAAAAAACAAATCGCAAAGCATTATCCGCCCCCCAATTATGGATGCATAATTGAGCCATTTGCGGGATCTGCCGCCTACTCACTCTTCTCAGACAACTGGCGCAATCAAGTCGTTTTAATTGAAAAAGACCCCAAAGTCGCATCCATTTGGGAGTGGTTGATAAGCGAAGCGACTGAACAAAAAATCAAAAACCTGCCAGACTTGAAGGTCGGAGAAAAAAGTTCAGAGTTCCTTCACATTATTCATGCGGCCACAAAAATGGCATTCAAATACAAAACCATAACGGTTACCCAAGTTTTGGCTAGAAACTGGGAAATTAGCAGGCGCGTTATGGCCGAAAACCTGCAAAAAATTAAACATTGGCAAATAATTTGCGGAGACTACACAATGGCCCCTGATATTGAGGCCACTTGGTTTATTGATCCGCCATACAAGTCAGAGCCGGGAATGGGTTACGGCTTCAGCAGTGCACTTATCAACTACGAAGAACTGGCAAAATGGAGCCTAAACAGGCAGGGAGAAGTAATTTGCTGCGAGGGTGAGTATGGCGACTACCTGCCATTTGAAACCCTGCTAGATTTAAAAGGCGTTGCGGGAAAGTCAAGCAGGGAAAAAATATTTTACCGCACGCCACATTCGCCCATGCAGCTCAGGCTAGTCGCGTAGTCATGGAAATCTAAACCGCAAGCTTCTGGAGTACGCTGTTAAATATTCATCTTTTTCAACCACAGCAACCCAGCCTCTACCCATTTTTGCCTTTCCGCTTGCCGCCATCCCGCTCACCTTTGTGTTGCGACCAGTAGTTCCGCTGATTTGTCCCCAATCATCCTCGCAAAGATCATCGCTATAAAACGCCCCGCTGATTGCTGGATAGTTGAAGGCCCGGCCATCTTCAACAAAATCCCAAACCAAACCAAGCAGTTCGGCAACTTCGCGGTGATGGGCCTGCCACGTGATTCCAGTCAACGATTCAATGCGGGTTTGACCCGCTCGCAAGTTTGCACCAGTTTCTATGTTGCCAATAGTGCACTTGATTTCCAACCCCTGTGGGTAGTTCCGTAAATCCTCTTCGGTGCAGTTAATCGCTGCTGGAGGCACCAAATCAGGATGCCCCTTCTCAATAGGATTAACAATTGCCCCAACCACATCAGCAAGCCTGTCACAAAAGACGGAGCCAATCATTGCGCTAGTCGTTTTGTAGTCGATGCTTTTGTACAAATTTGCCGGCAAGTCCCCAAGGATGGCATTCGTTTGCATTATTGCATTGCGGACGGCTTCACCAGTAACAATAAATCCGCAATTGATACGGAATCCTGGATTAATCTTGTAATTCAGCATACTGACCTTCAATCTCACTAATCAAGTCGCTTGCTCGAATATTCAGCGCCTTGGAAATTTTAAAAAGAATGGCGACAGTGGGCATCTTTAGCCCGCGCTCTATCTGACTCACATAGGTTCTATGAATGCCAGCAGCATCGGCAAGCTCCTCTTGAGAGAGGTGTGACAAATGACGATATTTGACTAACGCTTGGGCTATGACAGTACTCAGTGAGTTCATTTTTCTATGATCCCTGAATGAAGACCAAAGGTCTACAGACCATAGTATTCAAACATTGATGCCGCGCCTGACACTGCAATATTTATGTTCTCTCCTTTAAAAGGCCTAGCTGGGCGTTCAACGTGGACGCCACTACAGGCCATGCCTTCGGCATTCTCATGGCCTGTAGCGGTGCCCTACGCGCTTCGCGCTCCGGCGCCGGTTAACTAGGGCTACAAGGGCATCCCCGCGAAGTCAATAAAACCTCTCCGGGCAGGTTTTTATGAAACCCGCCTGAGCAGCAGGGCGATTGCATTAGCCATCGCTCGAAGTTTGTGCATGGCTGACTGAACCGGGCGTCAAGCCGAAGAGCCCTTGCAGGTAGTCATCGCTCCAGCCCATGCGCTTGCGCTTG
>NZ_BQWE01000054.1:0-589 GCF_023706025.1 Sphaerotilus sp. FB-3 | reverse complement strand
CAGGCCCAGCTCGCAATACACCCGCCAGACCCGTTTGTGGTTCCAAGGGCGGCCATCCAGGCGCAGTCGGTCGAAGCATTTCCAGAACCCCCAGCGGCCGTTGCGCTCGACCACGCCATTGAGCGCATCAATCACCTCGGCATCCTTCTCCTGCGGCAGCGGCGGCGTCTTGTAGTACGCCGCCCGCGACAAGCCTGCGGCCCTGCAGGCTCGTGTGACTGGCAAGCGATGCTCGGTCACCATGGCCGAGACCACCTGCCGCCTCGCGGACGGCGTCAGAATTTTTTTGCCAGCACGTCCTTGATCGCCGCGTTCTCCAGCGCCAGGTCGGCATACATGCGCTTGAGCCGGGCATTCTCCGCTTCCAGCTCGCGCATGCGTGTCAGGTCCGAGACCGTCGCGCCCGCTCAATTGCTCTTCCACGCGTAGTACGTCGGCGCGCTGATGCCGTGCTTGCGGCACACCTCGGCCACCGGCAGCCCGGCCTCTCCTTCTTTCAGGATCGCCACGATCTGGCTCTCGCTGAACTTGCTCTTCCTCATCGGCTAGCTCCTTTCGGACTGGGCCGCATTCTCTGGTTTCGGCTGTC
>NZ_BQWE01000053.1:0-567 GCF_023706025.1 Sphaerotilus sp. FB-3 | reverse complement strand
CGCCCCACTCGCTCACATCGACCCAGTCCTCGGCGCCGGCCGCCACCGCGCACAGCGCCGTCAGCAGCAGTTCCTGCAGCGGGAACTGGAAGCGTCCGGTCTGCCGGCGCGGATCGGCCAGGTCTTCAAAGCGCTGCATCAGCTCGTCGCCTGGGGCGGCCGTCGGGTGGTCTTGCATCGTGTCTTGGGGCGGCGAGGTCGGGCCGGATTGTTACCACGCAATCGGGGACTTGGCTAATGCAATCGCCCTGGGTAGGCACCGCGCTGCTTGGCCAGCACGATTCCCTCGCGCTGACGTTCGCGGATCAGGGCGCGCTCGAACTCAGCGAAGGCTCCCATGACCGACAGCATCAGATTGGCCATCGGTGAGTCCTCGCCGGTGAACTTCAGCCCTTCTTTGACGAACTCCATGCGCACGCCCCGTTGTGTCAGCCCTTGGACGATGCGGCGCAGGTCATCAAGGTTGCGTGCCAGCCTGTCCATGCTATGTGTCAAGACCCGGGAGATTCTTTGGCCGCTTCTTGAACAAGTCGGGTGACTTGGCCCGCCAGGACTTGAGGGCATCAA
>NZ_BQWE01000052.1:0-3389 GCF_023706025.1 Sphaerotilus sp. FB-3 | reverse complement strand
GTCGACATTGCTCCAGCCGTCCAGCCCGGCGCAGCCGACCCAGGCCGGGCGCTCGCCGGCCTTCTTGCCGGCGGCCTTGTGCGCCACGGTTGGCCGCACCGGCCCGTCCGGCTCGACTGGGCGGCGCGTTCAGGAAGCGGTCATTCGTTGATCAGCAGCAACGGCGGTCAGAATTTCCGGGTAAGTTCTTGCAACGCTAATCCCCGCAGCCGCTTGCAATGTTTGCGGCGAAGGACAGAACAGGAACCCCATGGATGCCCGCTGAAGCATGGTCAAGTCGTTGAACGCATCTCCAACGGCCAGGGTTCGATGCCCATTCACTGCAAATTCGTCAATGACCTCGTGTTTGCCTTGTTTGCGGGAATAGTGTGCCTTGGAAATGTAGCCAGCTCGATCACAGGTAAACCAATGGCAACGTAGTTCAGGTTTATCAAGTTTTTCCCATAAGGGCAGAATCATCTCCTGGAATGCGTCCGACACCAAGATGACATGAAAATTTCTGCGCAACTCGGTCAGGAAATTGTGTGCCCCTGGCAAAGGGTCTACGCGCTCTGTCAATGCTTGTACATCGATCAGTCGGAGCCCATTTCTTCTGAGCAGTTCAATGCGGCGATTCACGAGACGGGCATAATCAGGTTCCTCTCTGGTCGTGATCGCCAGATCTGTGATTCCGGTGGCTTCTGCGATGTGAGGCCACAGTTCGGGGATCAGTACCCCTTCCATATCAATGCAGGCGATATTTTTCATGCGAAATCTCATTTCGGTGAAAATGCAAGCCAGAAGCCAAGGCTGGCCAGAATGGTGCCGATCATGCGATTCAATACGATCTGGTGTTGCAGCATCTTTGAACGCAAATGTTCTTCCGAGAAAAAGACTGTCACCAGGCTGAACCACAACCAGTGCGCCAGTGACATGAATAATCCATAGCCTACTTGCACCGCAATCGATGTTTCGGGTTGAACGATCTGCGTGTAGACACTGACCACAAAAAGGGTGGTTTTGGGGTTGAGGGCGTTGGTGAAAAAACCTGTGCGCAATGCGTCGATTGCATCAAGCTCTTTCATCAGTGCTGCGCTGCTGGGCGAGGGCTGAGGGGTGAAAAATGTCTTGTAGCCCACGTAAACCAGATAGACGGCTCCAATCAATTTGATGGTCGAAAACAGTCCTGGGGAGTTCTGAAGAACAAGACCGACGCCTAGCATGGTGTACAGCACATGCAACTGGACACCGAGTGCAATTCCCAGCGAAGCCAGCAGCCCGGCCGACCGCCCATACAGAAGACTGTTGCGTGTGACCATCGCAAAATCTGCGCCTGGGCTGATGACGGCCAAAATGGTGATGGTCGCTACGGCTGCAAGTTCGATCATTATTGTGTTCTCGTGCGGGTTGTCAGGTTTTTCTGCGGAACGTGATGACCAGTACATCACGAATGGCCGGTGTGTCAGTGCTCAACTGCACGATGGGCGTCACGCCATGAAACACATGCTCATCATTGACTATGGCCAGATCCAGCGGCTGTTGCAGCGTGAATTCATCGACCTTGATTTTGTGTTTGTCATAGATGGCCGTGGAGCCGTTGACAAGGTTCTGACGCTGAACCATGACCATCAGCACATAGTTCACGCCATCCTGATGAACGCCTTGCGGTGTCGGGAGACCAGAACCTCCCTCCTGTGCCTCGATGCGAAATTGGTGAACTTCGATGTGCCACGGGTAGAAAGGCGCCAATCTGCCGAACAACTCGCAGCCCAAGCGGATCAGCGATTGCATGGTCGCGCCTGCAAGGACTTCTGCAGCAATGGGTTCATAGTGCCGTGCGATGCCACCATTCAGATGGTTGTACTTCAAGCTCTGGAAATGCGGCTGATGCGGTTGTAGATGCGCACATCGACTCGATGGCAGCGCACTGAGTGTCGCATGGCGCCGCTTGCGATATCGGCCGCCATCAGCCATGTACGGATCAAGCGGCAAGTCGAACCAGCTTTTCTGGAAGCTGTCCCAATCTCTCAGAGGGGCGTCTTGAACTTCATTGAGAATGGTGCGGGTCCGGTCTGCTGGCAGGAATAGAAAGTCCTTGCGAGCCAACGACCGACACAATCGTTCGATCAGACTTTCGCTGCCATGGCGAGCCACCTCTGCATCAGATGTGGGGAGTGCGGTGACGGTGCTTGTGGACATTCGATCCTCCTGTTGCTCACCGATTGGTGAGTGAATTCCGCGTTTCAGGAGCATTCTTCTAGGTCGTCAGCCGCTTGAAAAACGATTTATGCTTGCCCGTATGAGTGAGAAAAAATCACCTGTCGATGGCCGCATCCCGCCGATGAACAGCCTGCGCGTGTTCGAGGCAGCCGCCCGCCACGAGAGCTTCGGGCGCGCGGCAGACGAGCTGCATGTGACGCACGGGGCGGTCAGCCGCCAGATCAAGCAGTTGGAAGAGTCGCTGGGGGTGGACCTCTTCGACCGGCGTAACCGGGCCGTCTTCCTGACCCCTCGGGGGAAGATCCTGCTGGAAGCGTGTACCGAGGCCATGGAACGGCTGGCGGAAGCTCTGCGTCAGGTGAGGGCGCCTGCGGTGGAGTTGCCTCTGGTGCTGTCATGTGAACCGACCATCGCCATGCGGTGGCTGATTCCCAGGCTGCCGGCATTCCGTGAACGCTTTCCGCAGCACCAGATTCACCTGTTGACGGCTGGGGGACCGGTGGACTTTGCGCGCGATCGGGTGGATCTCGCCTTGCGGCGCAACGACTTCAACTGGGGCACGACCTGCCATGCCGAACCGGTGGCGCCTGAACTGACCGGGCCGGTTTGCTCGCCTGCAGTGGCTCAGGCGGTGGCCACGGGCCTGCTGCCTGCCCGCAAGCCGAAATTGCTGCATGCCCGCACGAGGCCGACGGCGTGGCAGCGGTGGGTCGAGCTGGGCGGATGCAGCCCTGATGCGGGTGCATCAGAGCATTTCGAGCATTTCTATCTGAGCCTGCAGGCGGCAGGCGCAGGGCTGGGTTGGGCGATTGGATCGGCGTACATGGTCGCGGACGACCTGCAGGATGCCCGCCTGGTCGCGCCATTCGGGTTCCAGCCGGATGGCTCCGAGTACGTTCTGCTCTCGCCAACCCCGTTCCAGGATGATCCGCGCCGCATGCTGTTTCTGGACTGGTTGCGGCATGAGATGGGCTGCTCTCGGCAGCGCGTCGAGAGCTGGGTTCGCGTCACCGCCTGAGCACCGCCTTCAACGCCCCTCCCGTGTGGCTCCTGCTCTTCACCACCGCCTCCGGCGTGCCGGCCACCACCACGCGGCCGCCGCCTGAACCGCCGTCCGGCCCCAGGTCGACGATCCAGTCGGCCTCGGCGATGACGTCGAGGTCGTGCTCGATGACGATGACGCTGTGGCC